>JAGATB010000005.1 GCA_017621495.1 Clostridia bacterium
GATTATATCATTATCTATGCACAAAAACAATGTACAAATGAAATTTAACCGCAATGTGAATAACAAGGTTAATCCATGGATATGGCTTAATCGTGAACCGTAGGGCACAGCCTTTAGGATGTGCCGAACATGCTGCGTTTGCAGTTTTGGGGGATTTGCTTGTGTGTCACGGAAATTTTTGTTGACAAAATCATAAATTGGGTATATAATAAAAATAGAAAAAGGCAAGACCTCAAACGGTTATGCCAAGACATTTGAATTATTTAATAAAATAACGCTAATGCTTTGGAAGGGCTGGCGTTATTTTTTTATGGTTACGATTAACACAATCAAAGTAATAATATACATCATTATGTACACATATTCCATAAGCTATCACCTCCTTATCAAAGAGATGATGGCATAACCGCCTTTTCTGTACACTGTTTTTGGTCTTGCCCTGTCGGAATGCTCCGACAAGGTATATTATACACCATTATTTGATTTTTTTCAACTTGCAATTCAAACTTATTTCATCAAATGATATACAATACGGTATTTTATATCAGCTCCAGATTATGCAGCATATTACCTACCGAATCGACTTTATCGTTTGTGACGGAGTTACGAGCTAATGTCAGTGTTGTTATCTTTTTTCTTTTATCTTTATTAAATACTCTGCACAGTCGTTTTATGTGGTAATACGGCAGGAGATATGGTTTATTTTTAAGTTTCGGATATATTACTTCAAGGTTTTGTCTGGGCAGAAACATCAGGTGCAAAAATGATTTTAGCTTGCTTTCTCCCCTGCTTGCAGATACGGCAGCTGAATTATCAATATTTCCATAAACTCCGCCATCGAAAATAAACTTTTCCATTTGCTTGGTTATTTCGCTGTGCTCACTGTTTGCGAACCACACATTTGACAAATCGGTGACAGCATTGTAAAAGCTGAGAAGCGAAGAAGCGCCCAGCATATGGGTTAATATATCATTATCGAAGGGCGTTTTTCTCTGCAATATCAGCAGGTCTATAATGGGCTTAATGCCGCATCCGCCACGAAGAAAGTGCTTTGCCATATGTACGATGTGGTAGTACATAAACATTTCGTTAGTCATCCTCATGTGATATTGGCAGTTATCAATTGGCGAAGCGTGGTCCCAGACATCTTTTATAATCAAACCGGCTTTTGGTATGCAGTCGTCTTCCAACAGTGTATAATGCAGTTCCACATGAACGCCTGCAGGTGTGACAAACTGATAATCGTGTAAGGTTGAATTGCCAAGCCGGGTGTAGTTAAGCTTTTCAACCAAGGCATTTATCGCAGCCGGACAGTCCTCTTTGTGAATTAATACATCTATATCACAGCTTGTACGCATTTCCGGTTTGGGATAAATCTCTCTGATTACGGAGCCCTTGAGCGGCATAAAGGCTATGCCCTCAGTTTCAAGCAGATTTGTAATATTCTCAAGCTCGTGCTTCATGCCTTCATAGCGGTACACGCTTGCAAGCTGCTCATTGAAGAATGCAGTCTTGGCATCACCGGAAAGCAAGTTGAGTTTGGACAGTGCAGAGCCGACTATGTATGCAATATCCTGTTCAGTGGCAAATTTGTATACAGCTTCAAGCACTTCGTCATTTACCGCTTCCAAAAGTTCCGGATTAGCAGGCGTAGCTGATATTTCGTATCTTATTAATTCAATTGTTAGTTTTTGTGATATAGTCATAGTTTTTCTCCGTAAAAATATATTTAAGAGGGAATTGCTTATGTGTCATGGAATTTTTTGTTGACAAAATCATTAATTGGGTATATAATAAAAATAGAAAAAGGCAAGACCTCAAACGGTTATGCCACAACAAATTAGTTATTTAAAAAAATAACGCATTAGCTTTGGCGGGCTGGCGTTATTTTTTTATGGTTATGATTAACACAATCAAAGTAATTACATACATCATTATGTACACATATTCCATAAGCTATCACCCCCTTTCATGGAGATGATGGCATAACCGCCCAGCTTTTACACTGTTTTTGGTCTTACCTTATCGGAGAAATGCTCCGACAAGGTATATTATACACCATTATTTGATTTTTTTCAACTTAAATTCGAATTTTACTGTTTGTTTCTCCCAATTATATAAATTTCCAAAAACATCTTGACATTTTTCATTTGTCATAATATAATAATATTGAGGAACAGGGATGTTCGCTTCGCTAAATGATGACGAGTGACGGTTCTGACTCGTCGGTAAAATAAAAACTGACCGAGCGAAGGTTGTTAGTGGAGTCTGCCCTTCAATGGGATAGGCTCCATTTTTATTCTACCTCACCTTATTTTCATGACATAATTGGCATAAAATGAGCCTTTGCCTGTGCATGGGCTCTATATTTTTGTCAAAAAGTTGACAGAAAATGTACGTCCCCTCCGTCAGTCACTCCGCCACCGTCTCGCTTATTAATATCGTACAGGAATTTGCGACTCATATATAGTATCAGAAGAAATATTCTCGTAATTAGACCCAGTCATTCTCAATACGCTTTTTTTAGCTGCACAATAATCCAACGTCGGAGAAACACCTATACCAATTAACAAATCTTTTTCAAATGAAATATCTACACACGGAACAAACACTCCATTTTTCTCATAAAATTTTTGTTTATTCTTAATTACCGCATAAGTTCCATCATCTTGTAAAAACAAATCAAATACCAAACGATATTCATGTTCAATCTCAAAGCAATCCATCTTGAAGAATGTGCCCAAATGCATTATTTTATCAACTAAATAATCGCATATAAACTGTTCACCCGATATTGCATCCTTTTGGCAAAATTCAAAAAATTGTTTAATAATTTCATACAGTAATTCAAGTTGCCTAATTTTATCATAAATTACTTTGCCAAAACGAAGCTTTGGAGATCTGTCGTTATCGTATAGTTCGGGTTTTATTTTGTTAGGTAAATCAGTCGTGTTTATTTTAAGATTATAACCTTTTATACCCTCCGACTTCGTATAGTAATTCCATAAACATAAACTATCCTTATCGACAGAAAAACAGCATTGATAAACATAAAAATTGTTACGTTGTGGTTGCTTAATTCGTATATTACATTTGTCAATAAATACCTTCTTAAATCTATTATTCAAAAAATCAAAATGTTTAATATTATTAACACATAGATTTAATACATATACACCTTCAGTTTTGTCGTTGAGATAAAACCTATCTGTAAAGCGAAATGTACCATTTTCAACAATTCCCTTTAATCCTGCAGGGGAAGTATAATGATAAACTGGTTTTCTTACTTTCTCTATGTATTCATCAACTTTTATACTGTTATAAAAATTCACAAATTTTTTTATACTCATTCTTAACTCCATTCTTCAGCCTCTAATTTTTGCTAAATATCACGTTTTATTCTGCCAAAAGATGTATGAACCTTCTCGTAGTTCACTTTAACACCGTCATCCAAATCAAAATCAATACGAGATAGTTAGTGCGAAGATTTCAATATATGAATCGTATTTTTGGTTTCTTTAAGATTCTTTTGAAACTGTACGTCCCACTCTGTCCCCTTAAATCTATTTATCAGCCACTATCTCCAACAATAATGCAAGTAACAGCAAAAGGCCATCACTATCGTTACATATACCATATTTTCTTCTTTCATTTCCTCGAATATAGCCACTATATTCAGAAAATGCCTTATTCCAATCATTCAGATTATATGGGCAATCATCTTCAAAAGTATTAAACATATCGTTACGATATTTTTCTCTAATATATTGAATTAGATTAACATCATCAATGTGTTTTTCAATTTCTGTTATTGTTTCTGTTTTTCCTTGTGAAACAAGCGAAATTACCTCTAACCCAAATAATTGCAATCTGTCTGCTCCATTAAAAGCTTTATTCATAGCACTTTCCTCCTCAAATTCTTATAAATCAATTCTTATTCACTGTCTTTATAATATTTAATAATCCGCAAAATCAACCTGTTACTTCTTTTCTATATTTCTTTACCCTCGCAGGATTACCTGCTGCTATTGCCCAGTCAGGAATATCTCTCGTAACAACAGAACCTGCACCTATTACACAATGATTTCCTATATGTACACCCGGAAGAATAATAACTCTTCCGCCAATCCAAACATCATCACCTATAATAACCGTTTTTTCTTCTTGATAACCTTGCTGACACATAGGAATTCCTGTATTTGAAAAACTATGGTTGCGAGAATATATTACACAATCAGGACCCATCATAACATCATTGCCTATTATACACTTTCCGGCAATAGAAGCTCTTATCCCTATACCGGAATTATTACCAAGCTCAACTTTTGAAGAAAAAACCGCATTCCTTTCAATGTTGACATTTTTTCCGCATTTTTTTAAAATAAGCTTTCCGCATAATGCTCGTATATGCTGCTGACCAATTTTTGGCTGAGCATAAGAAACCGGTAAATATTTTGCAATGCAGTTATAAAGCAATAATCCTACTATTTTTTTTATCTTATTCATAACAACCATCCTTTAGTTTTTCTTCACTATATTTACACATTTTAAAAAGAGTACTTTAATATCGTTTTTATAAAAAATAACATTTACAATTATAAGCATGGTAAAAATTATCACTGAAACAACAATAGCATATGTAAACCAATTCATAAAATTATTAACATCTGGTTTAATCATTAAGCATATAACTCCACCCAAGACCCCAGCTAGAATATTTAAAAATGTTCTTAAATAAAAATTCGTTTGGCTTAGTCTTGTTATATTCTTGGAACAGTATCCCACAAGAGAACACGTTCTGTATACCATAGCAGAAAGATTTCCTATTGCCAATCCTACTATACCCAACTTAAAAACAAGACACAAAGATATTACGATATTCATTCCTGCTTCTAAATAAGCTCCCTTTTTAATTTGCTTGAAATGTCCTGCATTTGTAATCATATAATTATACGGAAGTCTCATGCAGTAAACCATTTCTCCTAATATTAGCAAAAACGCAAAAAGTGGTCTTATATAATTTCCTTCAGTTATATTTTGCGTATACACTTTTACAAACGGAATAATCAGCACTGTAGCAATAGTAAAAAAGCCGACTGTTACGAATGTATTTACAAATTCATAAACGCTAAAAATCTTTTTAAAATTTTCTTTTTCTTTACGCACATAGATATTTCCAAGCCCAGGAACAAAGCCAGACGAAATTCCTGTAATAATCGCAGAAAGACTTGTTGTAACAAGTGAATATACTGAATAAACAGAAACCTCTATCATCGTTAAAAATATTGTCATTATCACATAAGCTGTCTTTGTGTGCACATAAAGTGCTACACATTGACCCAAATTATCCCATCGTTGTGAAAGTGCATCATAATTTTTTTCTACCTTTGAATTAATTTTAAAAAGCCATTTTCCATAACGATTTATTACTATCGGCTTTACAATAAACACAAGTGAACTGACAAGTTTTATTGCATGTATTCCTGCACCTAATTTTATCATAACCGCTATTACAATAGCATTGAGAACTATTGTAATGATTTGAAGGCTTGTCCCTATATATGCTTTTTGAGCAGCATTAAAAAGTATATTATAGGAAATTCCAAAATAGTATTGTCCGAATGTACTTATACCAATTATAAGTACAAGCGAAAAATTATAAAAAAAATCATAATTATTTTTGCCTATGTACGGAAATACAAATGCGAGCACAAAACAATAAAATACAAATATTAGTGCAATTTTTTTAAAAAATGCATCCGAGGCATTAAACACTCCGCTTATGCTGTCCCTGTCATTTTCAGCTAAAGGTTTATATAACGCCGTCTTTGCAACACTTGAAAAACCAGTTTCAAGAAGTGAAATAAAGCCAATAAACTGCGCTATTGATGTTACGGTACCATTTACTACAGAACCAAAACTTTCGAGTAAAAGTTTTGGAACAACAAAGCCACAGATTGCAGTTACAAGCTGAAGTAAAAGCTGAGATGCTGAATTAAATGCTGCATTTCTACTACGATTCATTTTAATTTAAAAGCTCCTTTACTGTTTCATAATCACTATCATCAATATCAAGTGTAAACGAAAGCCACGGCTTAATCTCTTCTTCGGGAGGAAATGACATATAATCGCTATAATAATGTTTTAAATACCAATCCCACTGCTCCGGTATAGGAACTTTTATATCCTCATAATCGAATAATACCGCATTTCCAAACACGTCTTTTTTTACTATATTTTTCTCTCCGTTATGCCCGCAAGCATTCATTACATATTCTGCTGTTTCATACGGATAGCGATTTAAAATTTTGTAATATTGCTTTCTGAGCTGTTTTCTAGAAAACGGGGAACAAAAAATTTCAATCATTTTACCTATGAAAAGCTTTACTGAATTAGGATTTGCAATATTAAAACGCATATTTTTATAAATAACAAATGTTTTTTGCTTTTTCAAAAGATATTTACACAATTTCCTCTGAGCTTCATACCCGTTTGGCAAGCCAATAAGCGGAAAAATATCAATATGTAAGGTATCAGGAGATGTGTGTGCAAGAGCCACCCTTGGAAAAAGATTTTTATATTTAGGATCGTCATCAAGGTCTGTAAGAATGAATCTATCGCTTAAATTTTCTCGCAAAAGTTTTTTTGCTTTATTAAGCTGAGGAAGTGGAATTATGATATCCATATCCGTATCCCAAGGGATAGCGCCCTTATGTCTAACTGTACCTAAAACACTTCCTCCAAACATATAAAATGTTATATTATTGTTATTTAAAATACTAACGGTTTCTTTAAGCATAGCAGATTCAATCTGTTGAATTTTTTTAATATCAATTTTCATATTAATCTACCCCTTCATACCAAATAATTTTATAAGTACGCTTATATAGCCTCTTTTTATCAAAAATATTTTTATTTTCTGTTTAAAAGGAACTTTTTTAAGATGTGCACATTTCAAACTTTTTTTTGCTTTTGAACTTGACAAGATAGTTTTAATTTCCGTTTCCTTCTTTACTGCATCAAGCTCTTTGGAAGCAAGACATTCCGTAACTGCATAAATAAATTGATATGCAAAAAAGTTATCAAGCTGATATTCAAATGATTTATCTTTAATACTATATAAACAATCATACAAGTGCATAGCTTCATCAAGTCTTTTTGGACTATATTTATGTATCATAGACTGTTCATGCTGAACATAGTAATATCCTGCATTTTCAACAAAGCTGATGCTTTTTGCATAAAAAATTGTATTAAATGTAATTGCAACATCTTCACCCATTTTAATACGGTTATCTACTTTTTCAATACCTTTTTGTAAAACTTCTTTTTTAAAAACTTTAATTACAACACCCGGAACTATCCCGTATTTTATGAATCCTGAATAATAAAGCATTTTTGGGAAAATTTCTTTTTCCATTCTTTCTCTAGTATAATATCCATGTTCAAATTGATTTAACACTTCATTTGAATTACCGTCAGAATAAACCAATTTGAGGCCACCTACAGAAATATCAGCATCATTTTTAAGTGCAGACTGCATAAGACTTTCATACATATCCTCTGCTATATAGTCATCACTATCTACAAAACCTATATATTTTCCGTTTGCATTTTCAAGACCTGTCTTTCTTGCTGCAACAAGACCTTCATTTAACTTATGTATAACCCTTACCTTTTCATTTTTTTCAGCATATAAATCACATATCAAAACCGAATTATCAACACTTCCGTCATCAACAAGAATAACCTCATAATCAGCGTATGTCTGATTCAAAATACTATCTATACATTTTTCAAGATATTTTTCTGCATTATACACCGGAACTATTATACTTAATGTTATCATTTACAGTAAGCACCTCACTTTTTAATGGTAATTTCAATGAATACAATGAAAGGCAAAGAAGTATCCACGTATGCTCAAACCTCAAAGTATTTAAGAAAAATATTGATACAACAAATGATATCAACGGAATATGATTTTTTTTAGTGTCCATATTTTTTATTTTGGATTTTATAGCAGTAAAACAAACATAAAAATAAGCTATCCACAAAACACATCCAAAAATTCCAAAATGATACCAATATTCAATATAAGTATTGTGTGCTGCTTTTCTTAAAGAATGAGCATTGTATCCTTTTCCAAAAAGCATAATTTTCACATCATCGATTATATAATAAAAATACTCTTTCCACAAAGCGGTTCTTCCTGTGGTAATATTTCCTGTAGCACTGTCTGTTTCAAATCTTCTCATAATATTTTGAACAATTCCCAAATTTAAATAACGATCAATCATTATAAAAAGCATACTCAACATAACACCAAAAATTATTCTCTTGATTGAATTTTTATCGTTTTTTAAAAAATAAATTGCGTAAATTACAGCAATCATAATAACATAGCTTTTTGAATAAGTAAAAAAGCCTACTACTGTAAGAAACAAAACAAGAAAAAGATTTTTAATACCTAAATTGTTTTTTGTGCCGAACAAAATTGCTGAAACAATTATACAAACCGACAGTGAGAAAAAATTCGGATCATACGAGAGTCCTGCATAACGAATTATATCATACCTATTTTCTTGCGTTGTATAATTATCGATAACAAGATAATCTATATTGCTTATTGCAGCAAGTGATGGTATCTGTGAAGCAAACATACCCATTACAGCTGAAATTACAAATCCAATAAGATACCACTTAAATACCTCTTGAAAATCCTCTTCTTTTATTATTGAACATACAACTCCCATAAGCAAAAAAAATACTATACTTATAATATCTCCAAGTTTAAAATCTACTGTTGTGTCATAGAACAGTATACAATATCCTAACAGTAAACAAGTAACAACCATAAAAGCCTTATTAATTTTAGCTTGAAATATAATTTTAAAAATGTATATAACTGCTACTATTACAATAAGACTTATTGCATTATAAACTATTATATAAGAAAATGCACTGAACAAGAAGAGCATGCAAGTAGCTGTTTTTAGATCAGCAAAAAATATCATTGCACACACCATTAATACTGAAACTAAAACCAACAAATTATTATTTAGAACATAACTAAAAAACACAGCAAATACCAACAATAACGTAGTAAATATATAATATTTATTTATTGGTTTTGTTCCTTCCATGTGTTTAAAACTCCTTTTTTAACATATCATCAAATTGTTTTATAACTATATCGTTATTACACTTAATATTCCTTAATTCTTTTGATTTTTGTCGTACTATATCAAAACAGAACTACCCGACACTTGTGCGACGGTAGTTAACAGCACATTTATTATAGCTAAAAATAATGCGTTCCTAACAGTTTTGTTTTTTGTAAACATTTTCATTAGTTATCCTTCCGTTTTAATATGTTGTACAATAGCTATCCTTTAAATGTTTTCAGAAAATAATTTTATCAAAGTTTGCGATAATTTCAGCATTGTTGAATTCTTTATTTTGCAACGTATGTTTTATTTCGTTTAATAAACGAGGATTACTTAACACCTTTTCCATTGCTTTTGTTATTCCTTCAAGGCTGTTTTCGCACACAATACCATTACCGCTTTTTATTATCATTTCATCGGTAGATGTAGTTTGAGTTGCAATAACAGGTACTCCCAGGCATGCAGCTTCATCAAACACCATGGGGGCAGCTTCATGATAAGAAGGGAGCAAAAACAAATCAGCATTAACTATGTATCTGTAAGGGTTGGTCTGATTTCCATAAAAGATTACTGTATCATCACTTAAACCGTTTTCTTTAACAAGATTTTTTAAAACCTTTTCCTGATCTCCGCTTCCAATAATATGATACTTTACTTTATAACCTTTATTTATGCATTGATTTACAGCATAAATTGCTCGTTCAATTCCTTTTTCTTCTGCTAAGCGGGCAACTGTTACAATATTTAAATATTCTTCATCATACATGAAAGCACATTTTGAAAGTTCTTTTATTTTTTCATAGTTATTGCAATTTCTCAAAGATTTACATTTATCTGCAAGCTCAGGCAAACATTTCACAAACGATGCTCTTGTACCTTCAGAACAAGCGACAATCGTATCAAATTTACTGTAAATACTTTTGCTGAAAGCATTGTTGGCACCACAAAGCTCAAAATCACAATGCAACCAAGTTATTTTTTTCTTTGCTTTAACCCTTTTTAATACAAATTCATTGCAACCTCCATAAGTATTTTTTTGCGGGCACTCATGCAAATATGAAATCGCACAATCAAAAGAGCCTATTTTTCTTTGAAAAATATTCATCAAAGGAATAACCCTACTTCTTCCAACAACACGGATTAACATTGCCCAAGCAGCTCTGTTGATATAAAACCACTGATGATTTTTCAATTCACCCTGCGAAAATCCCAAATATTTATATGGAGATTTAAGACCTATAATATTTATATTTTCAGGGAAAATATCGCAATATTCCTTTTTGAATGCAAAGCTTAAAACTGTTATTTCGTATTTATCGTGAATTTCATTAATCAGATTAATGAGGCTGGTCTGCACACCACCAGTCTGAAGATTATTAATCACAAACAGTAGCTTCTTTTTATCTGCCATTTAAAAATCACCTTTCAAAATCTATAATGCTTTAAAATTAGCAATTTCAATTCCGTATTCTTTATACTTTTTAAGAGTGTCCGAAGAAGAAGTATAATTATACTCCTTTACCCTTTCAGTTGAAATATTACCAAAGCACTCATGTTCGCTGTCAGTTGCTGGATGAAAAACAACCTCGATCAAATCCTTTTTACTTTTTATAAGCGCATCAACAAGAATATTACCTTCTGTTTTGCTTATTTTATTAAAACTTGCTATACGTGCATTTGGCATTTTAAATTGTTTCCTTATTCTCGTAAACCAAAGTTCAAAAAAATTTTTAACCAAAAATTCCCTTATTGTTTGTTTTGTGCCAAGATTTATTTTATCATAATAAACTCTTTGAAATGTTCTCGTGGCAGCTATTGAATACTTTTTTGCAACCTTTGCAAAAACAGGAAAAGTTCTTATAGAAAGCGAAGAATTCTCATGCGTATTCCAATAGTCCGCATCACCACAAGCATCCTTAAAAAGCTCATATTGTGCACAAAGCTCTTTTTCCAAATCGCACTCCTTTATAAGACCTTTTGCAAATCTTCTCTTGAAGTCACCAACAGGATAAAATGTTCCGTCTTTTCTTATAAGTGTGGGAATTTCTTCACGAGAAAGAATAGACCTTCCTGTTGTCACATTAAAATGTATACCAACTGAAATGTGAGGAAATTTCTTTCTTAAATCATATGCATTATGAAATGTTTCCATATTAACCATAACATTTGTAGAGGAAATAAAATTGTTTTTAATTCCTGCATCTATCGCCTCATCAACTATATGACACATTCCGTAATCATCAGCGGTTATAATAACTCTCATAATACTCTCCCAATCATTATAAATTTTTAAATTCTCTATATCCCTCTCGCATAAGCATTAATATATCTTTAAATCCAAACTCTTTGGTAAGATTCCTCATCTGAAAAGAATAATAATACACCAAAACATGTTTTAAAACAGGGAAACAATTTGCAATCAAAACGCCTTTATCCCTAAAATATTTTTCGGTATATCCCTTAAACCATGAAGAGTCCTCTTGCTTTACATCAGCAATTACAATCGGGCAATAATACATCTTTAGCTTTTTTTTGAAAGCATCTCTTATAAAAAGAGAATCCTCACCCGAACTATATCTTGCACCGCCACCGTAAAGAACAGAAAATGAAAGACATGCTTTTTCCAGTGAAGAACGTTTAAAAGCAATTCTTGCTGCCCCGTATCTCATTGAATTAAAGATATGCAATCTTTTAAACTTAGTAACCGGTGTTCTTCCGGGCGTAAAGCGATTAAGATAGTTAAGATTGAATACTATCATATCTGCATCGGGCTTCCTTTTAAATGCTTCTAACACAATTTTTTCGTAATTATCAACATATATCATATCTTCATCAGCCGATAAAAGATACTCACCGCTTGCATTCATAAGTGCCTTATTTCTGTTTTTTCCTACACCTCGGTCTGCTGTTGAAACAAGCTTTACTTTGCTTCCGTCATCCTCAGTATATTCACGATAAGAGTATTCATCAAACTGATTTGCAAGAACTGCATCAGTATGTAAATTCATTTTTTTATAAAGTGAATCATCAATTTGATTCATACATGCAACAAGAACTTCTACTCTGCTCATTCTTATCCTCCGTTTTAAAACAGGTATTTTCTGTCAATTGCAGGTTCTTTTTTTAGATAATCCTTATAATCCTTTTCAGTATCCCACACACTTGCGTGCTGAAATCTTTTTATTTCATCAATGCTTGGAATCTGCATATAATCTCCAAAACGTTCTGCAAGATAATCTTCTACCCTGTTTGGCACGCAAAGCTCATAATTTTCAAAAGGAACTCGCTTTGTGCTGTCAATAAGCTTGCGTTCATATCTTCCGTTTTTAAATGTTGCTCTTCCCAAGAAATGACAATAATATTTTGAAGGCTCGTTCCTGTATTTATATACCTGTTTTAAAGCAAACTTTACCAGGAATAACCTTGGCGAGATCTTTAATACCTTAAGTACTGTACGCAGTAAAAAACCGTATCTTGTTAAATCTTTTGTGCACTGTGTTTTTGCAACTATATATTTTGACCAAACATATTGATTAATTCTCTTAAAAAAATTATCCGGGCAAACATGAAGAACAAAAATATCAATATAAACTGAATGTGTTATTTTATACTCAACCAATTGGGGTTCAATAAATGTTGTATTTTTTGCTCTGACTTTTCCAATTGTAATCATATTATCGAATTCACCAAATGGTTCTACTACGAATTTTTCATGATCTCCTTTTTCATTAAAAAGCTTTACAAATTTCTCATAATTGTCCGGAGTCATAAACATATCCAAATCGTCATCCCATGGGATAAACCCTTCGTGCCTGACTGCACCAAGAGCCGAACCTCCCATTAAACAATATTCAATATTATTTTCTTCACAAAATTTATCGACATATACTGCAATTTCAAGTATCTTGTCTTGTAATTCCAAAATTCCCCAATCATTCGAAAGATTGTTCCGCATATACTTATACATATTGGTACTCCTTTATGTAATCACTTTTTTAATTTTTCTGTCAGCATTGTTGAACTTATACCATCCGTATGCGGAAGATAAACTATCTCTACACCACTTTGGGCAAACTGCTTCTCAAACTCAGTCCATTCCGGCGTTCCCTGCCAATCAGAGCCTACAAACATTTTGTCAAATTTATACTTTTGCCATGCACCAAACTTATCTTTATCAGGTTGTATCACAACTTCATCAACATATCTTATTGCTTTAACGATTTCCATTCTCTGCTCAAGCGGAATAACAGGCGTTTTGTTCTTGTTTTTTTGAACAAGCTCGTCCGTTGACACTCCGACAATAAGATAATCGCACTGCTCCTTTGCCCTTCTTAAAATATTAAGATGACCTATATGAAACATATCAAATACACCTGTTGTATAACCGATTTTATATTTAGACATTCTCTTCACAACCAATCTCTAAAGATTTTTTTACATATTCCTTTACTTCTTCTATTCTATCGCATGCCTTAAGCTGTTTTCTTTTAAACGGCATTTCAAAAATTCCTTTAAGTGTGCCCAAACCATAGCTCACATGAAGGAGCAAAAATATAATAGGCATAACCGGCGTAAATAGATGAAAACCATCATTTATAGCAGTGATTACTGTATTACCCACTGCAAAAAGTGCATATAACCCCCACATCAGCGACGCAAGCTGCCATATTCCAAAGCATGACAAAAACGCTGTAAGAATAATTCCTAGAACAAATGCACACGGAACAAGATGGAAAACGGAAATACATCCGGGACAAACACCAAGGGTGAGCCCTATCCAATATCCATTGCCAAATTTTTGATTAATCATTCTTTTCAAACTGCTTCTTGCATACTGATAAGAAACTGCTTCCGGGTCGAAGCATAGTTTATAACCCGCCTGTCGTATGCGATAATGAACTTCATTATCTTCTGTACGGGCAAGATTTTCATTAAATCCACCCACCTTTGCAAATACCTCTCTTCTATATGCAGTGTGCGACATTGTATTTACATAGTTTTTTTTAATCCCCCTTCTACAAACATTTATGCCACTTCCAAACATCGAATTATCTGTTTTAAGTAAAAGGTTTCCCCAAGAATCATCATTTTCATAAATGCTTGAGCACGGACCCCCGGCAACAAATTCGCCTAACTCTATATTTTTCATTCTATTTTCAATAAAATTTGGTGGCATATATGCATGTGCATCAATGCGGACTATTACTTCTTCATTTGCACTCATTATAGCTTCATTCCATCCGGCTGCCTGAATTCTGCTGATATTGTCAGCAATAACTACATTTTTAAAATCATGATCTGAATTTTGAAAATCATTCATGATTTTAATTGTATTGTCTGTTGACATACTATTTATTAGAACAATTTCTGTCAATTCATGAGGGTATGTCTGTTTTGTAATATTATCAAGCAAGCGTCCAAGAAACTTTTCCTCATTATAAGCTACCACACAAAGTGAAACCGTCATCATATTTTTTGCACCTCTTTGGATTTTCGATTATCTATTTCTAATTCGTGATGATATTCCTTCCCCAATACCGCAAAGAATGTCATAAACATAATTTTTATATCTCCCCAAAAGCTGAACTGTTCAATCTCCTTAAGATTATAGTACATTTTAGCAGGAAGAATTTGTTCAGTATAAACTTTATCTATATCTTCTACATTGTCCAGCAGTTCTGCTTCGTCCTTAAAATATATACTTGCAAGACTTGTAACACCTGCCGGAAGAAGCAGCGTTGCCATCATTTCAGGTGTATATGCTTCTACATATTTGAGACTCTCGGGGCGTGTTCCTACAAAAGTCATAGTTCCGCGGAAAACATCTATAAGTTGACTTATTTCATCAAGCCTATATTTACGTACTGCTCTGCCAACACGGGTAATTCTCATATCGTCGTTTATGGTAACCTGGGAACCTCTGTCTGCCCCCTGCACCATTGAACGAAATTTGAAAATACGAAACTTTCTATTGTATTGTGTTACTCTTATCTGTCTATAAAAAATCGGTCCTTCACTATCAATTTTTATTGCAATTCCTAAAATTATAAACAGCGGCGAAAGCATAACCAGCATAATTGCAGATACAAAAATATCAAAAATTCTTTTAAAAAACAAACTTACTTTTTTTCTACTAAGAATATCATAATATTTTCTTACCTCTTCCGTCTGAAGTTCAATCGGAAGTTCTTCCCACTTTTTAAGTATCATTTTATGTACCCCTTAAGAATTTCAATATATTTTTCAATCACATACTCAACTTCCTCATCTGTTAAACATGTATGAAGTGGCAGAGAAATTTCATTTACAAAATGAGAATATGCATTGGGATAATCAACTACATCAAAGCCGAGCTCTTTGTATGCCGTATGCATAGGAAGCGGTTTATAGTGTACGTTGCAAGCAACACCCTGTTCTGCCATTTTTATAATAATTTCGTTTCTTTGCTCAGCATTAATACTTGGAATCCTTGTAAGATACAAGTGTCCCGATGACTGCCATTTATCTGAATAATGCCTGAGTGTTTCAACACCAAGAGGTTGTAAAGCACTATCATATTTTTCAATTATTTCTTTCCTTCTTTTAAGCATGTCCGGATAACGCTCAAGCTGCTTAAGCCCAATAGCTGCTGTAACATCCGTCATATTGCATTTATAATATGTACCGACAATATCATATTCCCAAGCACCAAGCTTCGTTTTAGCAAGTGCGTCTTTGCTTTGTCCATGCAACGAATAGAGCTGGATTTGTCTGTAAATTTCTTCATCATCAATCCCGGACAATGTTCTCCAGGTAATTGCTCCTCCTTCTGCAGTAGTAAAATTTTTTACTGCATGAAAAGAATAATTGGTGAAATCTGCGACTGAACCTACCATTGTACCCTTATATGATGCACCTAAAGCATGAGCTGCATCGGATATAACAGCAATTCTTCCAATAGATTTTTGAATACGGTGACCAAGCTCTGTATGCGATTCAGTATTGAATAACGTTTTTTTCTTTTCAACAATCTCAAAAATTTTGTCATAATTACAAGGAATACCTGCAATATCTATGGGGATTATCGCCTTTGTACGCTCTGTTATTGAAGCCTCCAGCGCATCATAATCCATTTCCAATGAATTAGTCTGACAATCAAGCATTACAAGTTTTGCACCAACATGACATATAACAGAAGCTGTCGCAGTATATGTATAAGCACAAGTTATAACTTCGTCACCTTCTCCTATACCCAATAATCGCAGCGCAAGTTCTGCAGCCGCAGTCTGACTATTTAAACAAACCGTTTTATTTGTACCAACATATTCAGCCAGCATTTTTTCAAGCCTTTTTGTCTTTGGACCGGTAGTTATCCAACCGGACTTTAATGTGTCAATAACTTCATTAATTTCAGCATCTGTAATATCCGGTGGACTAAATGGAATTTGTTTTTTAGCTATATATGTCATTAGTTATATTCTCTCTTTCTATAATCTAATAAGTATTTTCTAACATCTATAGAACGAATGCTCGAATTGAGGGTAAAAAAATATGTTTATACCCACACCATCCCTATACCTTCCAGGCGGGTTATCTGGTCCTGAGACAAGGCTTTGCCCTTGCGTTTGCCGTGGTAGATGTGTTTTTGCTCGTTTATCCATTTGCCAAGCCACATTCCCTTGGGCTTATATGTCTGGGATATTTTCAGGTCGCCGTGCTCCTTGTAGTAGTCCTCTGCCAGGGAGAAGCGTACCTCCCAGGGGTCGTCCTTCTGCCATATCATTTCTATGGCATCCAGGAGCTCCTTGCGGTGGGGTTTCATCTTTTGGTAACTCTCCCGCTGATTGGATATCCATGCACCCAGCTTATAGCCGGTGTCGGTTACGTATGCATTGGGCACATTCAGGTTGCCGTTAGCCTCGTAGTAGGCTTTGGCTTCTTCGTAGCCTGCCTGCCACAGGCGGTCATACTTACCCGTCCACAGCATGCCTATTTCATCCAGCTTTTGTATCTGATACTCTGTCAGGTTAAAGCTTGGCGAATTGCTTTGGCGCATGGAGCGGAGATTGCGTATCCACACTCCCGCCTTCACGCCGTTAGCAGCTACGAAGCTGACCGGTATATCCAGATTGCCATGCTCCCGGTAGTATTCCAGTGCGGCAGAGTAGTTCTCCTCCCACACATAGTCGGGCACATTCCAAATCATGCCGAGCTCATCAAGCAGGGCAATTCTTTGGGGAGTTATATATGAGATTTTTATATTGCTCTTTCTGTAAGAGCGAAGCTGGCATATCCGCTTACCCAGCGGAAAGCCCGATTCACTTATGTAATTTATATTTGTATTCAGGTTGCCGTGTTTTTCGTGATATTTTTTTGCTTCGGTGTACAATCTCTCCCATGAATTATCACTGAGGCTGTCCCAACGCATGCCTATGGCTGTGAGCATCTCTACCCTTTCCGTTGAAAGCTCGCCGTATATGGTGCCGTTGTACACCTGCCTTTGAGTGGCTATCCAATTTCCCAGGGAATAACCCTCTGCCGTCTTGTAACGTCTGGGGACCTCCAGATTGCCCTTGGCTTGGTAGTATGCCTTTGCCTGCAGGTACATCATATCCCATGATATGGTCAGTGTGTCCTCCAACTCATGGAATATCTCGCTGCAGTCACGCAGCACATCTACTATTTCGAAGTGGTCATTGACTATCTCCCTGCTCTCTCCCAGATAGCGGTAATAAGTCATAGCCACCTGCATCTCCTCCTCTATGGCAGAGATGCTGTACAGATTTTCAAAGTTATTTACTATGTCAAATATTATGGGCTCACGCTTGCCCGATGCGGACAGTGCCCTGCCTATCTGCTGCTTGTATATAATTGGTGACACGGTAGGCCTCAGCAATATAACTCCCGATACATCCTCCACATGTATGCCCTCGTTGAGCATATCCACGCAGTAGAGCAGCTTCAGGTGACTGCTTGAGTCCGCCTTGAAATCACGGAAAGCCGTGCTTGCCTCCGGGTTATCGGCATATGTTTTGTATATATGAGCATCGGGGTCTACTCGGTCGAACCATTCCGGTGCCAGTGCGGTCATCTCGTTGAGGTGCTCTATATTGGCACAAAATACTATGTATTTGCCGCTTTTATCCCTCATGTGCTTTGCAAACATCCTGTCAATGCCGTCAGCCATTTCCAGAGTTCTGCGCAGAGTATCAAGGTATTTTTCAGCCTTGGCACGCACCGACTTGTATTTGCTTAGTTTAATCTTGCTTTCGTACTTTTCCAGCTCTTTTTGATATGAGTACATAGATATAACGTAGGTAGGCTTGGAGAGTATACCCCTCACTATAGCCTCGCCCAATGTCATTTCCGAGGCTATATTGCCGTCAAAAAGCTCATCTGCCATATTGCGCTGATTGTCCAGGTAACGTATGGCAGTAGCGGAGAGACCCAGTATGGAAGCCTTGGGATATCGCTCCAGCAGCAGCTCCACACCCTTGCCCCATTCGGCAGCACCGCAGCGGTGAAATTCGTCCAGAATAATATACTCCGGTCTGAGGTCGTCTATCTCCCCGGGGTTCATTATCATAAGCTTGGAATAAGTGATAAAGGTGATATTATGGTATTGAAAGTCCGGCGCGGTCTTGAGCAGGTTTTCCAGCTGAGTTTTGAATATATACTCACTGGGCGACAGCCAGCAGATACGCTTGTGCGGATTATCCTCACACAACTTAAAGGCAATAAAAGATTTACCTGTGCCTGTAGGATGTATCACAGCCGCCTTGCCGAATTCTTCAAGCATGGAAACAGCCGTGTCATATGCCGTCTGATTATGCTTAAACAACTCTATACTCACTTTCGCGTCTCCTTTCTGTGGGGTTTACTACATAATTATCATTATGTAGTAAAAGCACATACCTTACTACCGCCTACAGAGAAGCTAATTGATAAGAAAAAAGCCTTCTCCTTGAGGAGAAGGTGGCAGCGATAGCTGACGGATGAGGTGGAAACATGGTTATTGTTGTTTTTACACACAGCAAACAGACCAATGCCATATTTTAGCTTAGTCATTGGTCTATTAGGCATGAATTCATATAATGAAATCTGCAAATTTTTGCACAAATCATTGACATACAACAAAAAATGTGTTACAATTTTTCTATGTAAAGGTGAAAACGATATTTATAAATACTACATAATGATAATTATGTGGTATTTTTATTTCAGGCACCTTACAAGTCCCAGTTTTTGTATTTGACGGCGGTGGGTATCACCGGATTCCATAGTATAAATACGTGTGGTATTTATACTGGAGTGACCCAGAATATCTGCCAATCGTACTATATCTTTTTGAATTGAATAATATGTCCTGGCGAAGAGATGTCTGAAATTATGCGGAAACACCTTGTCCTTGGGTACGTTGGCTTCATCACAGAGACTTTTCATCATTTTCCATATATTTGAACGGTTCAGGGGATTGCCGTTTCGAGTAATAAAGACGGGACCGCTTTTTATATTATTGGTCTTGATATATTCCCTCAGCATTTTACAGAGCTGTCCCGGCAGAAATACCTGTCTCAGCTTACCCTTGCAGTTTATATTTGTGATGCCGGTTTTGACCGCTTGGGCAGTTATATATTCAAGCTCAGATACACGTATGCCGCAGGAGCATATGGTCTTCATTATCAAAAACAGACGTCTGTTTTTTCTGCTGAGTGCCGCATTTAGCAGACGTTCGTATTCTGCACGGGTGAGCTCCTTATCCTTATTTGCAAAAATCCGCGTTTGAATTTTTATGGATTTTGCCTTTAGTTCATGCATGTTAATAAAAGAAAAAAAGCTGTTTAACGATGACAAAGCACCGTTAACACCTGCAGGTTTATGATTTTTTATAAGATAGTCTTTGTATAAGAGCACCATCTCTTTGGTGAGTTCTTTTTTGCCAAGCCAGTTTTTAAATGCAATCACGTCACGAAGATATTTTTCCTTGGTTGACTTTGCTTTTTCTGTTAATATCAGGTGAGTGGTAAATCCGGCAATGTGGGATTGAGTGATTTTTTTCATTATGCAGTTTCCTCTCTTTGAGTATTTGATGGTGTTAAATTGGGGTTTCAATTTATCATCCTTTATTATATCAAATACTTTGCCCCAAAAAATAAAAAAATTGCATCAACCGAATAAACGGTTAATGCAATCTTTTTTATTGTTTCGGATTAAATTATCTCTGAACTCTGCCCGAGCCGTCTCCGCCGGCGAGCTTTTCTACCTCGCTGACACTTACACGGTTATAATCGCCCTCTACTGTGTGTTTGAGTGCGGATGCCGCTACTGCAAATTCAATGGCTTCCTTGGAAGACTTGCCGGAAAGAAGTGAATAAATCAGACCGCCGCCAAAGGAATCGCCGCCGCCAACACGATCTACGATGTGCAGGTGGTATGTCTTGGAGAAGTGGTAATCCTCGCCGTCATAGAGCATACCTGCCCAGTCATTGTCATTGGCAGAAATGGAAGTACGCAGGGTTATAGCAACCTTTTCAAATCCGAATTTGTCTGCCAGCTGCTTTGCCACGCTCTTGTAACCCTCGTGGTTCAGCTTGCCGACGTATATATCTGTATCCTCTGCTTCGATGCCGAATACATCCTTGGCATCTTCTTCGTTGGAAATACATACATCAACATATTTGCAAAGCTCAGTCATAGCTTCTCTTGCTTCATCTCTGGTCCAGAGCTTGCCGCGGTAGTTAAGGTCACATGAAATCTTAACACCCTTTGCCTTGGCTGCTGCACAAGCCTCTTTGCAGATTTCTACTACATTGGCACCGAGAGCCGGTGTGATACCTGTGAAGTGGAACCAATCTGCACCTTCAAAAATGCTGTCCCAATCAAAATCCTCCGGCTTAGCCTGCTGAATAGCAGAATATGCACGGTCATAAATACATACAGAACCACGCTGTGAAGCACCCTTCTCTAAGAAGTAGATACCTACTCTTTCGCCGCCGCGAACGATTTTGGATGTATCTACACCAAAGTAACGAAGGCTGTCTACAGCCGCCTGACCTATTGCGTGCTTAGGAAGCTTGGTAACATATACGCTGTCCAAGCCGTAGTTTGCCAGTGATACAGCAACATTGGCTTCACCACCGCCAAATGTAGCCTGCATCTGGTCATTCTGGAAAAATCTGTAATATCCGTTGGGTGCGAGTCTAAGCATTATCTCGCCAAAAGTAACTACTCTTTTCATGCTCTTATCTCCTCCAAAAGTTTTACAGCTTCTTTGGTAAGCTGCTCTATTTCATCAAATTTGCCTTCTGCAATTTTATCTGCAGGTACCATCCAGCTGCCGCCGCAAGCATACACTGCTTTGCAGTTCAAGTAATCAGCCAGGTTGTTAACACCTACGCCGCCTGTGGGCATGAATTTAACCTTGGTGTAGGGTGCTGCCATAGCCTTAATCATCTTAACACCGCCGGCTGCTTCTGCAGGGAAAAACTTAAGATATGTAAGTCCCAGTGACATAGCCGCTTCCACCTCTGAAGGTGTGCATACGCCGGGGATTATGGGATAACCCTTTTCATTACAATGCTTAACAACCTCGGGATTGAGACCGGGGCTTACCACAAAGGATGCACCTGCGTTCATGGCAGCGTCTGCCTGCTCGGGAGTGAGGACTGTGCCTGCTGCTATAAAGAAGTCGGGGTATTCCTTTGCAATTCTGCGGATGGATTCCTCAGCCGCATCTGTACGGAAGGTAATCTCTGCACAGCAAAGTCCGCCGTTTTTGAGTGCCTGTGCCAACGGCAAAGCGTCATCGGCATTGTCAATTTTAACTACCGGGATAACACCGGTCTGACTTATTTTTTCAATAAGCTTTTCCATATTTGCTCCTCCTTGCGTTTCACAATGTGAAACAGTGTTTTATTTCAATACTATTATACTTCAATCCGGCTCAAAAGTCAATAATATTTTGTTGCAAAATTAAAATTTTTGTGTTAGAATTATTTTGGGGACATTCTTTAGTGAGGAATCCATCCACCGCTTTGCGGTCCCCCTTCCTTTGACAAAGGAGGCTTAATTCGGAAAGGATATGATATATGTGGCAGAGCAAGGAAGCGTTCAGTCGGTTGAACGCACATTTAAGTTAATAGAAATACTGTCCAAAAAGAAAGAAATGAGCATAAAGGACATGTCGGACAAATCCGGTCTCCATAAAGCTACGGTGCACCGTCTCATAAACACCCTGGTATCTCTGGGCTATGTTGCCAAAAATGAGCAAAACGAGCACTACGCCTTAAGCCCCAAGCTGCTTAGGGTTTCCTCGCGTTTTCTGGAGCATTTTGACATCAGAGAGCAGGTGCGTCCCCTACTGGAAAAGCTGTCCAAGGACTGCGGTGAAACAGTGCATCTGGTAGAAAGAAACGGCAAAAACGTGGTATATATAGACAAATTTGAAGCACCCAAAAGCTCCATACGAATGGTATCCAGAATAGGCATGTCTCAGCCTATGCCAATCACTGCTGTAGGCAAGGCGATACTTGCCGAGCTGGAGGAGGACGAGATTTTCAGTGTATGGGAGAAGTGTACCATCAATAAGCGCACGGAAAATACCATAACCGATTATGACAAGTTAATGAAAGAAATAGAAAAAATCAGAGCCGTTGGCTACTCAGTAGACAACGAAGAAAACGAAATAGGTGTATTTTGTATAGCGGCAACCCTGCCCAAGGTGGGCGATAATCCGGCGTATGCATTCAGCATATCGGCACCGATACAAAGAGCCGACGAAGAAACGGTCAAGAAAAATATAGGACATCTGCTGGAAGCGAAGGCGAAGATTTGTGAAGTGTTGTAAATAGTAACGGAGCGACGAGGGCGTCGCTCCCTATGGTACGGATAAGCTCGTATTATAGGGAACGACGCCCTCGTCGTTGTATTTTATTCTTCTGATTTAGTTATATCTATACCCAGCTCGCCCAGCTGTTTTGCGTCTACCACATCGGGAGCGCCGCTCATGAGTTCGGAAGCATTCTGCACCTTGGGGAATGCGATGACATCTCTGATGGATTCGCAGCCGTCTATGAGCATTACCATACGGTCGAAGCCGTATGCCATACCGCCGTGAGGTGGTGTGCCGTATTTGAGCGCTTCCATAAGGAAGCCAAATCTTGCCCATGCGTCCTCTTTGCTGAATCCAAGTACACTGAACATCTTCTCCTGAAGCTCGGAGTTGTAAATTCTGATACTGCCGCCGCCAAGCTCTACACCGTTTAATATGATGTCATAAGCCTTTGCGTGTACCTTACCCGGGTCTGTGTCGAGAAGCTCCAGGTCTTCATCCTTGGGTGAGGTGAAGGGGTGATGCATGGCAACATATCTGTTTTCTTCCTCGTCAAATTCAAGCAAGGGGAAGTCTGTAACCCACAGGAAGTTAAATTTGTTTTCGTCTATGAGGTCATAGTTCTTTGCAATTTCCAGTCTCAATGCACCCAGGGAAGCGTATGCTACGCTGTCTTTGTCTGCTATGATGAAGATAACGTCGTTTTCTTTGGCGTTCATGTTCTTTAATATAGCATTCATCTCATCTTCGGAGAGGAACTTGGCTATAGGTGACTGAATACCGTCGGGGTTAACCTTAATCCAAGCAAGTGCCTTTGCTTTGTATGTCTTTACAAATTCACCAAGGGCATCAATCTTCTTTCTGGTGAGCTTATCGCCCAGGTTTTCGGCATTGATAGCACGCACCGAGCCACCGTTTGCCAGCACATCTGTAAACACCTTAAATTCGCAGTTTTTAACATCATCGGATATATCTTTAAGCTCAAGACCGAATCTGGTATCAGGCTTGTCCGAACCGAAGCGATCCATAGCTTCACTGTAGGGCATTCTAAGGAATGGAAGCTCTACATCTATACCCTTTATCTCCTTGAAAATCTTGGCAAGGAGCTTTTCATTTACGCTTATTACATCGTCCATGTCAACAAAGGACATCTCTATATCTATCTGTGTGAATTCCGGCTGACGGTCTGCTCTTAAGTCCTCGTCACGGAAGCACTTAACTATCTGATAGTATCTGTCCATACCGGATATCATAAGCAGCTGTTTATATAGCTGTGGAGACTGGGGCAGTGCATAAAACTTACCATTGTGCACACGGCTGGGCACCAGGTAGTCTCTGGCACCCTCCGGGGTGCTCTTCTGGAGCATGGGAGTTTCTATTTCAAGGAATCCGTTTTCGTCGTAGAAATTACGCACTATTTTGGCAATTTTGCTTCTTAATATCATCCTGCGCTGCATATCCGGACGGCGAAGGTCAAGGTAGCGGTATTTGAGACGGAGCTCCTCTTTAACATCGCTGTTTTCTACTATATAAAAGGGCGGTGTCTCTGCAGAATCCAGTATACGAAGCTCGGAAACTGCGATTTCCAACTCACCGGTTTTCATATTCTTATTAACGGAGGAACGCTGCTGTACCACACCTCTTGCGGCAAGCACATATTCACTTCTTACCTTGGCAGCCTTTTCGCAGAGGTCCTTGTTATCTGTATCAAACATGAGCTGGATAATGCCGGAGATATCTCTTAAGTTAATGAAGATAAGACCGCCCAAGTCTCTCACCTGGTCTGCAAAGCCCATGATGGTGACTTCTCTGCCTATATCTTCCTTGGTAAGATTGCCGCACATGTCGGTTCTTTTAAAATCGGTAATTTTTTCAAACATTAAATTTCATTCCTTTCAGTATGAAGTCACGTCTGTTATGATAACGTGATTAGTAATTTTCTTCAATATTTTTTGCAATTGCCTGCGCATTCAATTCAACCTCTGCAGATTCACCCAGTGCCATATTCTTAAGCATGACCTTGCCCTCGGTAATCTCGTTATCTCCTATGATTACGGAGTATTTGCATCCCAGCTTGTTCGCCTGCTTCATCTGAGCCTTTACACTTCTGTCCAGCTTGTCATAATCGGCACTTATTCCCAGAAGTCTCAGGTCATGAACCAGCTTCTGAGCAAATTTGGCACTCTCTGCACCTATATTGCCCACAAAAATCTGCATAGCACTTTCATCATTTATCTCCACATTCTGAGCCTCGAGACAGAGGAAAAGTCTCTCCATGCCTATGGCAAATCCGCACGCAGGGGTATCGGGACCGCCGAGCTCTTTAACAAGTCCGTCGTAACGTCCGCCGCCGCATACTGTGGCATTGGAGCTGGCTATATCCGCAGTGATTTCAAACACTGTCTTGGTGTAGTAGTCCAGTCCTCTTACGATATCAGGGTCGATTTCGTACTCAATACCCATATTATCCAGGGAGGATTTGACATTTGCAAAGTGCTCGGAGCACTCATCACAAAGGTAGTCTATGAGCCTGGGAGCATCCTTTATGATATCCTTGCACACAGACGACTTGCAGTCGATTATACGCATGGGATTGCGGTCAAAACGACTCTTGCAGGTGTCGCACAGTTCATCATAATTTGCCGATAAGTACTCTTTGAGCTTATCATTATACGCTTTGCGGCAATGCGGACAGCCTATGCTGTTGATACGCAGGGTAAGGTCCTTTAGACCCAGTCTGCCAAACAGCATTAGCGCAAGCTCTATAATCTCGGCATCGGCGGCATAATTCTGAGTACCGAAGTACTCCACACCGAACTGGTGAAACTCCCTCATCCTGCCTGCCTGTGGCTTCTCATAACGATAACAGCTTATCTGGTAAAACAGCTTGGTAGGCTGGGGGTTGTTGAACAGTCCGTGCTCTATAAAGCTTCTTGCGGCGCCTGCCGTACCCTCCGGTCGCAGGGTAATGCTCCTTTGACCTTTATCATTGAAGGTATACATTTCCTTCTCTACAACATCTGTGGTGTCACCCACTCCACGGCTGAAAAGCTCTGTGTGTTCAAATACAGGTGTGCGTATTTCCTTGACACCAAAGTCGGCGCAAAGCTTCTTGATAACGTTTTCTGCATACTGCCATTTATAGGAATTCTCCGGCAATATGTCTGCAGTTCCTTTAGGTGCTTTGGTAAGCATTATAAGCTCCCTCCATTTATGTTAGTTTCTAATTATATCCATACATAATATATTGTACAAAAAACGAGCAAAAATGTCAAGGAAAATGCGAAAAAAGCAAATTATTTTGTAATCTTGATTGACACAAGGCTGATATAATGCTAAAATTTATATATAATCTTATAGGAGGCGTGACATATGGGACTTAACGACACACCATCCGCCAACAGAGTGCACATAGCATTTTTCGGCAGAAGAAATGCAGGTAAATCCAGCTTGGTTAATGCCGTTACCGGACAAGAGCTTGCAGTGGTATCCGATATAGCCGGTACTACTACGGACCCTGTGTATAAATCAATGGAGCTTTTGCCACTGGGGCCGGTGGTTATAATAGATACGGCGGGGCTTGATGACGAAGGCGAGCTGGGAGAAATGCGAATCAAAAAAACCATGCAGGTGCTTAATAAAACAGATATAGCCGTACTCGTAATTGATATTACCGCTGGGATGCAGGATGAGGACAAAAAGCTGACAGAGCTTTTTGAAAGCAAAAATATAAGCTATATTACAGTGTACAACAAGTGCGAATTGCTCAGTTGTGTCCCCGAAGCAAAGGGCAACGAAATATATGTAAGTGCAAAAAAGAAAATAAATATAAATGAACTCAAAGACAAGCTTGGCAGCTTAAAACCCCAAGAAAGCCAAAAGAGAATGGTAGCGGACTTCATAGAGAGAGGAGATATAGCAATACTGGTAATCCCCATAGATGAATCCGCTCCCAAGGGCAGGCTGATACTGCCCCAGCAGCAGGCTATACGGGATATACTGGACGCAGGGGCTGTATCAGTAACGGTTCAGCCGGAAGAGCTCCCGGACACGCTCAAAAAGCTTGGCGTAAAGCCTAAGATAGTGATAACCGATAGCCAGGTATTCGGCAGAGTAAGCAAGGACGTGCCGGAGGATATAAAGCTGACTTCATTTTCAATACTTGTTGCAAGGGTAAAAGGACTTCTGGACAGTGCAGTGAAGGGTGCAACTGTACTTGACACTCTAAATGACGGCGACACGGTGCTCATAAGTGAAGGCTGTACACATCACCGTCAATGCAACGACATCGGTACAGTGAAACTCCCTAAATTAATAGAAAAGCATACCGGGCATAAGCTTAACTTTGAGTTCTCATCGGGCGGTACATTCCCGGAGGATTTAAGTAAATATGCTCTGATTGTACACTGCGGCGGATGCATGATAAATGAAAAAGAAATGATGTACAGAGTAAAATGTGCCGAAAGTCAGAATATACCTATAACAAATTACGGCACAGCAATAGCACATATGAACGGAATTTTGAAAAGAAGTCTGGAAATATTAACAGAATAAAATCGCCATTGATAAGCAATACTGTCAACTTAAAAGCTGACAGTATTGCAGTAAAATATTTTGTTACACTTTTTTGAAAAATTTATATCTGCATTTAGGGCAGGTAACTTCTATTTTGCCCACGTGTTTGGGCACTCGAATGCTTGCCTTGCATTTTTTGCAGCGGAAATACTTGTGTGTTTTGCGATTTTGCCATGCATCTCTTTTAATCTTGTACCACGCCATGAAGCGGTTTCTGAGCTTCAAAAACTTCATTTTTTCCTCATATCGTTTGCTTATATTGCGTGAATATGTCCTAACCAGTGCTATGATAAGCAACACCCATGCCAAAATTTGAAAAACGAAGAAAAATATCACGCCTGTGCGTGCCAAAAGCAGCGACACAACTGAAGCTACAAGCAAAAATATATTAAGCTCGTCAATTCCGTAACGTCCCTGCATAAAAGCCTGATATTTATAACTCAGATTATACAAAAAATGTCTCATGTCATTTCATCTCCCCGGGAAATATTAAAATGTAGTATAATACTTCCAAAGAGCTTTGTCAACGGGAATTTTGGCAAAATTAAACATATTGAAATGATACGTTAATATCTAATTCACAATCAAAGTGCCGACCGGGTATCGTCAGAATCGCTGTTTACCTCCGTGCACTGCGGCTGTGTCATTATCAAAAATATTTTTTTATTTCATTTGTGCCGTCCCCTATTGACAAATTTTAATTACAGTTATACTATATAATAAAAAGTCCGTGAGCGGCAAATATATAATTAAGAAAAAAACGGCGAGCAGTACACAGCTTGACGTATAAAGGCAGCGTACCCGGCTCGTATGGGAATAAGCGAAGAAGTAAGGAGTACTTATGAAGGATAAAAGGATAACTATGGGAATACTGGCACACGTTGATGCGGGTAAAACAACCCTCAGCGAAGCCATACTATATAATTCCGGCAGTATACGCACTCTGGGCAGAGTAGACCACAGAGACAGCTTTCTGGATACAAACTCTATAGAAAGAGAAAGAGGAATTACTGTTTTTTCCAAGCAGGCTGTGTTTACAAATTACAGCTCGACCGTAACACTTCTGGACACACCGGGGCATGCGGACTTTGGTGCAGAAGCAGAGAGAGCTATGCAGGTGTTGGACTACGCAGTACTGGTGATAAGTGCCACCGACGGAGTACAGAGCCACACCAGAACCCTGTGGAAGCTGCTGGAGAATTACGGCGTGCCCACATTTATATTTGTAAACAAAACCGACCTGCCAAATCCCGGCATAGGTGAAATTACAGAAAAGCTCAAAAGCACTCTATCCGATGGCTGCACAGACTTCAGCGGAGAGTTTGACACGGATACACTGGAAGCCATGGCAATGTGCGACGAGGGTATACTAAACGAGCTTTTAACCGGCAATGTAACAGATACCGCATTAGCCGATGCCATAAACCGAAGGCATATATACCCCGTGTTTTTCGGCTCTGCGCTGAAAAATGACGGTGTACAGTACTTCATGGAAAGTTTTGATAAATATACCCGTGTTAAGGACTATTGCGATAAATTCGGTGCCAAGGTATTTAAAATATCAGAGGACGAACGCGGAAACAGGCTCACCCATATGAAGATAACAAGCGGAAGCCTCAATGTAAAAACCGTGCTGACAGGTACCGCCGACGGCAGCGAATGGAATGAAAAGATAAACGAAATCCGCATATACTCCGGTGATAAATATGAAGGTGTGCAGACTGCTGTACAGGGCAGTGTATGCGCAGTAACCGGTCTTAGCCTTGCCTGCCCCGGAGATGGACTGGGTATAGAACCGGACTCCGTCGGTGCCATGCTGGAGCCTGTGTTTTCCTATACTGTGAAGCTGCCTTACTCAGTTAATGACACAGAGGCGTTCGCTGCATTTAAAAAATTGGCTTCAGAGGAAACCAAGCTCAATGTATCCTGGAGTGAGCAGCTGGGCAGGATAAGAGTTCAGCTCATGGGCGAGGTACAGACCGAGGTTTTAAAGCGTGTGATAAAAGACAGATTTGGATTTGAGCCCGAATTTGAGCAGGGAGGCATCATATATAAGGAAACCATAGCAAATACGGTAGAAGGCGTAGGTCACTATGAGCCTTTGAGACATTACGCAGAGGTGCATCTGATATTAAAACCGGGCAAGAGAGGAAGCGGAGTTACCTTTTCATCAAAATGCCGTGAGGACGAGCTTGACCTCAACTGGCAGAGACTGATACTCACCCATCTCGCAGAGAAAACTCACCTCGGAGTGCTTACAGGCTCACCGATTACGGATATAGATATAACACTTGCCTCAGGCAGAGCACATCAGAAGCACACCGACGGTGGAGACTTTCGCCAGGCAACCTACAGGGCAGTACGTCACGGACTGAGAAATGCCGACAGCATACTGCTGGAGCCGTGGTATGACTTCCGCATAGAGGTACCTACAGAGAATATAGGCAGAGTGATGAATGATATATCGCAGATGGGCGGAGCCTTTACCTCTCCGGATACCATGAATGAAATGTCATATATAACGGGTAGTGCACCTGTATCAAAGCTGCAGTTTTATCAAAAGGATATCCTGAGCTTTACCGGTGGCAGAGGACAGATGAGCTGCACCCTGAAGGGCTATGAGCCATGCATTAACTCTGATGAGGTCATAGAGGCAATCGCCTACAACTGCGATGCAGACACAGAAAACACGGCTGACTCTGTATTCTGCTCACACGGAGCGGCGTTTAACGTCAACTGGGCCGAGGTCTGCGAGCATATGCATCTGGAGAGTGCCCTTAAGGCAAAGTCGGAGCCGGACGAATACACCCCCGGCAGAGAACGAAGGTTTGACGCACTTAATGTATCGGAAGAGGAGCTTGGCAGGATATTTGAGATGACATTCGGCAAGCCGAAGGAAGCCCCCCGCATGGTGAAACACAGAACCGGCGGTGACAGCACCAAGCCATATAAAGGTAAGGGGAAGCCTGTTACCGTAAAGGACGAATATATACTGGTAGACGGCTACAACATAATATTTGCATGGAAAGAGCTAAAAGACCTGGCAGACAAAAACATAGACCTGGCACGAAGCACACTGATAAACAGACTCATAAATTACAAGGCTGTACGAGGCTGTGAGCTGGCTGTGGTATTTGATGCCTATAAGGTCAAAGGAAATTTGGGAGAAGTGGAGCATGTAACCGGTATAAGCGTGGTATACACCAAGGAAGCCGAAACTGCCGACTCATATATAGAAAAGGCATCTCATAAGCTGGCCTCGGAGTACTTTGTGAGAGTAGCTACATCGGACAATCTGGAACAGATGATAATCCTGGGTGCAGGAGCACTGAGAGTACCTGCTCCTCAGTTTGAAAAGGAAGTGTCCGACGTAGAGAAGGCTATACGGGAGTTTTTGGATAAGCAATGAATTTTCAGCTTTTCACTGCCTGCAGGTTTCGAAAAAGCATCATGTTGACGTTTTATCAACAGTGTGTATCTACCTCTCACACCACCGTACATAGGGTTACCTATACGGCGGTTCAATCATATTGAGTACAAAGACTTGCATGCTGTGGATATATCATAATATCCACGGCATGCAAGTCTTTTGTTATTTAGAAGATATTATAAATTTGTCTCATTAATAAAATGTTTGGTTTAAAATTTAAATATATATGTAGCAATAGAATGTGGCTCCAGTTGTGTTTTCAGCATATTACCCTCAATGCTAAAACAGAACTGTTTTTCTTTGTCTGTGGCATTAAGTACCACAGATACAACACTTCCATCGGGATTTTTAAACGAAACTGTGTCAATATCTGATGTCCACTTGCTGCTACCTATTCTTTTAGCACCTTTTTTTACAAACTTGCTGAAATGGCCTATATAGTAATACGAATCATGAATATGAATTTTATCATTAACCGTATCTGCCATAATAGGCGCATCGCAATAGTTACCTACATGGTTTGGTCCTCCTTTTTCATCAAGAACCAAATTCCAGTCACAAAAAACATTGCAATAATTATTGAAATTACCAATCATATCATGAGCATACTTCTCTCCTATTTGTACGGTTTCCTTTTTTCCAAGACTATATTCATAGCACCCCTCCGAAAAGACTATGTCTTTTTCGGGGTAGAGCTTGTTAAACATCTCAAGCTGTTCAAAATGGTCACCGCTGTACCAGTGAAAAGCTATTCCGTCTACATATTCCATTGTATCGCGGTCACCTAATACGGTCTTTGCGCGTTCAAGTACTCTTTCCTTGTTATGATCCCAAAACAGCAGTTTTACTCCCAAAGGTTTTAGCCTTTTACCAAGATGATTCTTAATAAAATCCCTTTCTTCTTCGGCTGTATATATACACGAATCCCATCTTTGAATTGCCTTCGGCTCGTTTTGAACCGAGACAGTACTTATATTAATTCCTTCAAGTTCATATGCCTTTATAAATTCAACGAAATATTGTGCCCATAGGTCATTATATTTACTTTTAAGTTTTCCGCCGCAGTTCATCTGTCCGTTAGTTTTCATGTAAGCAGGCGGACTCCACGGGGATGCAAACATATCAATATCGTTATATTTCATTGCATCTTTTATCATAGGAATTATAAATTTTTTATCTCTTGAAATATCAAATGTTTCAAGAGTTTCATCGTCATCTTTAACATAGCAATAATTCTCTAATGAAAAATCACAGCTATTTATATGAACACGACCAAAATTATATCCGATACCCTCACAGTTATCAAAATATAATTTTAGGATTCTATCTCTATTCTTCTTGCTTAATTTGTCAATTGTTGTAGCTGCGGCTTCTGTAAAAGCTCCGCCAAAGCCTTTTATTTCCTGGTACTCTACATCAGGAAATACACATATAAGCTCCCCTTCCCTATCTTTGTCATTGCAAACCGACACATCATTACGTTCTTTAAATGGTTCTTGTCCAAATACTGTTTTAACTGCCTTTATTTTCATCATATTGACCCCCTAAAAGAAATTAGTTTTTTGTAGTGACTTTATCAAATATCAAATATGTAAGAATTACCGAAGTTAAGCCGGATACAATCTTGCCTACTATCACAGGAAGTATGTAATTGGCGTCAAACGCCATTGTAAATGCCAGATGGCTTCCCAAAACAAAAGCTCCCGAAACGGCAAAAGCAGAGTTTATAGCCGCACCTTTTTTGTCCATTTTGTCCATCATTCCAAATGCAGTTGCACTTGTGACAAGAGTTGAAATGACGCCTATAACCGAAATTTCGTTTATTCCAAAATGTTTGCCGACATCTTTAAGCGGTTTTGCCAAAAGCTTTGAAAGAATACACATAAACGGAAATGAACCCGACAAAACGATTGCAATATTAAGGCAGATTGCCGCACCTTCTTCGATTGTGGCAAGCCCTTTAATAACTTCAAATCCTGTCAAAAATCTTATAATTCCAAGTAACAGACCAAATGTAATCACAATGGAAATTAACACACTGAACACCTTGAAAATCTTTATACATATATTCGGTGTCAAAACAAGACCTACAGCTATGATCGCAGAAAAAAGTATAAGAGGGATAAGATTAATTATAAGCATCGCAAACGGTATCTTGCAGATAATTCCCGAAACAAAACATCCCACAGGGATAGTTACTATTCCGCATAAAAAACCGTACATAAGTTCTTGCTGGCGAGTTTTTTCAACCACACCAAAGGCAAACGGAATAGTAAAGGAAATCGTGCACCCCATCATTGATGAAACTACAAGTGCATTATAAAGACCGATTTTTTGATTTGCAGCCATTTTGATTGCCATAGGTGCACCACCCATATCATTTGCAAACAGAGATGCAGGAATAACAGAAGCATCTAAATGCAAAACTTTTTGAAAAAATACCGCTATCGGAACCATTATTTCTGCCAGAAATGGGGATATTATTATCATACCAATCATTGAAAGCGCCATTACGCCCAAAAGATTAAATGCTTTTTCAAATTCTTTACCTAAACCAAAGCGATTGCCAAATATCTTATCAAAAGCTCCCAATATCGAAAAAAACACTACTATGGTTGTAAAATATTTCATACTTCTCTCCTTCTAAAGCGAAACCGCTTCAAATCCGTTTTTAGTCAAAATATATCTTTCCTTAAATCCGCATTCTTTCAAAAGTGCTGCCGCTTCATCAAACTTATAATCAAGCTTCATTTTATTATGACAATCCGAGGATATAACAGCGCCAAAACCAAGTCTTTTTAGTTCTTTTAACAACAAAAAATCCGGATAAGGTGTAGTTCTGTACCCCCTCGCCATTGCTCCCGTATTAATTTCAAAAAAAGGAATTTTTCCACGCAAGGCTTCCATGGCATCCAACGCAGTGCTTAGATATTCTTTTGACTCCACATCAAAAAATTTTCTTGTTTCGCAATGCTTGGTTATTAAATCAAAGTGCCCAATTATATCAAAATCGCCATAATCCGGAAGCTGTGCTAAAGCAGAATAATACGCTTTGGCATACTTTATTGCATCTGCACCGTAAAAGTCATTTATAATATTTTCAACATCATCAACACTCTTATCAAAATCAATATATTTATCTCCGTCTCTAAGATAATGGACTGAACCGATGAGATAATCATAATTCGACATATCAGGATTGGAATACATATCCACCTCAAGTCCAAGATAAATTTCTATTTGACCTTTGTATTTTTCCTTCAAATCGGCTACACACTTTTTATATTCTTTGGTGTGATCGCCTATTTTTGCAAATGCCTTAGAATAATGTGTAAATGAATGTCCCGAAAATCCAATCGAACTAAACCCCTTTTCAATAGCAAAAAGGACGATTTCTTCCGGAGTGTCTAAACCATCGCAAAACTTTGTATGAGTATGTAAATTCTGAATAGGTTTAATTTTAATCTCCTCCAAATCGGATTATCAAATTAGTTCTCCCAGAGACTTTGCGCTGTATGTAGCTATTTCATATGTACCGGCATAGCCAACTGCCAAGACATCCATCCCTGCGCTAATGGCAGCATCAACACCTGCATAAGCATCTTCTACTACCATACAATCCTTGGGATTAACACCGAGCTTTTTAGCGGCAACTAAAAAAACATCGGGTGCCGGCTTGGAATTCTTGATGTCATTTCCATCTGCTATTGCATCGAAAATCCCGTCGCATTGAACTTGTTTAAGAATAGTCATTGTATTTTTGCTCGAAGAACCGATTGCCACCTTCAAACCGACTGATTTTGCCATATCTATAAACTCTAATGCACCATCAAGAATTGCACTTTGGTCAAGAGTTTGAATTTTTTCTACATAATAATTATTTTTTCTTGTTGCCATTTCAAGTTTTTCTTCGTCGGTATATTGCTTTTGTGCACGCTCAAGAACTATTTCGAGCGACTCCATACGGCTGACACCTCTCAGCCTTTGATTTATTTCTCTGTCAAAATAAATCCCTTCTTCATCTGATAGCATTTTCCATGCCTCGTAATGACATTCGTCAGTAGATACGATTACACCGTCCAAATCAAAAATTACAGCTTTATATTTTTTAAAATTCATATTTGTTTTCCGTCCTTGTGCTATTTTACTATAATAGTGTTTTGTCCTCAAAAAAATTTTGAGGACAAAACAGTTTGTTATATAATATATTAATACACCAGATTATCAAGATAGTTTGCCTGGAAATCTGCATTCGCCTTCTTCATAACCTTGGCACAATCAGCATTCTTATTAGTCAATACTTCCTGAATACAAGCATCAAGTATTGCATAAAGCTCCTGTGCACAAACAGGTTCTTCCGGCTGAATATCAGCAGGGCAATTCGCAACGAAATCATTATATAATTTTACATGATTGATATTTGCATTTGCCTTTGAATCAATATACTTGTGATACCATTTAAGTGCCTCTGTATCCACATTCCATGGGCTCATACTCTTGATACCGACATGACGTCCTTCGTTGAGCTGACTTTCGATAGACGCTTCTGCATTCTTCTTGTATTCGTCTGTCAGGCTGTAATTGTATGCAGTTTCAATCCAGCGAATTGCAGCATCAATCTGGTCTTCTGTTGCATCAGCTTTAACACAAAGAACTTCACCACCAAGAAGAGTTACATGACGCTTTGGTCCTGCAGGTGTTGCCAGCATACCAACCTTATCTGCTGTCATACCGTATTTTACAACACGTCTGGGATAGTCACCTGCTGTTATAGTCATAGCACCATTGCCTGTTGCAAACTGTTTGTACCATTCTTCGCCGTTAATCAATGTATTTGCGGGAAGAACATTGTGCTTCCATTTTAAGTCTTTGATAAACTGAAGTGCCTCTGCAGCTTCCTTGGTATCAAAGGTTGCTTTCCATTTGCCGTCGGCATCCTTTTCCATAAAATCAACACCAAAGGACCATGCAATAGATGTAAATATCCAACCGCCGCTGTTTCCTGCTGTAGGAAGAACGATACCAGGCTTGCCTGTTGCTTCTTTAATCTTAACAGCGAACTCAACAACCTCATCCCAATCTTTTGGCTGTTTGGGTGTGCCGTCTTCTTCCATGAGACCTGCTTTTTCAAACATTTCTACGTTATATGCAAGACCAAGAATGTATGCCATAGTCGGGAAAGCCATAATCTTTCCGTTGTCACTTACAACATCCATTATACCATCATTGAACTTACCGTCATAACCACGTTTTTTCAAAACCTTTGTAAGGTCAGCAGAATACTCCGAAGTGATTATTTCGGGTACCTCTGTGAAGCCCGCCATATAAACTGTGGGAAGCTGTCCGCCTGCCGCTTTTGAATAGAAGGTCTGTCTTTCAAAAGCCCAGGTATCAGGAACTATTACAACATCCTCATTAGCTTTTTCAAAACGGTCTTTTCTGTCATTCATCTTATCAAGTGACTCGCCCTCAGCGCTGGGCCATGAACCAACAGAAATAACTGTTCTGCCCTCTTCATCTTTGTCTGTTGCCTTTTTGTTACAACCTGTAAATAAGCCGCAAACAAGCAGCATTGACATTACAAGTGCAACAATTTTGATACTTTTCTTTTTTCCTTTAAACATAGTTTTTTCTCTCCTTTTTATAATAATATTTTTATTATATTACCCTTTGACACCGCCGATATTAATTCCGCCCATAATTCTCTTCTGGAATACGGCGAATATAATGAACGGCGGAATACTTGCAAATACAAGCGCCATAAAATATGTGTTCATCTGTGTGCTGGAATCACCCTGAAGTCTGTAAATTCTAAGCGGGACAACAACATTTTTGTCAAGTACCAGAAGCGGAGTAAAGAAATCTGACCATGCACCGCTTAAGACACCAATAGATTCATATATTATAATAGGCATAGCAAGAGGAAGCATTATCTTAAAAAACACACCGTAGTTGCTGCAACCATCCAGCTTTGCTGCTTCTACATAAGAATTGGAAAGCCCGTCAAAAGCGTTTTTAAACAGAAGTACAGCAAATGTATCACCGCCCGCACCCAGCCACATAGGCCAGTATGTATCAAGAAGATTTGCACCCATAGGATTATCAGATGCAAATGGGAAGTGCAGCCAGGAAATATAATTTGGTACCATTCTTATCTGCCCGGGCATCATCATTGTCCATACAACGAGAGTAAATATAAGCTTTGTTCCTGTTGGCTTTAGCTTTGAAAGAACGTATCCGCCAAAACCACACACAACAATTTTAAAAGCAAGATTTCCAAGAGAAAGTACGATTGTGTTCACAATCTCATCAGAAAGCTGAAGAACCTGCCACGACTCTGATATTCTTTTTACAATTATATCCCAAGATAAATTTCTGGGGAATATACTAAATGCTTCATATATTTCCTGTGTTTCCTTAAATGATGTAAGTACAGTCCATATAGCCGGAAAAACCGTTATAACACATGTCAGACAAAGTACCGCAAAGAAAAACCAATACAAAGTCTTGCCTCTTGCAGTTTTCAAATCGGAGAAACATAAAATACCTGCCTGTTTATTTCTAAACTTTTTCATAAATATCTCTCCCTCCTTAATGTCTGTCTTCTACTTTGCGGTTAAGCCAAAAATAGAATATCGTGAAAACTATCAAAATTAAAAATATGATAACACCAAGAGCCATAGCCTGCCCTGTACCTTTTCCGCCGCTGTTAAAACCGTAATTATACAGCTGCAGAGACAAAGGTGTTGATGCACCGTTCGGTCCGCCGCCGGTCATAGCCATCGGTGCTTCCATTATCTGAAATACGCTTATTATCTGTCTTACTATATTGAGCAGTAGCAATCCTTCGATTGCAGGTCTTGTTACATTCCAGAATCTCTTAAACGAGCTTGCCCCGTCAATCAGAGCAGCTTCATACAATTCTGCTGAAACTCCTTGAAGTGCAGCAAAATACAAAAGCATCGTTCCGGGAAAAGCTTTCCAGGTAGAATATATTACTATACCAAGTTTTGCAAATTTGGGATCATTTAGCCATATGTAAGGTTCCACACCTAACTTTGCAAGAAGCATATTCAAAAGACCCGTATTGTCAGGATAGTACATAAAATACCACATCAGCATAGCCGCTATACCGGGTATTACTGTAGGCAAATATATAAGCACTCTGAAACCGCTTTTGAAATGTACCATTTCATTTACCATAATAGCAATTACAAGTGGCGGTAAAAAGCCAATTGCAATCGACCACAAAACATACTGAACTGTGTTCCACAGCATAGGCAGAAATTGTGTATGCGACAAAACTATCTTATAATTGGCAAATCCGCAAAACTCGCCTACCGAGTATGCCTTCATTCTAAAGAACGACCAGACACCGCCCAATACAGTAGGACGCCACACAAACAGATAAAGAATAATAACCATAGGAAGCATTAAAATCCATGCATCTATGTCATTACGAAGCTTCATTTTGCGTCTGTTACGTTTCATGTTTTTTTGAAGCTGTATTTCTTGCTTGGTTTTCATAATTTTAACCCCCTCCAATTTGTTAGATTACAGAAACACTTCAGATTTCTATTATGTCGCCGTCATTGGTTATATAATAGTCTATCTCAAGCTTTTCCTCGTTTTCTTTCAAAAGCTTTACTTTGTCATCTCTTACATGATTAAAAAGAATTTTCTTTGTCCGTGTTTTGTTAAATTTAGGAATTGCTGTTTCTACACTAAAATGTGTAAGTTCACATACGACAGCGTCAAAATACATCTGTTCTGTGATAACAGGATAATCGCCAAAATCATCTGACAAATCGCCGGAGAACAAAATTCTCTTTCCTTCTGCTTCAATCATATATGCATACGATTTGCCCCTGGATAGATGCTTTGTGGGGATAGCTGTTACCTTTATGTTTCCGTCATCATAGAATTCTCCGTCGGAAACACTTCTTATTTCGCACGGATTTCCGTGTTCGTATGCCCATTCACAATGGTAAAACCATATCAGTTTTTTCATACCCTCTATATCCGACTCTTCCGGAACATAGAGAGCATTTTTACAATGGAACACACATGAAAATATGTGCATTGCATGGTCATCGTGCATATGTGTTATAAATGCCGTTTCAAGCTTTTCTCGGGGGATTATATCCATATTTTTGAGCAGATATACAAAGGGTGCACCTGCATCAATAAGATACATTTTCCCATTTGATTCCAGTACAGAACAGGTAAGAAATCTCCCCTTTTCCTGAGCTCCGTGACAAGTTCCTAAAAAATAAATCTTCATTTTCAGCACCTTCCCAAAATTATTTATACCATATGTGTTTATTATACAGAAATTTCTTTTCCGTTTAGTGTAAGTGTAACCTTATCTCCCAAAACGCGTTCTATATTGCAGCCATTTTTGTCTACAATTACATTTAGCTTACTGCCTTTAAACCATACAGGGAACGAATAGCTTTCCCAGCTTTCCGGCAGGACAGGGTTAATTGACAAACCTCCGGTGTTTATTCTGAGACCACCGTATCCCATAACGATTGCCAGCCATATTCCACCGATTGAGGCTGAATGTATACCTGCATCCGAATTGTTGGTGTTGTCGCCAAAATCAACACAACAGCAATCATAAAACAGCTTATCTGCCATTTCCTTCATACCGAGGCGAACAGCAACAAGTGCATGGATACACATACTGAGCGACGAATCGTGCAGGGTTCTTTTTTCGTAATATTCAAAGTTTTTGCGAATTGTTTCTTCATCAAATATTTCTCTCATAAGATAAAACAGCATAACAAGGTCTGCCTGCTTAAACACCTGCATCTCAAGGATTTCTGCAAAACCGTAATCCTTAAAAATGTCAAACACACTGTCTAAGCTCTTGTAATATGATATGTCTTTTTCTTTTAGTGCTTTGCATCCGTCAAACTGAGAGATAATACCGTCACCTTCAGGTACCGGCAAATACAGTCCGTCGGCAACCTCAATAATTTTGGCTTTAATATCTTCTATGTTATACTCTTTTTCGAGTTTTTTCAACAGTTCATCCGGCTTGGAATCAAGAATTTTTGAGGCAAGGATAAGATTCTTGTGTGCCATATAATTTGTATATGCGTTATTGTCTATATCCTCTTTGTACTCATCAGGGCCTATTACACCTAAAATTTCATATCTTCCGTTCTTTTTGTCTGCTCTTTGCGACCAATATATTGCGGTACGAACTATGATTTCGTTTCCGTACTCCTGCATAAACTTTTCATCACCGGTCAGACAATAGTACTGCCATACTGCAAATGCTATACCGGCTGTAACATGAATTTCGGTTTCGCCCATTGTAAAGCGGCGTCTTTCGCCTGTTAACAAATCCATATCACCAAATTCTATACAGGCTTCGCCATCAGTTATCCATGTACTTTCCCAAGGAAACATTGCCCCCTCAAAGCCATACTTTGCCGCCTTTTCCTTTGCAACCGGAAGCAGATGATAACGATATTCCAAAAGTCTACGGGCAACATCCGGCTGTGTGCACAGATAATACGGAAATATAAATATCTCAGTATCCCAATAAGAATGACCCATATAGCCTTCACCACTAAGCGCCTTTGCACCAATGCCAAGACGGTTATCATCTCTGCTTGCCATAATATGCAAATGGTACTGTGAAAAAATTACTGCCCCGTCTATCAGATCATTATTCGAATTTACACTAACTAAGGATTCAGACCAAAACTTTTCCCACGAAGCAGCACTTTCCTGCAGTAAACCGTTATATCCAAGTTTAACTGCTTCGGTCAAATATGCTTTTCCGTCACTTCTCAAAGATTCGTTACTATATTCAAAGTCAGCATATTCAAAATCTCTCGACATAGCATAAGACACTATTTTTTCCATAGTCAGTTTTTGGTTTTTAGCAAGAGTTTTTGTAACCTCTGAATATACGCTTCTCCTGTCGATAATTATTCTTTCACTGCATTCCTCGCTAAATTTAAGAATATAATGAATAGCCACATCTACTTGTGACTGCAATGTAGTAAGATACATTCCCTTTACTAAATCACTGTATGCTCGTTTTTCCGGATTAGTAAAATGCTGAACTCCTGTGTTTGTAACCTTGCCGTCTAATCCCGTAATCAAACAAATCTCTGTTTCCTCCGAAAGAGGAGTAATTGAAACTGTCTGTGCCATAATGTGCTTTCTTGCATCAGACACTATTCTTGAAAATTCTATTATGTACTTTTTTCCTTTCGGGCTTTGCCAATTAAGACTTCTTTTGAATTCCCCCGTTTTCATATTAAGACTTGTATAGAATTTTTCAAAGCTTCCGCAAGTCATATTAAATATTTCGCCGTTTAATGTAATCTGACAATTAGTTGCATCAGGCAAAACAGCCAATTCTGCAACTTCTTCCTTTGGACAATCAAACAATCCGTTAATAAGAGTATTTTGGGTAGACTGAAGATAATTTTCTTCAAATGAAGCCCTTACTCCCATATAACCATTACCTTGAGTCCAGATAGACTCACGCTTTTTGTTTTTAGTCCAATCAAGTTTTTCAGATTCTAAAATCCATTTTTCCATATGTTATTTACCTCTAAAATTTTTGCAAAAATCACCGTCATAATACTGCATGACAGTGACTGCCAACTGCTAAAACACATCTGTGATATATTTAGCAGTCAGCAATACACTTTAAATGTCAACTATTTTTTTAAACTTTACTTTTCCACTCTTAAAAGCAGCGGAGTGTGTCCTTTTACAGTAATACTTTCTCCATACTTTCCAAAGTTAATCAAATCTTCGCAATTAGCAACCTTTTTGCCGTTGATATAAACCTCGGCTTCTCTGTCGTCCCATGTATAGCTGCAAAGATTTATAATATACGCACCGTCATATTCAGCTGTAATCCAATCTGCATCTGTGAGATTTTCGCCTGTTAATTTGTCTTTTACAACAACAGTATCAAGGCTAAGTGATTTAACCAGCGATGTGATTTCCTTCTTTATAGCCTGCTTGCTGATACCTGCGATTGTGGTTCCGGCATCTTCATAGCCAAGGCATACGGCTTTGGCCTTTATAGCTGTTATGGAATCTGCATTATGATTATCACCATATTCATTAACAGTTAATGCTTTGTCACCGATAACAATAAGCTTTCCGCCGTTTTCCGCAAATAGTTTCAGCTGCTCAAGAGTTTCCTCTCTTACGCTGACGCTTCCGGGAATAATAATAGCTTTATAATTTAACATATTATCAAGCTGACTCTCAACTACAAATCTTGTCTTTTGTCCGTTTTCGCCAAGAGATGCGGAAACAGAGCGTATGATATCAAGCATCTCATCATTATACGGAACACTTGCATCGGAATATAGTACAGCTATATCGCTTTTGGCATTCTGAAGTGCTACAACCTCATTGGAGAGTCTGTTAAGGTCAAGAGTTGTCTTGCCCAGGGTAGCAACGGAATCAGGGCGTGCCGTAAGAAGTGAGTTAAAGTAAATTGTACCGTTCTTTGACCTCGAATATCTGTCCCAGAGCCAAAGTACAGAACCGCCTCTGCCGTGAACCGCACCATTCCAGATATCTGCAACGTTATAGATTACTTCTTTGTCATTATACGTAAGAACCCTCGCATCTACGATGATGTGGTCTTCTGTGTTGTAGATAGGAGCTGTCTTAACTGATGTAAGGAAGTCATAGAAGAGATTCTTCCATCTTGAATCATCGGTGGCAATCATTGACCATGCGTCGCATCCGTTGATGTCGGTGACATCTTTGAGAATTTCATAATTATCACTGGAGCTTATACGGAAGTTTACACCTGTTTTAAAGGTATCCATAACCTTTACATGTGTAAATACCTCGGGGTCAATGGACTTGATATACTCACTTACCTTTCCAATCCAGTTGGGAAGGATTGTATCGTTATATTCTTTCCAATCGTAGTATCTGGGTGTTGCCTCAATACCTGTAGGGAGCTCCACCTCATCGAAGGATTTATATGTTGTTCCCCATCTTTCATTGAGCTTTGCAATATCCTGATATTTTTCTTTCATAGCCTCACGATAATCATCTATAAATGCCCAACTGTCGAGCATTGAGTTGTACTGCGGTTCGTTAGCAAGGATAACACCATCAAAGGATTCCTTGTCCTTGATTCTCGGGATGAGAGTTTTGTAGAATATCTCATACATCTCCAAAAGCTTGGGATGATTGGGATCCTGATGGTTGAAGTTACCCCACTGCTCAGGAAGATTAATCTCCGGATAATCCTCCAAAACAAATGTTGGAACATAATGCGGTGATGCACCAAACTGTCCCGAAATATTGTATTTTGCAAGGTTATCAAAGGTTTCTTCAAACTTTTTGACTACCCTTTCGTCTATTGCATAATACTGCTCTTCGGGATACCTTCCTTCAAAATCACCGTTTAAAAGAAGATTTTTGCTTGTTCCTGCCTGACGAATATACGCATCATCTACCAAAATAGCATCCGCCTTATTCTCTACAAGTATGATAAAGCTGAGTGTATTTTCGTTGGGTCCTGTTGTGTAGGTAAGCTTGTCGTCACGCCAGTCGAATGTTCCGTTAAGACTCTGGCGCATTGCTCTGTTACCAACACCCGTTAAGCCGTTGGTTGTAAGAATATAGAATGCTCCCAGTACATTTTTACTCTTTACGGAAACACCATATTCATATGTAGTATTGGGCTTTGCATCTATTGTCTGTATGAGATATTTATAGTTGTTGCTCACATATGGCAATGCTGACGAGAGCTTAAGCGCTGAACTTCCGCTTCGTACATCATCTGTAGATGCATCTACATCAACCTCATAATTTCCAACACCTCTAAGTCCCCAGCTCTTAACCGGAATTGCCTCTGTCATAATATCCCAGGGACCAAGCTCCGGATGTGAACAGTTAAACCCAACCTTAGAAAGTGTTTCTATTACATCTGCCTGTCTGGAAGGCTCCCAATGTCCCGCCCCTACGAAGAATACGGGTCGCTGTTCCAAGGTGCCGTCTTCTCTACGTGTTGTAGCTACAAAATGATTGTCTACAACTTCAATAGGTGATGTAACATATCTGGGGACAGATACAGGTTCTATTGTTCCTGCAAGTAAGCCTTCAAGTTCTTCTTTTGCTTCATTATAAAGACGAGTAAGAACCTTATCCTGATGAGCAATTCTGGTAAGGTCATTGTCCGCCAGATCCTCCTCAAGATACTTTATAAACAGTTCGATTGTATAATACTTAACCTTCTGATACTCAATAGGTATTGACTTTGTAATACATTTTGAGATAAGGTCGGTAAGTTCATTATAATTTTTCTTGTGTTTTGCAATTATTTCAACGGTTATAGCTTCATCTGCACATACATTTGTAACTACAGAGTCGTTTCTGGTACTCTTGCCGTCTGTTACCGAAACATCCATAACAGTTTCGCCATAGCCTGTGAGTTTTGCAGAAAATTTGACACTTGCGGATTTTCCGCCTTCAAGGCTGATTTCCTTTTTTACAGAGGCTTTTTCACTGGAAACAGTAAATGTCTTTGTTTTATCGGTCTGGTTAAACAAATCTACAGAATAATTTGCTGTTTCACCTGTAGCTATATCCTTGTCTCCCTGAAAGAAGGTTGTAAACTCATCTTCGTCTCTTAAAAGCATCATTTTGGGGAAAAGCTGACTTCCCTTGTACATGGAAATACCGGGAGCGACATCAATACATCCCTTTCTGCCGTGTCCGTCGTTATCATTGTCATTGACAATAGCGCAGAAAAGCACAACACTTGGGATTTTGCCAAAATATGCTGACCATGGAATTGCAACTTCATATGTAGTTTTATTTCCTGTCCTTTTGGTATCGGTTATTATTGCTGTATCACCAAATTCCACAGTAGCATCATTTTGCTCGTCATATACCGCACCATAAGAAATACCAAAGGTTTCATCCGTGCCGCATATGGTAAACTGTAAGCCGTCTCCGTTCCAGTAGCTTCCGGCAGTAACCGGTGAGTGAGCATCATCTTCTACATCAAGTAGGAAATAGAAGTTATCATCATCATAAGCATAGCTGATTTCACCTGCAACACTCTGAGGCTGCTTTGTGAAATCGGTATATATATCAAGCTTTCTTGAAGTAACCTCTGACCATTCATCAGCCTTGCCGTCAATAACTATGTCAGTTTTTTTGTGTACGGGTATAATATCCTGACTTGCTTCTTCTGCAGAAGAGGCCGGAGCATTTTCTTCAAACGAGGGATTTTTGATAAGATTGTTTTCAGGTGTATTCGGAAGCGAAGCATCATAAAAATACACATCGTCTATCCAAAGGGCATCTGTAACATTTTCCATTACAAATCGTAATGCCACCTGTGTCTTATCCAGATTGGTATATGCAAATTCAAAGCCTCTCCAATCTGCTGTTTTGCCTGTTGGAGTAAGATAACCAAGATTGGTACGGTCCCAGTTTATCTGTACGTATGCTTTGTTGGCGTTTTTCACCTTTGCCTTAAAGCCGTATATGTATGTATGACCGGGTGTAACAGGTATCTTTTCGTAGCTTATTCTTACATATTGTTCCTCTGTTCTGGGTGTCTGATTGTTTAGCTTCATTGAAGCCTTACCGCTGTATTTTTCGGTTGTGTCAACCGTAACTCCTCCCACAGTATTAGAGGATTTATCCAATACCCAACCGGGCGGCGTGATGTCTTGTGCTGCACTTGCGATTAGCTGAGGAAAAGTAGTTGCTGTGCAACTTACAGTAAGTGCTATCGCAATTATATGTCTAAGAAATTTTTTCATTATATCATTCCTCTCTTACTTGCCCAAACTTTGCGATGCCATATATGGCTTTAAATTATCTACACTGTTTATCAAAAATGATTTCATCATATATGGAAGGGGCTTGTTTTGCTTTATTTCAAAGCCAAGCGAAGATGTAACCTTGCCGTTCTTATCCGCAGTGCCCGATGTCTTTACGACGGTTTCCAAGGTTTTGTCCGATGAATATATTGCAAGAAGATGAACATATTCGGAAAAAGGCTCTAAAACCGCATTGACCTTTGAAGTAATGTTATCGGTTTTAATTTCTGTTGCCCTGGTTCCGTCGGAATAACGGAAACTCATTGTAGATACTGCATTTTTGAGCTTTACAAGCTTTGTTTCGTATGGTTTAAGAGTAAAACTGTTTGATATATTTTTGTTTTCTGTTAAATCATATACAGTTTCATCATATGCCAATCCGTCAAGCAGTATAGAAATATCCGCATCGGAACCTCCATAGTTACAAAGATTTATAACATAATCATCTGTGTACTTCGCACTTGTCCATTCGGTTTCACCGTTTGAGCTTGTTACAGATACAACTCTGTCAAAGCCGGCAATAGCACTGCCTATGGCATTATGTACATCTTCATATCCCGAAAGAGTTACTGTGGAAGAATTAAAGCTTCCAAACGATACCCTACCGGAATTATTTAAAACATTATTCTTTAGTGTGGTATCGAGCGACTTTCCGTTTTCGTTATAATAATCATTGTTATATTCAACGAAAATTACCTTTTTGCCATTTTCAATAAATTCGTTTATCTCGGTCCATACCTTTTCGGGCATATACTGGCATACAGGAACTATCAAAAGCTCAAGGTCTGTATTTTCATTTAATTTTTCGGGATATGTATCATTTACTATGTAGACCTTTTCGCCGTTATTCTGCAGGTATCGGTATACCTCATACATAGCCGAAAGATGAAGCGAAGAAAGTCCTACCTGTGTATAGTTGGAATACATAACTGCACATCTTGCACTCTTTTTCTGAATTGCTGTTATCTCATTTGCCATACGATTAAGGTCAAGGTTGACCTTGCCGATTGCAGCAACATGGTCAGCACGGTATGCAAGGTTTGAATTATAATAGTATGTACCATTCTGCGCTCTTGAGGATTTGTCCCATAGCCAGTAAACAGAACCTGCTCTGCCGTGGATTGCACCCTGCCACATATCTGCTATGTTCATAGCAAGCTCGTTGGCATTGTATGTAATCTCTGTACTATCCCTTAATATATGGTCCTCACTGTTTATTACAGGAGCATTTTTCATAGATGTCATAAAGTCATACCACATAGTCTTGCCCTGAAGCTTATTGGCATTTTCTCCGTAAATACCCCAGGCATCGCATCCATTGATATCCATAATGGGCGACCACTGCTCGTAGTTAGTACCGCAGAAAATTCTTCTGTTTCCATTTCCGCCGCTTGATATATATGCAGAGCACTTGGTATGAACAGGTATAGTTTCGTCGATATCCTTGACTACATCTTTTAAAAATGCAAACCACTCGGTAAGTATTGAGTCGTTGAACTCTCTCCAGTCATTATACTGTGCACCGACCTTTGGAGTTTCGGGCATGGTTACACTGTCAAAACTATAATAGTACTTGCCGTGTGCATTCCTTAAATTGGATATTGTGCTGTATTTGTTCTTCAAAAATTCGCGGTATTCTCCGATATAAAAATCAGGATACTCGTACGAAATAAAGAATGGTTCATTAGCCAGGCAAACACTATGGAAAGACTTGTAATCCTTGATTTCGGGAATCACGACTCTTAAGAAAGCTTCGAGAGCTGCCTTTACCTCATCATGTGTCGGATTATACGGCATAAAATCAGGGAAAGTGCCACTTCCACTATTGTTTATTTCAGGATAATTGTCATATATAAACTGCGGGAAATAGTGCATAGCCGTCATAAACATAATAGAAAGATTGTTGTCCTCGGCTGTCTTGAAGATGTTTTTTACATTGGCTACCGCCGATTCATTTATGTCGTACTTCCTTCCCTCTGTTCCGGGCTTTAATACTGAGCTTGGGCCCAATTCGTAATGAGTATAATTTACACCCAAATCTGTAAAGGTTGTATAATCAGAGAGTGCATCTGCCCAGTGTCCGTATCCGTTGAAGAAGACGGGCTGTGTAAGCTTCTGCCCCTTTACATCTACTGTTGCAATAAGGCTTTGTCCGTCCTGACTAATCTCAGAACTAACATATATGGGAGCAACCTTTTCATCTATTGTGCCATCAAGATAACCGGTCAATAATATTATGGTTTCGTCTGCAAGGCTTGAAATCACTGTATAGTTGTGGTTGTATTCCTCTGCAAGGTTCTTTTCTATATAGCTATCAAGAAAAGACTCAAATCTCTTTATAACACTGAGATTTACCTTTTCGTACTCGGCGGAAATATTTCTATCTTCACACTCGGCTAAAAGAAGCTCTATCTCTCTTATTTTTTCTTTAAGTATCTGTCTGTTTGCTGTGTACCGGCAATTATAAACGAAGGATATTGTGGATTGTCCTTCTTTGTCATTACCATTTATATATGCAGTAAGGTTTTTGCCCTGAGCTTCGCTCTTGAGCCCAAAGGTAAAGGAAAACGCACCGTTTGCCTTGCTTTGTGTTTCCTCCATTGCATATATAGTGCCGTTTGCATCATCTGTTATCTTTAAGGTGATTATTTTTCCCGTGCCGCCTGAATGCACACCCGAAAATACCACATTGCACTCAGTGCAAACCGGTTGCGAAAGAGTAACAGCACCGACACTATTAACAGAAGCTACATCAAAGCATCCGCTCCCGTCTGCATAGCAGACGGGACAGATTGATAAAACTATTGATATTATAAGTAAAAAACTAAGAGCTTTATATTTCATATGATTTTACCTATTCATACAATTTGCAGGTTTTAAGAGGTGTCATTCCTTCGAGGCTATCCCAAAGGAACATCTTCATAGTTTTGCCTGCAGGGATTGTAACTGATTTTTCTAACTTTGTGGGTGTTGCAGATGTATCAGAAGTTTTAGTAATTGTTGTCTTTTCGGTCATCTCTACAAAGTCCAGAGTATCTCCGTCGTATACAACAAGGAAAAGCTGTGCTGTGTAGTTGTCCTTGGTGCAGTTTCTGATATCAACGCTTACTGTAACTGTGTTTCCGCTTGCAGACACATTAAAATCGCTGATGTAGTCACCTGTGGGTTCAAAATCTCTCTTTGCAAAAAGCTCGCCAAAGCCGTTTTCAGTAGCAGTATTAGTTGTATAATCTGCTGTCCATTCATATATTTCTACATCATCAATGAATGCTTTGAATTTACCTTCAAAGTAAAACATTTCGCCGGGAAGGAATGCAGGAGTACCGTTTCCATCACTATCTTCCGGTCTGTCTACATATATCGGATATTTTGATTTGAATGTGTACCAACCATTTTCATTAGTGAGTTTCCAACGATCTCCATTATTTGGTACAGATATTCCTGTTTCAGAGGTGCCTGATATTGTTGCATAATATACTGCCTTGGTTTTTCCGTTACGGGCATTCTGAGGTTTGATTTGTATAAGACCACTCTGGTTTTCGGCTATATAGATTGAGAACTGTATACCATATGCTGTCTGTTCTTCCATCTCAAAATCATCTGCACAGCTACCGAGACCTACAGCACCTGTTGTAGAATCAACATAGAGAGAATGTTCACCACCATGTGCAAATGTATTTGTTACACCATATGTACCTGTGGTAGCAGAATGTTTGAATAATCCCACATTTGTATCCAAATCTGCTGTATCGGGTATTACGGGACCTGAAGGCTCTTCCGGTTCATTCGCAGGTTCAAAATCTCTTTTGCCAAGCAAGGTAGTTCCCATACCATTGGCAATACCTGAGCCGGATACCGGTTCTTTTGTCCAGTTGTATATCTCAACGTCGTCAATAAACGCTTTGAACTTGCCTTCAAAGTAGAACATGCTTCCGGATATGAAATCGGCAGCTGCTGTGTTATCAACCATAATGGGATATATAGATTCAAAGCTATACCAGCCTGTGTTTTCATCCTTGGTAACAGTCCATCTGTCTTTACAAGCACCGCTTACATTCAATCCATCGTTGGAGGTTCCGGTTATCAGTGTATAATAAACAGCTGAACAGGTGGTGTTTCCACCATTTTGGGGTCTAATCTGAAGCTCACCACTCTCATTTTCAGCTATATATATTGAAAACTTAAATCCATAGGGTGTACCTTTTACCATATTAAAATCATCTGCACAGCTACCAAGACCTACAATACCGCTTGTGGAATCAACATAGAGTGAATGTTCGCCGCCATGTGCAAATGTATCTGTAACACCATATGTGCCTGCTGTGTTTTCGTGTGATGTTAAATTAACACTCTGTGTATCTAAATCAGCTGCATCAGGTATCACGGGTCCTGAAGGTTCTGTGTTTATCTCTTCTTCAAAGTCCTGAGTAAATACGGGGGTTTCACCTCTGGTACCGCTGTTCTGAGTTGTAGTATATCCTGTCCATTCATACACATTTATGTTGTCAACCTTTACCTTCATTTCACCATCGGTATACCACATATATCCTTTTCCGTAGCCGCTTACATCGCTGAAGTCACCATCCTCGGCGATAATAGCTGTTGTATTCCAGACTCTGTACCAACCGGCTTTTTCACCGCTTTCTATCTTTTCCAAGCCCCAACGGCCTTTGTTGGTATCTTCAAGATAAATGCCATTACCGCCATGAGCCAAAGAAGCATAATAAACAGTCGGATATGTAGTATTATCATTTCCTGTGGGCTTGAGCCAGATTTTTCCGGAAGTCCAGCTATCTACATAAATGTAAAATTCAAGTCCGTATGCTTTAGTGGGATCCATACCGAAGTCGCCCACAGGGTCACCCATCCATACATGAGAGCCGGATTTTGCATCAATGGCAATAGAACGGCTGCCACTGTATGCCATATCTGTCGCATATGTAACTGTACTTTCTCCGCTGTAATCAACATATAAACCGTCGATTACCCCCTTGTCTGCAGCTGAAACGGTTGCAAAGGACATTGCACTGATTATCATCATAAGTGCAAGTGTCATAGACAATAAACTTCTAAATTTTCTTTTCATTTTTTTAATCTCCTTTTTAAAAATATTTATTTATCTAAAGACTTTTGCGTACAAAGTCAATTATTTTTAAAGATTTCTGTATACAAACAGGCATGTTACCAGAGATTTTGATATCGTAGCAAATACGTAGTCGCCTGATGAAAGTTCACTAAGCGAACCAACCTTTACGTTATCCATATCTGCTTCAAAAATCAGCACAGGGATTGTCGGCGATACCTTGAGTGCCAATCTGTTGGGGCATTCAAGAAGAAGCTTTCCGTTTGCAGCATCTACCTTTACAAAATATCCCTGAACAGGGTCATACGCATGCAGATAGCTCGGTGCATAAGGAACTATATCACTGTCTATATCAAATACTGACTTTATATTATCTATATATCCTTTGGCATTTACATGAATTTGTATGATGTCTCCGGGATTAATGCCGTTTGCTATCTCATCATTTGCTGTAAGCATAGATAGTCCGAGATATGTGGAGGATGCCACACTTATTTGAGTAGCAGGTGTTCCCTCGTTGTCAAGAGTTTTGGAAACCTTGCGGACCATATATGCCGAAGCATCCGCAGCTATACTTGTGCTGGTGTTCTTGGTGCGTTTAACAAGCACAAGATCCATAAAGTTGTACTCGTCAACATTGTAACCAATATATGAATCTATAGCTTCATCAATCTGGAAAGAGTAGTTGTTACCAACATCATACAAATCTTCATTGTCAAGTTCATCTGTAGGTATAAATATAACCTTTGTGTCGGCATACATATAATGAGTACTGTCAAATGATGTATTGTTGTATCGGAAATATTTTCCTGTTATTTCTTCAGTTTTACTAAGTCTTTCATCACTGACACTTTCATCATAAGCAACAGGAAGCTCCAGAGTCTTTATCTTGCCTTCGTTGTCGAGTTCGTAACCGATAATTTCTCCCACATACTTATCTGCTTCATCCCTGGCTTCCTTAACGGTTTTTCCGCTTTTGCCGTTTATCCTCACCTTGTCGGCGAAGTAGAGTTCAAGCCAGTCGGCATTGGTATCAAATAATTTTATTCCCTCTTCCTCTTTAAATCCGGAAGCCTTGGAATTTGATGTTTCTCTTAAATATCCATAGCTTAAGGCATTATCAGAGGCAACCTTTGCTCCTGCAACTTTGCCGTTAACATCAAGATAAAGCTGATATTTTTTACCTGCGGAAATTGTCTGTGCATATTTTTCGCCTTTAGCATTTGCAGCAAAGTATGTATCCGAAAGTTCGTATATTGTATCATTTGCCAGGATTTCATTTTCTGATGTATTGTATTCTGCAACCGTAACAACCGGTTTTTCCGTTGATATATGTATATCTATGCTCTTGCCGGATTTTCCCTTGGACTCAAAAACGCTGAGAACATCTCCGGGTCGGATATCTTCAAAAGTTGCAGCTTTTCCATCATAGAAAAATCTCACACAGTCGCTGCTGTCGTCATAGTCATCAAGAACAAGTGATTTTAGTGCATCGTCATATTTGGAATATTCGCTGTTTATGGTTTTGCTTGAAGCCGATACTGTCGAAACTATCATAACCTTAAATGAGTCAAGCTTGATTACATCGATAGTCTTGTCTCCATCATTATCAATAAGTGTGAGTACCGAATCTGGTTTCTTCAGGTCTGCCACTGTATAATCGCTTGTAGCTGCATTGTTATAGACAAATGCAACAGATGCCTTTATTGTGTTCTTTTTTGTTGTTGATGAATTGTCATCTACGTAATATTCAATACTTCTTATATCCGATGAAACATTTTTTATATCTTCTGTCTTAAGTATTGTCACATTATTCTCTTCGTGAGGCTCGGCATAGATAACTTCGTAATTTCCGTCAGGCTTTTTCTCTGCAAAAGCCCGTACCTTGTAGCCAAGTGCATCAAAAATCAAGCCCTGTGGGTCATAGAAAGTATAATCATTGATTTTTACACTGTCATCATCTGTGCCTTCTATCTTTGTCAAACCGGAAGTCTTATTGGCATCCACAACGCCTTCAACAGTATAAATCTTGCGGTATCTGCTGAGAATCGTAACATCTTCGTACTGTGTATAATGTCTTGTGTATTCGTCACCGTTTACCCCTATTGCATCTATCTCAGCAATAGGTGCATCCATTGTGTTATACAAAAGCTTGTATGCATCAGCATTGCTCATTTCCTGATTTATAGTGACATCCATTGTCAAATCAATCTGATTTGCCTTTGACAAAAATCCAACCGGATAGCCGCCGCTGTTCAGGCAAAGCTCACGGTAGCCCAAAAGACACATTGCCATCTTTACAGCTTCGTTGCCTTTTAATGTATCTCCGGCCCTAACCGCTTCTGCGTTATCAATAATTTTAAGCCCTTCTGCCATTTTGAGTGCTTCTTCACTATAGAGAGCGCTAAATTTGCCGCCATACATGATATTAAGAAGGAAATTAATAAATGTACTCTTTTCCATTATGTCGAGCAGTTTATCTTCTGTTTCATATCCGTTCACAATTTCAAGAGCCTTTAAAGCATCAACCTTTGTATCATCAACTGCAAATGCAGCGGGTGCTGCACTAACACATACCATACTCAAAAGCATTGATACAGAAATTAAAATGCATATTATTTTCTTAGCCATCTTGTACCTCCTATCTTGAAATATTATAGATTATCACAGCCGCTTCTGCTCTTGTGCAAAAACGTTTGGGTTCAAAGTCACCTTTATCTGTTCCATTTATAATACCCATACTGTAAAGCTCTTTAACTGCTTCTTTTGCATAATCAGCAATTAATCCATCGTCACCAAAGCTTGCATACTCTCTTTGAGCCTCGCCCATTTTACCTGTAAGCTTTAATACTCTGGAAGCTATGAGTGTAGCATCCTCTCTTGTTATAGCAGCATTGACACCAAACAGTCCGAGTGTGTCTCCGATTACAATACCTTTTTCAAAAGCTGCACTTACATATGGATAAAACCAATCGCTGTCAAACACATCGTGGAAGTGGCTCGATGCAGTTTCATCCTCAAGGTTAAATGCTGCAATTATCATCTTAACAAATTCCTCACGTTTTACAGTTTGTGCAGGATAGAAATTACCTGTGCCATCGCCGGAGATAACGCCGTCTTGCTGCATCTTAGTGATCGCGGTGTATGCCCAATGGCTTTGGGGAACGTCTGCAAAGCTTCCGCTGCTTTGTGCAACACCACTTTCCTGACCAATTTGAATCTGTTCCTGCGGTCCTGCTACACTGAATCCGCCCTTGCCGCCGCTTACCTTGTTGTTTTGAGAACCAAAGACTTCTTCTTCGTCATCATCTTCATCTGCAACAGCACTATCCAATGCTTTAAGAAGCTCCTTTGTATTCTGTGCAGCTTTTTCTGCCAGTATATCAACCAGGTTACTGTTTACAGTTGAATTTGCACTATCTTCATAAGCTTTGTATTCTTTCTCATCTTCTATTTCCAAAAGCTTTGCGTATCCTTTGACCTCATCTTCTATATCCAGAACCTTCGCTTTGTTTATGGAATAAAGTGCACATGACTCGTTGTAAAAACTGAGGATTTCTTCCAAAGTATCATAGGGCTTATTTAAAACAACTGTGCTTTTTATCCACTCTTTTTTGTCGGTGTTTGTTATCTTGTCAAATTTGACATCTTCAAATTCGGGATTAAGTCGCATGACTGTTTCCTTTGCCAAGGAATCGCCGCCTTCATTTATTCTGCAAACTGCTTCAGATTCTTTATAAACGTCTGCAAAAACATCCTCTGTCATAGAACTGTTTGGAGCAATTTTTACCAATTTAGTTATAATAGCCTTTTGGAGTGCGGGCAAATAATCTTTGTATTCATCCACATTTATTCCTACGGATACTGCATCGGAGTAGTTATCCTCGCTAACTATGATATCGTGAATTTCATCTGCTGCCTTGGCAATGTTTTCCGGTGTCAAATTCTCCGGCTTCTCTTTTGGCGTAACAAGACACTCATTTATCTTGTTCACAAATCTCTGCCTTCCGGTTGTGTCTGAATAAACGAAACTTTTTTCAGTCTTGCCGTCCTTATCTGAAACGACTATTTTGTATTTGTCAGCACTCTTTAGCCCGAAGCTAAAGGTAAATGTCTGAGCATCGGGATACAACTCACCAAATCCTTTGATGTCACTTTTGGTTAAGTTTTCAACTCCTTCCGAATATACCTCAAAGGTGATAGCTTTTGATAATTTAGACTCGGTATCATCAGAATCTGTTACATAGCTATCCGTAGTAACAGTCACCGAAATCAGCCCCGACTTTGATGTGATGCCCTTTATTTGTGTGGAAGCCATAGCAGAGCTCTGTGTAACCAAAAGTGAAGAGAGCGCCACACATAACAAGGCGGTGTTTTTTTTCTTTTTCATATTCTTCAACCATTCCTTTCTGCATTTTGGATTTGTTGTTGCAAAACATTACCAAATGTTCATAAATTTGTCTGAAACATAATCAAAACTTTTTCCTTGTTAAATTTTTCACAAATCAGTCAAAATACAATAGATTTCTCCATAATTTAGTGATATTTTTTATGTTTCGAACATAATTTTTTAATAAATTGAATTTAACACTACCTTAACTTTGAATTCATTATATCATTTTTTTGGACTTGATAAAATACACAAATAGTGGTATAATATACACAAATGTTATCTATGAGGTGAGTTATATGCTTTTTCAACATAATTTTAACAAAAAATATCCAATTATCTTTAGAACAACTAATCTTGATATATCATCGGATATATCAGTTGTTGAAATAGGTTACAACCGTGTACCTGCAGGATTATGTCAGACTATGAGAAGAGATGTTTACATTATACACTACATAGGTTCCGGCAAAGGTGTTTTTTTGAACGAGAGATTTTGTGAAACAGACGGTTATGCGGTTGTTCCAAAAGAGCTTGAAATAGTCACTTCCGATACTGAAAATCCTTATGAATGCTATTGGATTATGTTTCGCGGTGCCAATGCTCACGAGATTATGAATATGATAAGACTAAAACACAACTGTGTTTTTTCGTTCAAGTATAACCGAGAATGCGTTGAATTAATAAAAAAAGCCCTCTTTTACGAGGACTACTCAAATGAATATGAAGAAGCCTACACACTCCAATCCGTTTTTTATCAAATAATTGCTTTTCATATGAAAAATACAATTGAAGAGGACAATATGCTTCCATCTATTGCACAAAATGTTGCAAAGCATATAGAAAAAAACTATTATAGCGAAATATCTATAACTGAACTTGCAAAAATCTTCCACATCAGCCGGAACTATTTATATAGCCTATTTAAACAAGAGTATGGCGTTTCGCCACAAGATTATCTTATTTCCTGCCGCATAAAAAGAGCCAAGAGACTTCTTAAAAACAAACAATCACAGCTTTATATAAAAGAAATTTCTTCTGCCGTCGGATTTGATAATCCATTATACTTTTCGAGGATTTTTCATGCACGAACAGGTATGTCTCCCTCCGAATACAGAAAGAAACACAAAAACCCATAAATACGGTGTTTTTGTGTTTCTTAGTGGACATTTGTTATACCATAGGTGCAAGCCTTTTTAATGGCTTGCTTCCTTTGAGGGTTCAATAAACACATGTTTGCGGGCGATTCGTGAATCGCCCCTACATTCGTTGTGTTTATTATAAATTGTTTTCAGTGTTTTGACAGCCGCAGGTGCACTGTGTGGTTTTGCCGCTCTTGCTCGGGCAGCAGCCGCCGGAGGGGCAGCCTATGCACTTAACACCTTTTTTCTTCTGGCGTATGATATATGATATTGCCAGTCCCAGAATTGCTATTAAAATCAGTGTAACAATTACATTTTTTATCATATCAAACAATCCTTTATACAGTTACTTTTGTTTTAGTGTTTTTCTTACCGTTCAAGTCGTATTCAGCTTTAAGCTCCTTGTTGGTCTTGGAGATAAGGTACACAACTATAGCTGCCATTGCTGCAACAGCGATTAAACCGGGTATAAATCCTGCACCAAATTTGCCTGTGGTGATAAGTGTGCCAATCTGATACACAAGGAAGCCTATTGTATATCCTGTGCCAAGCTGCAGCATAATGCCGCCGAACATCCACTTTCTGTCTCTGATTTCTGAATTCATAGCTCCGATTGCCGCAAAGCAAGGAGGTGAATACAGATTAAACATAAGGCACGCAAGAGCTGCCGCCTTTGTGAGTCCGAGCACTGCCGCAACCTCACCGCCTGCACCTGCTTCCAGAGCAAGCTCATCTGTATTGATGAAGTTGGATATAGCATAAACAGAAGCTATGGTACCAACTACATTTTCCTTGGCAATAAAGCCTGTAACAGCGGCTGCTGCCATCTGCCATACACCGAAACCAAGCGGTATAAGCAGAAATGCTACAGGACTTGCAATTGAGGCAAGGATTGAGTCATCGGGGTCAACCACCTTGAAGCTCCAACCATAAGTCTGCATGATTGTAACTACTGCGTTACAAACAAGAATGATTGTACCTGCCTTAACTATGTACGCCCAACCACGTGAACACATGGACTGAATTGCTCTCCAAAGGCTGGGAACCTTGTACTCCGGAAGCTCCATGATAAAGAAGGACTTTCTTACCTTGTGACCGGCAATTTTATTTACAAGAATTGCTCCCAAAAGTATCAAAATAATACCCACAAAATACATAAGTGTACCTACCCAGGAAGCATCACCGAAGAATGCCCCTGCAAAAAGTGCTATAACCGGCAGCTTAGCTCCGCAAGGCATAAATGGTGTAAGCATAGCTGTGGCTCTTCTCTCTCTTTCATTGCGGATAGTACGGCAAGCCATGATACCGGGGATAGCGCAGCCTGTACCTATAACGAAGGGTATAACAGACTTACCGGAGAGACCTACCTTCTTGAAGATGGGATCAAGAACTACCGTAGCACGAGCCATATAACCGCAGTCTTCCAAAAGTGCTATAAGGAAGTACATCACCATAACAAGCGGCAGGAAGCCAAGTACGGCACTGACACCGCCGATGATACCGTCTACAACTATGGTACGGAGTATAGGAGCTGTGCCCTCCATCCAGCCTGCTACGATTTCACCAAATCCGTCAATAATGGGACAAAGCACACTCTCTGCAAGCCAGGGACCAAGCGCAGCCTGAGATACCCAGAACACGAACCACATAACAGCAGCAAACACAGGAAGTCCAACCCAAGGGCTTGTGAGAACTGCGTCTATTTTATCCTGGGCATTTTTATCTTTGGTAAACACCTTACGTGTTTCTACTTCCGATACAATCTTATTTACAAAGTCAAATCGTTCTCTGTCGGCAGCCTCCACTGCGGCTTTGCTGCTGTAATTAACATTTTTCTGCATATAGGGAGCACTTTGTCCTATGCCCTTTAGACTAACTACGGTATCTATAACCTTTTTAAGGCCCTTATCACTTGTAGATATGGTCTCCACTACCGGGCAACCGAGCTTAGCCGAGAGCTTCTTGGTATCTATTTTTGTCTGTTTCTTGGCATTGATATCGCTCTTATTAAGCGCTACAACCACCGGAATACCAAGCTCCAGAAGCTGTGTAGTAAAGAATAGGCTTCTGCTCAGATTGGTGCCGTCAACAATATTTATGATTACATCAGGATTTTCGTTCTTTACATAACTGCTGGTTATGCTCTCCTCAGAAGTGAAGGGAGACATTGAGTATGCACCGGGAAGGTCAACTGCAATGAGTTCTTCCGAACCACTGTAATAGCTTTTCTTAATCAAACTTTCTTTCTTGTCAACGGTAACGCCTGCCCAGTTACCCACCTTTTCGTTTCTGCCGGTGAGTGCATTGTACATAGTGGTCTTACCGCTGTTTGGATTACCCGTTAAGGCAATACGCATTTTATATTCCTCCTCATTCGGTTAGCTATAGCTAACCACATATTAAAATATATACGGCAACACTCCGGATGCATTGCCGTCTATAAAATTTTACACAATAATCGCTTCTGCAAGCTCTTTGTCTATATTGTATCTGCCGTCCTTGATAGATACTATACAACCGCCCCTGAGGTGCGAAATAACGGTAATAAGCTCACCGCTGTAGCAACCAAGCGAAAAAAGAAACGAATTGAGCTCCTCATCGTCTGTCTCAATAGCTTTGATTACATACTCTTTCTCTGTCTCTGCTTGTGTTAAGTTCATGTTTCTCACCTCTTTGCGCGCGGTTAGCTTTCGCTAACTTTGTACATTGTACCACTATTTACAAGATTTGTCAAGAGGTTTTTTTCAAATTTTTTTCTCTGTGTGTAAATTTAAAATTAATCTTTTCAAAACTCCCCGTTTTCACGTGCGTAATAAAACAAATACTGTTGTGCAAAGCCTGCGTATTTACCAAAAATCTCCGCCGCTTTCTTTTCTATCTGTTTATTGGTGGCAGTGTCATCCATATAGAGTGTGCGCATGGTTCTCTGCACCCACACATCCACGGGAAATGCTTCGCTCTTGCCTGCTGAAAACAGCAATACACAGTCTGCAACCTTAGGACCTACACCGCGAATTTTCATAAGCTCGGCTTTTGCCTCGGTATACGGCAGGGCTTTTACTCTGTCCAGGTCCACTTCGCCGGTCAAAAGCTTCCGGACGGCATCTGTTATGTAGCCGGCTCTGTATCCGGCTTTAAGTCCCGACAAATCCTCCGGACATAAATGCTCCAGCTGCTTTAATGTAGGGAAAGCATAAAGAGTCTTATCTCCTATTGTGCACGCAGTGCCGTACATTTCACTTAAAGCGGCTACTATCTTTTTAATCCTGGGTATCTGATTTTGAGTGGATATAATAAATGATATAAGGCACTCAAACATATCCTGATTGAGTATGTGTATACCGTAGCCGAATTCCATAGCCTTAGCTACATACTTATCCCCGGAATAAAGGCTCTTTATCTCAGAATAATCACGCTTTAAATCAAGATAATCCACCCATATGCTGTTTACATCCTCCAAGGTGGTATTACTTATAATGAGGCTGTCGCCCTCCAGGCGCATAGACACTGCCTTGCCGCAGGCTATACCCGTGTAGGTGTTGTCATCATCAGGATACCATCGGAAGCACTGACCGCACATAAATGTATGTGTCAAATCAAAATGCTCTACTCCGCTTATAACTGCGGTGGTGTCATCTCTCATGGTTATATTCATAAAATCTCAACTCACTTAATTTAAAATTTACAGTCCTAATTTTATATGAAATCCACATATATGTCAACCCAAAATTTAGTTTACTGATAATTTCAGTATCTTTAATATTATAATTTGTTATCTCTTACCGAAATCATATATTCCGACGGTGTCATGGAAACTATTGATTTGAAACGCTTCGAGAAATACTGCAGGGATGAAAATCCCAGATACTCGCTTATCTGTGAAAAATTCATCTCCTTCTCACGTATCAGATGCTTGGCGCAGTTGATTTTACAACGGGAAAAGTACTCCATGGCACCCATTCCTATATGGTCATGAAACAATTTTTTCATATTGCTTGAGCTTATACCGAATCGCTTACACAAATCGCCAAATTTAATATCACTGCACACATTAGCCTCCAGGTATGAACAAACCTCCGATAAGAAAGGCTCTGTAATGTGTGTAAGCGGTGCTGACTTGGCAGGCCTGAATGCACTCTCCCTGATACAACTGAGCAAAAACAATTCCAGATATATCTTAACCAAATTCTGTGCACCCAAGGAAGCATTGGGGTTTTTCACCAATCTGGTGCTGTAGGGCTCCCCCAAAGGTGTGGAAAAGGCTTCATGCGCTGCCGCAATCAGTTTTGAGATATATTCCTTCTTTTCATCATCGCATTTGATTGTTTGCCCTGCAGTCTTTGTAAGCTTTTCGTTTTCGCAGATAAAGGAAAATATCACCGCATTTGCCGATTTGCCTGCTACGGGTTTCACCGAATGGAATTCCATGGGGCTGATAAGTCTGAAATGACCGGGAGGTATCAGCTCTTCTTTGGAACGGACCGTAACGGAAAGCCAGTCCTTGTCCGAATATACAACCTCCCAGAAGTCATGCATCTCGCCCGAAAATATAAAATCTCGTGAATATTCAAAATAGTGAACAGCTACAATTTGTTTGATTTCAACTTCACTGTCAAGAGTAATCGGAGTATATACCATATCTATCACCACATTTATTATACACCATAATCAAAAATAGGTCAACCAAAAGTATAAATTTAATGTCCTAATTTATTTTGACACCGATAAAAATACATAGTATACTTACATTATTAAGAAAATTAAAAGCAGGTGAAACAAATGATAAAATTTGGTACAGGCGGCTGGAGAGCCGAAATCGGCAAGGACTTCAACATGGAAAACATACAAAAGGTAGCTCAGGGTCTCTGCCAATACATGAAAAAGAAAAAGCAGGATAAATTACCTGTCATCATAGGCTACGACAGACGATTTCTCTCAGATGCAGCTGCAAAATGGATTGCAGAGGTGCTTAGCGCAAATGACATCAAGGTTTTGTTTTTAAACAGAAGTGCCCCCACTCCCCTTATAATGCACTATGTAATGAAAAATAACCTTTACTTCGGACTTGAGGTCACAGCTTCTCATAATCCTTCAAATTACAACGGTATCAAAATCATTGTTAAAGAAGGCAGAGACGCACCCCTGGAGACCACCGAGGCACTGGAGAAAATCATTGCCGATATAGATACAGATGACATTATCTCACATTCATTTGAGCACGGTCTGAAAGATAAAACCATATGTTATCTTAAAAATCCCTTCAATGACTTTGTAGACGATATACTGGAGCTTCTGGATGTTCAGGCAATCCGCAACAGGGGATTAAGGATACTCTTTGACCCTATGCACGGTTCATCCTCATATCCGCTGATGGTAATCCTTCACACAGCTCGCTGTACTGTTGATATTATCAACGGAAACCGTGATGCTTATTTCGGCGGCAGTATGCCCGCCCCCTCGGAATCAACTCTCAAAGGACTTGCAATGGAGGTTGTACACGGAGGGTATGATTTGGGAATAGGTGTAGACGGAGACGGTGACAGACTGGGTATCATAGACAGAAACGGTCAATACATCAGCGCAAACAGTATCCTGGTTCTGCTATACTATTATCTGCACGAATACAAAGGCTGGAAGGGTCCCGTAGTAAGGAACCTGGCAACAACACACCTTCTGGACAAGGTTGCCACAGACTTCGGCGAAGAATGCTACGAGGTTCCCGTAGGATTCAAATACATTTCTTCAAAGATTGATGAGGTTGACGCAGTGCTGGGCGGTGAATCCAGCGGCGGTCTTACAGTGCGCGGACACATCCACGGCAAAGACTCGGTTTATGCCGCTTCGCTCTTTGTAGAAATGATAAGCAAAACCGGCAAGACCCCTACCGAACTTCTGAAAAAAATCCAGAGAAAATACGGTTCATATATTATGGTGCAGGAAAACTTAAAATTTGAACCCGAGAAAAAAGAAGAAATCATAAACATCGTAATGAACGAAAAGAAGCTGCCTCAATTCCCCCTCAAGATGACAGCAGTAAACTACGAAGACGGATGCAAGGTATACTTTGATGATTCCTCCTTTGTTATCTGCCGTTTCAGCGGTACCGAGCCGCTCCTGAGAATATTTGCAGAGAGCTCCGCCAAGGAAAAAGCAGCCGAACTGGTAAATGCATGGAGAAGCTTCCTGAATCTTTAAGATTCGGGAAGCTTTTTTGATTTGAGTACTTTTTTACTGACCAATATATCACATTTATGGACATTTGACACTGTATTTCTGTATTATTTGCAAAATATGGACAAAAAGGCAAAAAAATAATTTGAAATTTCATATAAATATGGTATAATTATAAATATATATACTATTCACATACCGGAAGGAGTAATTTTTGACATGGCAAAAAAGTATACAGTCAGCATAAAGGGCTTTCAGGCTTATCAGGATACCGGTGACAATAATGATGTGGAGCTTATAAGTGAATGTGACTTCTACAAGGCAGACGGTGTGTACTTCTGCGATTATGCAGAATCCGAGATAACCGGGCTGGAAGGCTGCAACACCTCTATAGAAATCGGCGATGATTACGTGTGTCTGGGCCGTACGGGAGCTATGAATACACAAATGCTCTTCATGGAGGGCAGACAGACCACATCACAGTATGCAATGCCGTTTGGCTCCATGGTAATAGATATACATACCAACAAGCTTGAAACAGATATAGGAGACAGCGGCGGCAAGATATTTATAGATTATATAATCAACATTCACAATTTAAGTACTGCACGACATACATTTGACATAACCATAAAGGAGGATAACTAACATGAATGACATTATAAGACACATTAAAAGTCAGATTTCCCAAGTTACAAAGGATGCTCTGCAAAACATGGAAATCAACGGCAAGGATACAGAAGAATTTAAATCGGCTCTCCAAGGGGATATAGAAATCGAAATTCCCAAGGAAAAGGCTCACGGTGACTTCTCCATAAACACAGCTATGAAAATGACTAAGATTCTTAAAAATTCACCCGTAAACATTGCAAAGGCACTTACTGCTGCGATGAACTTTGACGGTACATACATTGAAAAATGCGAGATAGCCGGTCCCGGATTTATAAACTTCTATTTAAGCGAAGCATGGCTCTATGACGGGCTTAAGCTCATAGACCAAAAGGGCGATGACTTCGGCCGTATAGATATAGGCGGCGGCAAGAAGGTAATGGTAGAATTCGTAAGCGCGAACCCCACAGGCCCCATGCACATGGGCAATGCCAGGGGCGGTGCACTTGGTGACGGCATAGCCAGCGTACTGGAGCACGCAGGCTATGATGTAACACGTGAGTTCTACATCAATGACGCCGGCGCTCAGATAGAAAAATTCGGCAAGTCCCTGGAAGCAAGATACATGCAGATTTATAAGGGCGAGGAAGGATTCGATTTCCCCGAGGACGGATATCAGGGAAATGACATCAGAGTTCATGCCAAAAATTACTCCGATGCCAACGGAGACTGCCTGGTAGACTTAAGCTCCGAGGAGAGAAAGCAGAAGCTTGTGGACTACGCTCTGCCCATAAACATAGCCAACCTCAAAAGAGACCTTGAGAAATACAGGATTAATTACGATGTGTGGTTTAAGGAAAGCACCATACATGCCAACGGTGAAGTAGCAGAGACAATCGAGCTGCTCAAAAAGAGCGGGCTCACATATGAAAAAGATGATGCACTCTGGCTCAAAACCACCGAATTCGGCAGTGAAAAAGACGAGGTGCTTATTCGTGCCAACGGCATACCCACCTACTTTGCAGTGGATATAGCATACCACAGAAACAAGTTTGAGATGAGAGGCTTTGACAAGGTAATAAACATCTGGGGCGCAGACCACCACGGACACGTAGCCAGGATGGAGGGCGCCATGGACGCCATAGGCTGTGACAGCAGCAAGCTCAAGGTGGTAATCATGCAGCTGGTAAGGCTTATAAAAGACGGCGATATAGCCAGAATGTCCAAGCGTACAGGTGAGATGATAACCCTCTCCGACCTTATAGACGAAATCGGCGTTGATGCGGCGAGATTCTTCTTCAATCTGCGTCAGGCAGGAAGCCATCTGGAATTTGACATGGATCTGGCAGTGGCTCAAAACAACGACAATCCGGTATTCTACGTGCAGTATGCCCATGCGAGAATTTGCTCCATACTGCGTACACTTGCAGAGGAGGGTATCACATTAAAGGATATCTCGGATATAGATTTGAGTCTGCTTAAAACAAATGAAGAAACCGACCTTATAATCAAGCTGAACTCCTTCCCACAAGAAATAGAAGCCGCAGCAAATTCGCTGGAGCCCAGCAAGCTTACCAGATATCTGCTTGACCTTGCGGCACTGTTCCACTCATTCTACAACAGCTGCAGAGTTAAAGGCGAGGACGAAGACCTCATGCAGGCGAGAATGACACTTATATCACTTACAAGAACCGTTATCAGAAACACCATGGCAATACTAAAAATTGACGCACCGGAAAAAATGTAATTACCAAAGGATGTTTGTAAAGTGAAAAAACTGTTTATAACATTAATATGCATCATATGCCTTATGCCCTGCTGTGTTTCAGCTTCACAGGATGCAGATGAATTTGCTCCCCTGTATGAGCATATAATGCAGACCCGGCTTCAGCCTGCCGAAAATACAGTGACGGTGCAGGAAGCCAACTCAATTATAAAAAAACTGTTTGGTGAAAAGCCCTTTAAAGGGGATAAGGTATTAAACTGTCAACTAATAGGCTATCTGGCATCCAAATGTCAGGGTGAAGGCAGTATATCTCCCGGGTATAAAGACATAGGGCTTGTAAGCAAGGATTACCGCAACGCATACGCAGTGCTCTCATCTGCAGGCAAGCTGTACAGCGACGAGGGATATGTGTATCCCAACAGTGAGCTGACATATGGTATGCTCACAGGTGCGCTATCCTGCTTTGAAGATGATATACTAAGTCACTGCGGTATAGAAGTCGTAAGCGGTGAGGTATCTCAAATTTATATGGAAAGCGGCCGAACATACATAGATGTATTTTCGGGGAACGCCAAAACCAAGGTGAGCTCCAAAGATATATCCTGTGTAACAGTATACAAAGACGGCAATTTAGCCCCATATTCCAGGAATATATCCCGGGGCGATAGCATGAGTTTTTATACAGATGCAGGCGGCGAGCTTATATATATCAAAGCGAACCAAAGCCAAATCAGCATCAGTAAAAGCTTCACCGACAAGTACACACTGTACAAAGCCAAGCTGTATTACCTGGACGGCGATATGCTCATAACCAACAACGCATATGTATACACAGATAAAGGCTACTCCCCCTCCGGCGACCGTTATAATGAATTTGTAATCACCGATAACACATACATTAAGGAAAACTTCAATATAATTGACAAGGATGTCATCAACAGATGGCTGCTTGACCAAAACAGCTACATCATATGCAACAAAGAGGGCGAAGTCCTCTACATAAATGTGTGCAAATAAATTTAAAGGATGGGAAATAAATTGAAAACAAAAAAACTGATTTCATTACTTATAAGTATACTGCTTACCCTCTCCGTAGCGACAGCAGCCGCTGAGGAAGCTGTAGTGCCCGAGGCACTTACCCAAGACGAACAAACTGCAGAAAGCGCCGATGAACCCATACTTACCGACGGTGAAGCGGCAAAGGTACTGGTAACTCAGAGTGCCAACCTGATACTTCTTAAATACAAATACGACGTCACCCGTGAAGAACTTTACGAGGACACCCTCATGAAGCTGATTGAGGCTCACCCGGAGCTTATAGAAGAAGCCTACGAGGCTATGTTCTCCGGTCTGGACGAACACTCCCAATACTACACCGAGGAAGAATACAAATACTTCATAGAGAATATGAGCGGTGAATTTGCAGGCATAGGTGTGGTAATCACCATGCTGCCGGAGGGACTTCTCATCACAAGCGTTACCGCAGGTTCATCCGGTGCGGAAGCAGGGCTCAAGCAGGGCGACATCATAACAACCGCCGACGGCATAAGCTTAGTGGGGATGTCCCTGGAACAGGCACGCTCCTACATCGTAGGCGAAATCGGCACCACAGTAAAGGTGGGCGCTTTAAGAGGCGGAGAATATTGGTCATTTACCGTTACCAGAAAGCCCGTAGTGGTAGAACCCGGCAGATATCAGATTGTAGAGGGCAATATAGGCTATATAGAGCTTGAGTCATTTGACGGCTCTGCTCCGGAGCTGGTAAGCCATGCCCTTGATGAATTTGACAGACACGGTATCACCAATATTATATTTGACCTCCGCTACAATCCCGGCGGCTCGGTGAATGCTTTCTCCGAGATTTGCCAGAGAATCATACCGGAAGGCCCCACAATTCACTTTGAATACAAAAAAGAAAGTCAGAACTTTGCACTATATTCACAGTGTGCAGACCCCAAGTATAAGCTCATAGTGCTTGCCAACGAATACAGTGCCAGTGCAGCGGAAGCCTTCTGCGGAGCTGTGCAGGACAGCGGTGTGGGCATAGTGGTAGGTACCAACACCTACGGCAAGGGCACCATGCAAAACTTAACCAACTTCCGCATAGGCGGCGGTGTTAAGCTCACAGAAGCCGAGTACCTCACCAGAAACGAACGTCACATAGACGGCGTGGGTATAAAGCCCGACTACTACTCCGAGGATAAAATAATCAGAATGAACCGCTCCGACTTCAGCAATTTTGACTTTGAAACCAAGATGCAGCTCGGTGACAAGGGCGAAACGGTTCTTGCGCTTAATCAAAGACTGTGGGCTATGGGCTACGATGTAGGCATACCGACCGATGAATTCACCGAAAAAACCTACTACGCAGTTTATCAGTTCCAGGGTACCAACGGCCTCTACCCCTACGGTGTATGCGACATAAGCACTCAGCTTGCCATACAAAACATAATGCAGACTCTGGACTTCCCGGACAACAAACCGTTTAAGGAAGCAGTGGAGATATTTAAATCCGGTTCACTGGAAAAGTATCTGGAAATAGCAGAATAATAATGTATTTTAAAAAAGGCAGAAACGATTAATTCCGTTTCTGCCTTTCATTGTAGGGCACAGCGTTTACGATGTGCCGTAAATACTGCGCATTCGGTTCGTCGGAAACCGCCGAACCCTACAAATTTTTAATTTAAATATGTTGCCAAAATTTTATAGTTGAAGCTAGTAGAGGCGATGCCTCGTACCGGTTACATTAATAATCTGTGGTCAAAACTGCAAAATCATTAATTGTACAACAGAAGTTACCGAACCAACGCTCTGTGCGACCATCAATTTCAACTTTAAGCTTAAGTGCGTTACCAGTATCAAATTCAAAATTTATAGGAGATACAGATTTTGTCATTATTGGGGATTGATATAATAAATTTCCACGCTCATTATAAAATTTTATTTTATATTCGGCAAATTTTTTAAAGGTAGGTGCTACAAACGTACCTCTTACTTTCTTTGCTAATCCATCCAAGGGATAAGTTACAGAATTATGGTATTCAAAGTAATCATCTATAACTTCATATGTACCTAAGGTAAAACTAATATATTGAGTACCAATATCATCATTTTTCCCACATTTAAATTCCGATGGTATCTCACACTCCAAATACGGCTTATCATACAAATAAACCTCTTTTGCAGGCTTAACAATATCCCCTACAAAAACAGTCGCTGTTTCTCCATCCCAATGCACATCCTTATTGAACGCCTCACCAATTGCTCTTACCGGGAGATATGTAGTTCCATTGTAAATAAATGGCTCAACAACATTTCCATTCACATCTTTGGGTATAATCTCTTCACCGTCAATTACCAGCTTGACATTCATGTAAACAGCATCTATAGCCTTCTGAATGTTTTTTGAGTAAACCACCCCACTTGTCAGAATTGCACCAATTACAACACCTGCAATTAACCCTTGTAATCTCTTCTTCATTTAAAAAACCTCCTTGTTGTATATCCAAATGGATATAATTTATTAACATTATAACATACTAGTGTTAAAATGTCAATATATCCAAATAGATATTTTAGGAGTTTTTAAATTGGCTTATTATAAAAGATTAAGAGATTTGCGTGAAGATAATAATTATACTCAGAAACAAATAGCAGATTTGCTCTACACAACACAACCACAATATTACAGATATGAAAGTGGCTTACGTGATCTTCCATGTGAATTAGTAATTATGTTAGCGAAAATTTATAATGTTTCTATTGATTATATTCTTGGATTAACCAATGAGATAAGGACTTATAAATAATGGATGTGTATGAATTTTATGGAATCACCAAAAAGAAAACCAACAAGATTAAAAGGATATGATTATTCTTCACCCGGTATGTATTTTCTCACGATATGTGTAAAAGATAGAAAACAGCTGCTCGGCAAAATTGTAGGGGGCGGCGATTTCGACGCACCGCAAATGCTTCTATCCGAGTACGGACAAATTCTCGATAAAAATATTAAATTAATGAATGAAAAATATCCTCATATCAAAATAGACAAATATGTAATTATGCCAAATCATTTTCATTTGATACTAAACATTACAGATTATGTAACCACGAAAAACGGTTCGTCGGAAACCGCCGAACCCTACAATAGTGAAACTTCTAAATTTGTATAATTATTAAAACGATATTGCAATAGAGAATATGGTAAAAATATTTGGCAATCTTCATGTAATGACCACATTATCCGTGGCGAAAAGGATTACCAAAAAATATGGGAATACATAGACACAAATGTGATAAGATGGGAAAAAGATTGTTTTTATATTGCATAGAGGTCGCAGCAATTTTGCTGCGACCTCTTATCAGCTCATTATTTTTTTAGCTCTTCATCTATAGCCGCAGCCGCCTTCTTGCCTGCGCCCATTGCCAGGATTACGGTTGCTGCGCCTGTTACCACGTCGCCTCCGGCGTAGACCATTTTCTTGGTTGTGGCACCATTTTCATCGGCTACTATGCATCCTCTGCTGTTTGTTTCAAGACCTTCTGTGGTCTGCTTTATCAGTGGATTGGGGGTCTGTCCTATGGCGATTACTGCCGTATCTATACCAAGTATATGCTCCGAGCCTTCCACGGGAGCCGGTCTCCTTCTGCCGCTTTCGTCGGGTTCGCCGAGCTCCATGTTAACAAGCTCCACACCGCAGAGCCAGCCCTTTTCGTCACCTATAAACTTGGTGGGATTTTTCAGCAGTGCAAACTGCACTCCCTCCTCCTGGGCATGCATGATTTCCTCTGCTCTGGCAGGGAGCTCATTAAAGCCCCTTCTGTATACTATATATACATTCTCCGCACCCAGTCTCTTGGCACTTCTGGCAGCGTCCATAGCTACGTTACCGCCTCCGAATACCGCCACATCCTTGCCTACGTATACAGGTGTATCATATTGAGGGAATTTGTAGCCCTTCATAAGATTAATTCTCGTCAGAAATTCATTTGCGGAGTAGACACCGTTCAAGGTCTCTCCCTCAATCTTTAGAAATGACGGAAGCCCTGCCCCCGAACCGATGTATACTGCATCATAGCCGTAATCTTCAAACAGCTCATCTACCAGGATAGTCTTGCCTATGATTACATTTTTCTCTATCTTGACACCCATTTTTTCCAGCTTTTCAATTTCCTTCTGAACTATATCCTTAGGAAGTCTGAACTCCGGTATACCATACATAAGCACACCGCCCGCAGTGTGAAATGCTTCATATATAGTCACGTCATATCCCAGCTTAGCCAGGTCTCCTGCAGCGGAAAGTCCCGATGGACCCGAGCCTACTACTGCCACCTTTTTGCCATTGGCAGGGGCTGTCTTTACATCGTCACTGCCGTGATTCATATGATAATCAGCTACAAATCTCTCCAGTCTGCCTATAGCCACAGGTTCCCCCTTGGCACAGCGCACACACTTGGACTCACACTGACTCTCCTGGGGGCACACCCTGCCGCAGATAGCCGGCAGAGAATTATCCTCTGTAATCTTCTGATACGCTTCCTCGAATTTACCTTCAGCTACCAAAGCCATAAATTCCGGAATTTTAACCCCTACCGGGCACCCGGTAACGCAGGGCTTGATTTTACATCTGAGGCATCTTTGAGCTTCGTCCATTGCCATAGCAGGAGTATAACCCGTGCTCACCTCAAGGAAGTTTTTGTTTCTTATCTCCGGTGCCTGTTCGGGCATGGGATTTTTCTTAAGTGACATATTAGGCATGATGTGTCCTCCCTATCCTGCACTTGCCGTCCTCACAAGCGCTTTTTTCAAACTCTTTGAACATATTCTGACGGTTAAGTGCCGCCTGCCAGTCTATGAGATGTCCGTCAAAATCAGGACCGTCTACACAGGCAAACTTGGTCTCGCCGCCTACAATCACTCTGCATCCACCGCACATGCCGGTGCCGTCTATCATCACCGGGTTCATAGAAACCGTGGTGGGTATATCGTACTGCTTGGTAAGAGTGCATACAGCCCTCATCATCACAAGCGGTCCTATGGCTATGACCTCATCATACTTTTCACCTGCAGATATCTCTTCATTGAGCCTGTCGGTTACAAATCCCTTAACGCCGTTGGAGCCGTCGTCTGTGGTGATTATGAGCTTATTTGCAACAGCCTTAAGCTCCTCCTCCAGAATAATGAAATCCTCACTGCGAAATCCTGCAATCACGGTAACATCAGCCCCCAGCTTACTGAGCTTTTTTGCCTGAGGATAAGCTATAGCAGTGCCCAGACCTCCGCCTATAACGGCAACCTTCTTCTTGCCGTCAAGCTTTGTCGGCACACCCAAAGGTCCCGCAAAATCCAAAACTTCATCACCTGTGCCAAGCTTTGACAAGTCCATGGTAGTCTTACCCACAGCCTGCACAATTATGGTCACGGTGCCCTCTGCCCTGTCATAGTCTGCTATGGTAAAGGGAACCCTCTCTCCGTATTCATCTATTCTCAAGATTATAAACTGCCCCGGCTCTGCTTTCTTTGCCACCAAGGGTGCCTCTATCTTCATAAGGAAAATCTGAGGATTAAGCTCTTTTTTTTCTAATATCTTGTATGCCATATACATATTTCCCTTCAAAATGTAATATAAATAATAGTTTCCTATTATAATATAATATAATTTTTTAAATAAAAAGTCAAGACTTACAGCGTTGTTTTTCTCATTTTATAGGGGTTACAGTGCATGATGTATATAAATTCTGCAACTTAAATCCCAAAAAATGTCAAAATTTGAAATATTAATTTTTAAAACGGCTTTTTTTGAAATTTTTTGTTGCATTTCATGCAAAACAGTGCTATAATTAATCTTAATTAAATAAGCAATAGGTGTATCTCTTACACCATTGAATAATTCTCTTATTATTCCTTGCTCCGCAATAAGAGATATCTTAAAATTTATGCCGGGAGCGGAGCGGCAGATTGGAGTATTTTTATGACATATGTAGAAAGAGTTCTTGAAGATCTCAAGAAGAAAAATTCCGAACAGCCCGAATTTATCCAGGCTGCTACAGAGGTTTTGACAAGCCTTGCTCCTGTAATTGAACAGCACCCCGAATACGAAAAGGCTGCACTTCTGGAAAGAATCGTTGAGCCTGAAAGACAGATTATGTTCAGAGTACCGTGGGTAGATGACAACGGTAACGTTCAGGTAAACAGAGGTTTCAGAGTACAGTTCAACAGTGCTATAGGACCTTACAAGGGCGGTTTGAGATTTGCTCCCAATGTATACCTGGGTATCATCAAGTTCCTCGGTTTTGAACAAATATTTAAAAACAGCCTCACAGGTCTGCCCATCGGCGGCGGCAAGGGTGGAGCTGACTTCGACCCCAACGGCAAATCCGATGCAGAAATCATGAGATTCTGCCAGTCATTTATGACAGAATTGTACAGACACATCGGCGCAGAGACAGACGTTCCTGCAGGTGACCTGGGTGTAGGTGCCAGAGAAATCGGATATATGTTCGGTCAGTACAAGAGACTCAAGAACGTATACGAAGGCGTACTTACAGGTAAAGGTCTCTCATATGGCGGTTTAAGCGGCAGAACAGAAGCTACAGGATACGGTATAGTATTCTATGCGAGAGAAATGCTCAAGCACTTCGGTGAAGAATTAAAGGGCAAGGAAGTAGTAGTATCCGGTTTCGGTAACGTTAGCTGGGGTACAGTACAGAAGCTCAATCAGCTCGGTGCTAAGGTTATCACAATCTCCGGTCCCGATGGTTACATATATGATCCCGACGGTGTAACACCCGGCGAAAAGGAAGATTTCCTCTTAGAATTAAGAGCTTCCGGCAAGAACATCTGCTCACCTTATGCAGAGAAGTTCCCCAATGCTAAGTTCTTCCCCGGTGAGAAGCCCTGGGGCGTAAAGGCTGACCTCTACATCCCCTGTGCTACACAGAACGAAATCACCATGAAGGAAGCTGAAGCTATGGTTAAGAATGGCTGTAAGTTCCTTTGCGAAGGCTCCAACATGCCCACAACCAACGAGGCTATGGCATACCTCCAGGAGAATGGCGTAGTTATAGGTCCCTCCAAGGCAGCTAACGCAGGCGGTGTTGCTTGCTCCTGCATCGAAATGGGTCAGAACGCAGGTCACACAGTATTCTCTCCCGACCAGGTATATGCTCAGCTGGAAAACATCATGATAAACATTCACGACAGCTCCGCTGCTGCATCTGAAAAATTCGGCTTAGGCTACAACCTCGTAGCAGGTGCTAACATTGCAGGCTTCTTAAAGGTTGCTGAAGCAATGATGGCTCAGGGCGTTTGCTAATATTAAATACAACTTTATTTGCAGGGAACGGCACAGACCGTTCCCTGTATTTTTTTGTAATAAGTCATTTTTAAAAAAGCATAATTATTATTTATATGGTAATAATTATATGAACATAATCATATTTATATTTATTTATCATTATAAAATTTTTTTAAAATGTATTGATATATTTTTCAAAATGTGATATCATAATTATGCCAAATAAGTTTCATAAAAATTTTTAAGGATATTTTTATCAAGGAATATACCTTTGTTTTGAGTACACAATAATCATGTGAATCTGATAAAAATGCAAATTCCTTCAGGTTATTGTGTATTGGTAATATCCTTATAATTATCTGAAACTTGTTTGGCGACAATCGGAGTTTGCGTTTTTTATGCGTCGGCTCACTTTTTGGTTGGCGCATTTTTTTATGCTTATTTTAATTACAAAGGAGACTAACTATCATGAACAAAATTTTAAAAATCACAGGTATTGTTGCAGCAGTAATTGGAGTTATAGCCGTAGTGTGCTATTTTGCACCCGTTCGCGGTATAACGATGACGGATTTATCAGACAAAGAATTTTATGTGAGTGAACAGCAAGGATATATTATGGATATCTCCGGTGGTTTATTTACAAGTGTAAGCAGCCTGCGCATAGTTTCGGATAACCCCGAAATCGCAGATATCAAATGCAGTATGGAGGGGCTTAGTATAGTAAGATATCCTGTGGTATCAATTACACCGAAGGCAGAAGGCACGATGAAATTTCACATAGAAACCAAGGACGGAAAGATAAAATCCAAAACAACAGAAATCACAGTAAAAAAAAAGCAAAGAATAAAACCGCAATCATATATAAGCAAATTCGCATACAATTGGGCATGCATTGCGGTTAGTTTTTAGAATACGTTTTAGTAATTTTCTTTACAAAATGTTTACATTTCTTTACAATTTTATTACAATTTTTTCTTGATTTTTCATCTTAGATGTGTTATAATACCAAACTGTGTCCGCTTGTTTTGCTTATACAAACCAAGAAAGTAACGGTTTTAGTAAAACTCATAGAAATAAATAAAGACAAACCATGAGGTGACAAAATGATATCAAGAGAAAGATTGGCAAAGCTTTGCCAATGGTTCAAAAGAAAGTCATTCGTTATATGCTGTGGTATTGCTCCGGTAATTCTTCTATCTGCTTTATTAGTAACATGCGATTTTGGATGTAATGTTATAGTCGACGGAGAAATAATAGGTACTGCCCCCTCCCGGGAGTACGTACATAATCTCATAGACAGTATAAACGAAGAGCTCGCGCCCTATCTCGGCGGCAGCGACGCAATAACGGTAACTCCCGTTACCACTCCAAAGCTTATAATCGGCAAAAGCTTTACTACCGGTCATGAGCTGGGAGAAGCATTAAAGAGTACCTGTCCATATCTGGAGACAGCCTACTCCATAAAGTCAAATGACAAAACCGTAGTAGCGTTTAAAACCGAAAAAGAAAGGCAGAAATGCTACGATAAGTTCATTGACAACATGACTAAAGGAAGCACATCATACGAAATTCTCGACGAAATCAGCTTCAAGCACGAACTGGTACCCTACGGTATGATTAAGTCTGGTGACAGCGCTATGAAGATGCTTTCAAGGAAATACGAATTCAACGACAAGATAACCATAAACGCCGATTGCAGATTAAGCGATGTACTTACCGCTTACTGCATCACAGAAAGTGATTTTAAGTCTCTGAACCCCAAATACAAAGAGGGCAAGCAGAGCTCGGTTAAAATCAAATCAGCCATACCCTATATACGCGTGGTTTCTTCTCAGAGTGTCACAGAGAAAACTCTCATAAAGCACTCTATAAAATATGAAGCTGATGACACTATGCTGCAAGGTGAAACCAAGCTCAAAACCGAGGGTAAAGACGGTGAAATATCTACTAAAAAGACCACCTTTACAGTAAACGGTAAGTCTGTGTATATATCTACAGATGAAAAGACCGTAGCCGAAGCAGGAACACAGGTGCTCCTGTACGGTACCAAGGAACCTGCCAAAGGCACTGCCTCCGGCAATATAGCAAGGCCCGTAAACGGTGTACTTACTTCACGATACGGCTCTCGCGGCGGCAGACAGCACAAGGGTATAGACATAGGCGGCACAGTAGGCAGCGATATCACTGCAGCAGACGGAGGCGTAGTAAGCTATGCAGATTGGGATGACAGCGGATATGGCTACGTGGTAAAGATAGACCACAAAAACGGCTACTCTACCCTATATGCACACTGCAACGAGCTATATGTCAAAAAGGGTGAAAGTGTAGCTCAGGGCGATGTAATTGCCGCACTGGGAAACACCGGCAGAAGCACAGGACCCCATGTGCATTTTGAGGTTATCAATACCAAAGACGGTTCTACCATAGACCCGCTGAAGTTTTTTGATGTGAAACCTATAGCATAATCAAATTTTTTCAAAAACTTTTCAAAAAACTATTGACTAACAGGCAAAAAACTGTTATAATATTCAAGTCGGTTTACGAAGTGCGTATTCCGACTTATATATGGAGATGTATCGAAGTGGTCATAACGAGCACGATTGGAAATCGTGTTGCCGTGATGAGCGGCACGTGGGTTCAAATCCCACCATCTCCGCCAAAATCGACAGGTTTCGTAAGGGACCTGTCGATTTTACTTTTTACCTATTCCCTCTTCACTTTTTCTCAAAAAACGTGTTGCAAAGCAGAATTTTGATTCTTACAGTTTAAACCACCAACATAACCCAATCAAATAATACCTTTAAATTACAATTTTAATTTACCTCTTGACTTTATGCTCAAAATAGTGTATTGTAAACTACGTAGGCGCAGATTTCAAAGCACAAAATATAGATTAAATGCACGAAAAAGCGCACAATATGTAGAGGTGAAATTAATGGCAGAAAAAAAGAAAGCTAAAGCTTATGATAACGAAAGTATATCTATGCTCAAAGGTGCTGACCGCGTAAGGCTAAAGCCTGCGGTTATATTCGGCTCCGACGGCCTGGAGGGCTGTGAACACGCTGTGTTTGAGATACTCTCCAACTCCATAGACGAAGCCAGAGAGGGTCACGGTAACGTAATCGAAGTTACCAGATATCTGGACAAGTCCATAGAGGTAGCCGACTATGGCAGAGGTATACCGGTAGACTATAACCCCATAGAGGACCGATATAACTGGGAGCTGGTATTCTGTGAGCTCTATGCCGGCGGTAAATACAAAAACAACGACGGTGAAAACTATGAATACAGCTTAGGTCTCAACGGTTTGGGTGCATGTGCCACTCAGTATGCTTCGGAGTACATGGATGTAACTGTGCTTCGTGACGGCTATAAATACAGCCTCCACTTTGAGAAAGGTGAAAACGTAGGCGGTCTTGGCAAGACGGAGTTCAGACACCGCCATACGGGTACCACTACCAGATGGCGTCCCGACCTGGACGTGTTCACCGATATTGACATACCAAGCGAATACTTTGAAGAAATCTTAAAGAAGCAGGCAATTGTAAACAAAGGCCTCTGCTTTAAGTATAAAAATGAGATTGCCAAAGGCGAATTTGAAGAAAAGGAATTTATATATCAGGAGGGTATCACCGACTATGTAAAGGAAATAGGAGGCGAGGACACTCTCACGGATATCACATACATAGAGTGTGAGCGCAAGGGTCGTGACCGTGCAGACAAGCCCGAATACAAGGTTAAGCTATCTGTGGCATTCTGCTTTTCAAACAAAGCCACCCTGCTGGAATACTACCACAACTCCAGCTTCCTGGAGCATGGCGGCTCACCGGATAAAGCTGTGTCTAATGCATTCGTGTACAGCATAGACCAGTACCTCAAAAACAACAATAAATATACCAAAAACGAGAGCAAGATAAACTTCGGCGACGTAAGAGACTGTCTGCTCCTGGTATCCAATTCATTCTCCACTATCACCAGCTACGAAAACCAGACCAAAAAAGCCATAAACAACAAATTCATACAAGACGCCATGGTAGAATGGCTTCGCCATGAGCTTGAAGTTTATTTCATAGAAAACAAGGCAGAAGCGGAAAAAATAGCCGCTCAGGTGCTTATAAACAAAAGAAGCCGTGAACATGCCGAAAAAGCCAGAGTTAATATAGCCAAAAAGCTGTCCGGCAGCCTGGATATATCAAATCGGGTAGAAAAATTCGTAGACTGCCGTACCAAAGATATATCACGCAGAGAAGTGTACATAGTTGAGGGTGACTCGGCTCTGGGCTCCTGTAAGCTGGGCAGAGACTCCGAATTTCAGGCTATAATGCCCATACGAGGCAAGATATTGAACTGTCTCAAGGCGGACTACGAGAAGATATTCAAAAGCGACATCATAGTAGATCTGCTCCGAGTACTTGGCTGCGGTGTGGAGATAAGCTCCAAACACAACAAAAACCTAAACACCTTCGACATAAACAACCTGCGCTGGGATAAAATCATCATATGTACAGATGCCGATGTAGACGGTTTCCAGATACGCACACTTATACTGGCTATGATTTACCGTCTGGTGCCCTCTCTTATAAATATGGGCAAGGTTTATATAGCGGAATCGCCGCTGTTTGAGATAAATACCAAGGACAAGACTATGTTTGCATATACCGAGAAAGAGAAAGCAGACATACTCTCATCCCTCGGCAATACCAAATACACAATTCAACGTTCAAAAGGTCTTGGTGAAAACGAACCGGAAATGATGTGGGAAACTACCATGAACCCGGAGACCAGACGACTGATACGAGTAATGAATGAAGATGTAGAGCCTACATCCACGATGTTTGACCTGCTGCTGGGAGACAACCTGGCAGACCGTAAGGAATACATCGCCACCAACGGACATCTGTATCTTGACATGCTCGACTTAAGCTAAAAGGAGGTGCTTACGAAATGTATAATTCAGACCAGAAAATTACAGACACACTGAGAGAAAACTACATGCCATATGCCATGAGTGTCATCATTTCCCGTGCACTTCCGGAGATAGACGGCTTCAAGCCATCCCACAGGAAGCTCCTGTACACCATGTACAAGATGAACCTGCTCACAGGCAACAAGACCAAGTCGGCAAACGTAGTAGGTCAGACCATGAAGCTTAACCCCCACGGTGACGGTGCCATATACGAGACTATGGTGCGTCTTACCAGAGGTAACGACTCCCTCCTCCACCCCTTCGTAGACTCCAAGGGTAACTTCGCCAAGCACTACTCCAGAGATATGGCTTATGCAGCATCCCGTTACACAGAGGTAAAGCTGGACGATATCAGCAAAGAGCTCTTTAAGGACATAGACAAAAACACCGTTGACTTTATGGACAACTACGACGGCACCCTGAAGGAGCCTGTGCTGCTGCCGGTAACCTTCCCCAATATATTGGTTAACCCAAACCAGGGCATAGCTGTTGGTATGGCAAACTGTGTGTGCTCATTCAACTTAAAAGAAGTATGCGACACTACCATTGCATACCTGAAAAATCCCAAATGTGATATTACGGAGACCCTCATAGCTCCGGACTTTACCACAGGCGGCGAGCTCATATATAATAAAGAGGATCTCAGCAAAATATACGAAACAGGCAGAGGGAGCTTCAAGGTACGCAGTAAATACCGCTATGATAAGAAAAACGGCTTCATAGAGATTTATGAAATCCCCTATACCACCACTGCCGAAGCTATAATTGACAAGATAGTAGACCTTATAAAAGGAAACAAAATTCGTGAAATTACTGACCTGAGAGATGAAACGGACCTGAAGGGTCTCAAAATAACTCTCGACGTAAAGCGCAATACCGATGCCGATTCACTTATGCAAAAGCTGTATAAGATGACACCTCTGGAGGACAGCTTCAGCTGTAACTTCAACATCCTTGACGGCAATGTACCCAAGGTAATGGGTGTAAGAGAGATACTGGAGAAGTGGACAGAATTCAGAAGCAAATGCATAATCCGCAAAACCAAGTACGATATAAACAAGCTGACACACAAGCTGCACCTTTTGGAGGGGCTCAAAAAGATACTTCTCGACATTGACAAAGCTATAGAGATAATCCGCAACACCGAGAAGGATGAAGACGTAGTACCCAACCTGATAAAAGGCTTTGGCATCGATGAAATTCAGGCGGAATACGTAGCTGATATCAAACTGCGTAATCTTAATAAACAATACATCCTAAACCGTCTGGACGATATAGAAGACCTCATAGCAGAGCTGGATAAGCTGGACAAAATAGTTAAAGACCCCAAAGAGGTTAAAAAGATAATCATATCCGAGCTTAAAGAAATAAGCAAAAAATACGGCGTAGACCGCAGAACCACCATACTGGCAGAAGATGAGGCAGAGGTATACAACGAGGCTGAAAGCATAGATAACTACAATCTGAGAGTGTTCCTCACATCGGACAACTATCTAAAGAAGATATCTCACGTGTCTCTGCGTTCCAGTGGTGCTCAAAAGATGAAGGATGACGCCCACATGATATGCGAATGGGATACCACCAACGTAAGCGACCTGGTGCTCATAAGCGATATGCACAATGCATACAAGGTGAAGCTCTACGATATAGCCGATTGCAAGGCAAGCGACTGGGGACACTTCCTGCCGAATATAATCGAAATGGAACCCGGCGAAAGAATAGTGTACGCAGTACCCACCAACGATTACAAGGGCTCTATGCTCTATGTATTTGAAAACGGCAGAGCTGCCAAGATACCATTCAACAGCTACGAAACCAAGACAAACCGCAAGAAGCTCATAAATGCTTATTGCAAGAAATACCCCTTGGTGGATGTGAAGTACCTTGCCGAGGATACCGACATAGTACTCTACACCAACCTGGACAAGGTAGTGGTATTCAACACTGCCTCCGTACCGGAAAAAATTGTGCGTGACACCCAAGGTGTGATAGTGATGAACCTTAAGAAAAAGAGCATCCTGTCCAAGGTGAAGCTGCTGAGCGAAGTATCCTTCACCAATCCGGATTACTACAGAGCTAAGAATATACCGGCTGCCGGATATTATCTTAAGGACGAGGATAATACAGAAAGTGAACAGACAAGCTTATTTTAAACACTAAAAACCAATGCCCCGAAGACATCATCCCGGGGCATTGGTTTTATCATTTAACCTCAATATATATTTCACCGATATCGGCATACAGGTTTGTCAGGTTAGGTTTTATCTTGCCTTTTACTCTTGTATTTACAAACATCGCCTCATTCATATGATACAGAGGTATCTGGGGAACGTTTTCTTTGAAAAATATTCTCAGATTATTGTATGCTACCTTCATGGCTTCGGTATCTTTGGCTGAGTTTATATTGCTGATGATATCATCAAGCTTTGAATCTTTATAATCACATATTGCAGATATCTGTGATGTGGGCACGGGCTCATGGATTTCATCCGGGATATCGGCTTCATCGCCGGACTCGGTATCGGCGGAGGTATCCTTATCATCTACCTTTACCACCATATCCTCTGCATTGGGTGCTGCAGTCTGCGGTGCACGGTCAAACATAAAGCTAAGGTCGCAGTCGCGGCGCATATCCACCTCGCCTACATAGAGCTGATAATCACCCGTCTCTATCTTACGGCAATAGGTCTCGAAATCCACCTTGGTGAGCTTTACCTTGACGCCGGCTTCTTCAAGGATAGTTTTGGCATAGAGTGCCATCTCCTCTTTACGTACACTCTCTTCATTGTACAGCATATACACTGAGAGTCTCTTGGACTTAAGCTCTGAGGGGGTAGCTTTTTTGTCGTCATCATCACTGCGGTAGTAGCTGCCCTTGGCAGACAGTGGAGTGTCGGCAGGTGACGCATGAGAAAACATAAGTGAATCCGCTATGAATTCTTTATCAAAAAGTGCCGCTACACTGCGTCTGAGCTCCACATCAGCAAAAGCAGAGCTCGCGGTATTGATGCCTATAAAGCTGTATTTGGTGGTTGTAACCTCATACGTCTCATATTTACCTGTATGAGAATACTCCCCCCAGCGTCCCCTCTCGGTGGTGATAAGGTCTGTCTCACCTGCATCGAAGGCATACAGGATTGCATCATTATCCTTTACATAACGTATGCAAACCTGTGGTATATACACCTTGGTATCGCCGTGCCAATGAGGATTTTTTTGCAAAACCATGCTCTCGTAGGGATTGGTCTTATGATACATATATCTGCCTGTACCGTTCATGGTAAATGCATAATTAGGCGCTTCAAAATCCTTTGCCTTGAGCCCCGATGGCAAAATGGGAAAATCAAGGTTATTTAAAAACAGTGCCCCGGGTGAATTAAGTGTTATTACCACGGCGTGGTCTCCGTCGGCATTATATCCCTTTACGTTATCAAACACGTCTGAGTACGGGTTGTCATAGGATTGTATATACTCAAATGTGGCGATTACATCATCAGAATTAAAGGCACTGCCATCGTGAAATTTAACGTCTTTTTTAAGCTCTATGCGAAATACGGTGTTGTTTTCTGTTATTTTATATCCCGATGCCAGTACATTCTTTACCGTAAGGTCCTCATTTACTATGAAAAGTCCCTCATAAGCCAGATGCAAAAAATCCCTCACACATGAATACTGTGTAGTCAAAGGATTCAAAGTATCCGGTGAATAAGAAGCCAGATTAAGCACGCCTCCCTCAGAGGGCAATGCACCTGCATTGGCATCCAGATTGGCATCGTCCTTTTTTTGACATCCGGATAATATTATACAAAGTACCAGAGCAAGCACCGCAAGCTTGCCTGTAATCTTCTTAATAAACATAGCTTTACTCACTTTCTGCAATTCGTTCCAGCTTTACTGCTTTATTGGTAACATCATCTATTGTGAGGATTGCTCCGCACAGCTTTGCCTTGCCGTCTGCGTGGTCAAACTTCTGTGGCATAGAGTACATAAACCTCTCTATTATTATGTCCGGTTTCACGCCCAATACACTCTCCGCCGCACCTGTCATACCCAAATCCGAGATATATGCCGTACCCTTTGGCAGTATGCACTCATCAGCCGTCTGCACATGGGTATGTGTACCGAATACACAGGCTGCTTTACCATCCAAAAAGTACCCCATGGCTCTCTTTTCACTGGAAGCATCTGCGTGAAAATCTACTATTATAATATCCGTTTGGTCCTTTATAGCCTCTATTTCCTTTTCACAAGCCTTGAACGGACAATCGATATTCATTATATTCACCCGTCCCATGGCATTGATTACGCCTATTCTCTTAGAACATCTATTTATAATCACACTACCCTTGCCGGGAGTACCCTCCGGATAATTTATAGGTCGTATGACACTGTTTTCATTGGTAAAAATTTTTAATATATCCTTCCTGCCGAAGGTGTGATTACCCATGGTGATTACATCCACCCCCAAATCTATGAGGGCATCATAATCCGCATAGGACAAGCCGTTACCGCCGGATGCATTTTCAGCATTGGCGATTATCATATCTATGGATTCCCTGTCAACAATCTCCGGCAGCATATACTTAACATAATTCATACCACATTCGCCGAAAATATCTCCTATAAGTAAAATTTTCATACGATGTCAACCTCCATATCATCATCAGCCAAAAAGAACGGGCGATTAGTGCCCGTTCTTTTGATTGATGTTTAAAAATGTTATTTTGCGTAGTTTACTGAGCGTGTTTCCCTGATTACATTTACTTTAATCTGACCGGGATACTCCAGCTCACTCTCTATCTTCTTAACAATATCGCGAGCAAGCAATACTGTTTCTTCATCTTTAACAGCGTCGGGCTTAACCATAATTCTGATTTCTCTGCCCGCCTGGATAGCGTAGGATTTCTCAACTCCGTGGAAGGAATCTGCAATAGCCTCCAGCTTCTCCAGTCTCTTAATATATGTTTCAAGGTTTTCTCTTCTGGCTCCGGGTCTTGCTGCGCTTATAGCATCGCAAGCCTGAACTATACATGCAATAATAGTGTTCGCTTCCACATCACCGTGGTGTGCCTGAATAGCGTGTATCACCTCAGCGGATTCACGGTATTTCTTGGCAATATCCACACCGATGTCCACATGCGAACCTTCAATCTCGTGGTCAACGGATTTACCGATATCGTGAAGGAGTCCTGCCCTCTTGGCAGTCTTGACATCCACACCAAGCTCACCTGCCATAATACCTGCAAGGTTTGCTACCTCGGTGGAGTGCTTGAGTACATTCTGACCGTAGCTTGTACGATACTTCATCCTACCCAACAGCTTGATAAGCTCGGGGTGCAAGCCGTGAACACCTGTATCAAAGGTTGCCTGCTCACCCTCCTGCTTGATGATTGCTTCAATTTCTTTTCTTGATTTCTCAACTGTCTCTTCAATTCTGGCAGGGTGAATTCTGCCGTCAACAATGAGTTTTTCAAGTGCCATTCTGGCGATTTCTCTTCTTACCGGGTCAAATCCCGAGAGAACTACCGCCTCCGGCGTATCGTCAATAATCAAATCAATACCGGTAGCAGTTTCCAGTGCACGAATGTTTCTGCCCTCTCTACCGATAATTCTACCCTTCATTTCATCGTTGGGAAGTGCCACAACGGATACCGTAGCTTCTGCCACGTGGTCTGCTGCACACTTCTGAATTGCTGTGCTGATGATGCTCTTAGCCTTTTTATCGGCTTCTTCTTTTGCCTGCGCTTCAATATCTTTAATCATGATCGCGGCTTCATGTCTTACTTCGGACTCTATGTTCTTAAGAAGGTAAGATTTTGCTTCTTCAACCGAAAGTCCGGATATTCTTTCCAGGATTTCCAGCTGTGCATTCTTAACCTTTAATGTCTCTTCCTTAAGTACATCTACTTCTTTGAGCTTTTTATTAAGTTGCTCATCTTTCTTTTCGAGAGAATCGGCTTTCTTATCAAGCGATTCTTCTTTTTGCTGAACACGTCTTTCCTGACGGTTCATCTCGGACCTTCTGTCCTTGATTTCTCTTTCAAACTCTGTTCTGCTCTTATGGATTTCGTCCTTAGCTTCGAGCAAAGCTTCTTTCTTTTTGGTTTCTGCTGTTTTTTTGCCTTCTTCTATAATCTGCTTGGCCTTTTCTTCAGCTCCGCCTATTTTACTCTCCGCAATCATCTTTCTGCAGAAAAAACCTATCGCAAATCCTGCAATTAATGCGACAACTGCGGCGATTATTGTAATAATTATCATAAAGAACCATTTAACCTCCTTTTCTAAGTATTTTTATTGCGTTAATTTCAAAGAACCTTAAAACTATGGGTTATATGTGAATTTATATAAATACCTTGAAAAAGTCGTAAAGTGGTATTTAATACAAAACAACATAACCCAATGTATATTTTATAATATTTTTGCATATATGTCAACTGAAAATTAGCAAAAAAATCTTATTTTTTCATTTTATTTATTGAATAATTAAAAAAATTATGGTAAAATAGTAATAATTAATACATAAGGGAGGTAACATGTCTTGAATATCCTTCACCTCAAATACGCAGTTGAGATAGAAAAAACCAAATCCATAAGCCAGGCTGCCAAGAACCTTTATATGGCTCAGCCAAATCTGAGCCGTGCTATAAAAGAGCTTGAAGAAAAACTCGGAATCACTATTTTTGACAGGACCACCAAGGGTATATCCATTACACCCAAGGGTCAGGAGTTTTTAAACTACTCCAAAAAGATACTCAAGCAAATAGATGATATAGAAAACATGTTTACCGAGAATTATAACGATAAGCAGCACTTTTCCGTATCGGTGCCCCGTGCAAGCTATATATCGCACGCCTTCAGCAGATTTGTAAGCTGCATTTCCAGAGACATGCCTATAGAAATCTTTTATAAAGAAACCAATTCCAACCGTGCCATAAGCAACATTCTAAAAGCGGACTACAAGCTGGGAATAATACGTTATGCCAAAAATTATGATAAATACTTCAAAGAGATGCTTACCGAGAAGGGGCTCTCATACGAGACCATCACGGAATTTACCTACGTGCTCTCCATGTCGGCAGAGAGCCCCCTTGCAAAGCTTAATGAGATAACCTTTGATGACCTGGAAAATTTTGTAGAGATAGCCCATGCAGACCCGTATGTGCCCTCACTGCCCCTTGCCACAGTGCGTAAGGAGGAGCTCCCGGACAACATCAATAAGAGAATATTCGTATACGAGAGAGCCAGCCAGTATGAACTGCTCAGCACCAACCCGGACACATTTATGTGGGTGTCGCCCACTCCCGAAGATTTGCTGAAAAAGTACAACCTGGTGCAAAAGAAGTGCAAAGCAAATACTAAAGTATACAAAGACGTGCTCATATATAAAAACGGATATCACTTAAGTGAACTGGACAATATCTTCATAACAGAGCTTTGCAACGCAAAACGTAAATATATATAAATGTATTGGTTAATATCCATAACCGTCAGCCTGTGTAGGGCTTTCGTGTTATGGATATTGTTATATCGATAAAAATATATCTATATATTTTAAATATATTTTACAATATATGACCTTTTGTGATAAAATGATAAGCGTAGTAAGAATTAAGCTCAAAGGAGGTATGATATGTCAGGACTTAAAATTTCAAAAGCATCACTTGCCAGACTGCCTATATATCTGGATTGTCTGAAGTCTCTGCCCCACTCGGCAGGCGAATACACCTCAGCTGCACAGATAGCATCAGCACTGAAGCTTGGCGAAATACAAGTTCGTAAAGATTTAGCGGCTGTATCTCAAGGCGGCAAACCTCGCATAGGATATAAGACAGAGTCGCTTATAAATGACATTGAAAGCTACCTTGGCTACAACAAGACAATAAACGCCGTTCTCGTAGGCGCGGGGAAACTTGGCAAGGCGCTTCTGGAGTATAGCAGGTTTTCAGAATACGGTCTCGATATCGTAGCGGCGTTTGATATATCCGAGGATAACCTTGGAAGCGCAAACAACGGAAAAATAATATATCACTTAGATAATTTTTCCGAAATCTGCAAAAATTGCAACGCACAGATAGGTATAATTACCGTACCCTGTGCAAGCGCTCAGGATGTGTGCAGCCTGATGGTTGAAAGCGGAATCAAAGCCATATGGAACTTCGCTTCATCACATCTTGATGTACCCGAAGATGTATGGGTACAAAATGAAAATATGGCGGCGTCGGTAGCTCTGTTGTCAGGGCACCTGACAAACAACCAAAAAATTCTGTAAAGGAGAATCAGTAATGAGCAACAAAGTTTATGAAATTGTAGACGCACCCGAAAAGCTGGAAGCTAAAATCGCAAGCGTCAGAGAGGCACAGAAGATTTTTGCCACCTACACACAGGAGCAGGTTGACAAGATTTTTCTGGCGGCTGCAAGTGCGGCAAACAAGGCAAGAATTGAGCTTGCCAAGATGGCTGTAGAAGAAACAGGCATGGGTATAGTAGAAGATAAGGTTATAAAGAACCACTACGCTTCCGAATATATCTACAATGCTTACAAAGACACCAAGACATGCGGTGTTATAGAAGAAGATGCCTCCTACGGTATCAAGAAGATTGCAGAGCCTATAGGTCTTATAGCTGCGGTTATACCTACAACTAACCCCACATCCACTGCTATATTCAAGACACTTATCTCGCTTAAGACCAGAAACGGTATTATCATAAGCCCCCACCCCAGAGCAAAGAACAGCACAATTGCCGCTTCTAAGATTGTCCTGGAAGCAGCAGTAGCAGCAGGTGCTCCGGAGGGTATCATAGGCTGGATTGACGTACCCAGTCTTGAGATGACTAACTTAATAATGAAGGAAGCTGACACAATCCTGGCCACAGGCGGCCCCGGCATGGTTAAGGCAGCATACTCCAGCGGTAAGCCCGCACTGGGTGTAGGAGCAGGTAACACCCCGGCTATCATCGACGAAAGTGCAGACATCGTGCTGGCAGTAAGCTCCATCATACACTCCAAGACATTTGACAACGGTATGATTTGTGCTTCCGAACAGTCTGTAATCGTTCCTTCATCCATATATGCAAAGGTTAAGAAGGAATTCCAGACACGAGGCTGTTATTTCTTAACAGCAGAAGAAACCGAAAAGGTTCGTAAGACAATCATCATAAACGGTGCATTAAATGCCAAGATAGTGGGTCAGAGTGCACACAAGATTGCCGCTTTGGCAGGTGTAGACGTACCGGAAAAGACAAAGATTATAATCGGCGAAGTAGAGAGTGTAGACCTCTCTGAGGAATTCGCTCATGAAAAGCTCTCCCCCGTACTCGCTATGTACAAGGTTAAGGACTTTAGCGAAGCTCTCGCCAAGGCAGAAGTACTGGTTGCAGACGGCGGCTACGGCCACACATCTTCACTGTATATAAACACAACCACCGAAAAGGAAAAAATGGCAGAGCACGCTGCAAGGATGAAAACCTGCCGTATAGTAATAAACACTCCTTCATCCCACGGCGGTATAGGCGACCTCTACAACTTCAGACTTGCTCCCTCGCTGACACTTGGCTGCGGTTCCTGGGGCGGTAACTCCGTATCTGAGAACGTAGGAGTAAAGCACTTAATCAATATCAAAACTGTTGCCGAGAGGAGAGAGAATATGCTTTGGTTCAGAGCACCCGAAAAGATTTATATTAAGAAGGGCTGTCTGCCTGTTGCTCTTGATGAACTTAAAAACGTAATGAACAAAAAGAGAGCCTTCATAGTAACAGATACCTTCCTTTATGAGAACGGATATACGAAATGCATCACAGATAAGCTGGATGAAATGGGTATAGCGCACTCCACATTCTTCAACGTAGCTCCCGACCCCACACTTGCCTGCGCTAAGGAAGGTGCTGAGCAGATGAGAGCCTTCAAGCCCGATACTATCATAGCACTGGGCGGCGGTTCTGCTATGGACGCTGCTAAGATTATGTGGGTGATGTATGAGCATCCCGAAGCCGACTTCATGGATATGGCTATGAGATTTATAGATATCAGAAAGAGAGTATACACCTTCCCCAAAATGGGTGAAAAGGCATACTTCATAGCTATCCCCACATCTGCAGGTACAGGCTCCGAGGTAACTCCCTTTGCAGTTATCACAGATGAACAGACCGGAGTTAAATATCCGCTGGCAGACTACGAGCTCCTGCCCAACATGGCTATAGTTGACACAGACCTCCACATGTCTGCTCCCAAGGGTCTCACAGCAGCATCCGGTATAGATGCTGTAACCCACGCTCTCGAAGCTTATGCTTCCATGCTGGCTACAGATTACACAGACGGCTTGGCACTGCGCTCACTGAAGATGGTATTTGAATACCTCCCCAGAGCTTATGACAACGGTCTCACAGATGTAGAAGCACGTGAAAAGATGGCTAATGCAGCTACAATGGCAGGTATGGCGTTTGCTAACGCATTCCTGGGTGTATGCCACTCTATGGCTCATAAGCTGGGTGCATTCCACCACCTGCCCCACGGTGTGGCAAATGCCCTCATGATAGACGAAGTATTGAAGTTCAATGCAGAAGAATGCCCCGTAAAGATGGGTACATTCTCTCAGTATGACCACCCACACACACTTGCAAGATATGCAGAAGTAGCTGACTACCTGGGTATCAAGGGTAAAAATAATGAAGAAAAGCTTGAAAACCTCATCAAAGCTCTCGATGAGCTCAAAGAAAAGGTTGGCATAAAGAAGACCATCAAAGAATACGGTATTGATGAAAAGGTATTCCTGGATAACCTCGACGAAATGGTAGAACAGGCATTTGATGACCAGTGCACCGGTGCTAACCCCAGATATCCGCTTATGAGTGAAATCAAGCAGATGTATCTCAATTCATATTACGGTAAAAATGAACGCGTGTGAGGAGGAAAAGTAAATGAAACTTGATAAGATTATTGCAGTAAGAACCAATAAGACAGTATATCGCGAAGGCGACAATGCTGTGAAGGTTTTTGACAAGGAATTCTCCAAGGCTGATGTACTCAACGAAGCATTAAATCAGGCTCGTATAGAGGAAACCGGCATCAATATTCCCAAAATAAAGGAAGTTACCGTTATAGACGGCAACTGGGCTATTGTATCCGAATATATAGAAGGCAAGACCCTGGCACAGCTCATGCAGGAGAACCCCGACAAATATGACGAATATCTTGAAATGTTTGTGGACCTTCAGTTGGAAATCCACAAGCACAAGGCACCTCTGCTCAACAAACTCAAGGATAAAATGAACAGAAAGATTTCCGAAGCAGAACTGGACGCTACCACAAGATATGAGCTCCACACACGTCTGGACTCCATGCCCAAGCACAACAAGGTGTGCCACGGTGACTTCAACCCCAGTAACGTTATCGTAAGCACAGACGGCACCCTCTACGTGCTCGACTGGTCTCATGCAACTCAGGGTAATGCTTCCGCTGACGTAGCAAGAACCTACCTCCTCTTCTGGCTGAGCGGCGATATCGACGGTGCCAAGAAGTATCTGGACCTCTTCTGCAAGAAGAGCGACACAGCTAAGCAATACGTGCAGAAGTGGATGCCGATTGTAGCTGCATCACAGTCCGTTAAGGGCAAACCCGAGGAAAGAGAATTCCTGCTTTCTTGGGTAGACGTAGTAGATTACGAATAATAAGGAGAAAAACTGACATGAAAATTACAGTATGTATCGGCAGCTCCTGCCATTTGAAAGGTTCCAGACAGGTAGTTGAACAGCTTCAGTATCTCATATCAGAAAACAATTTAAAAGATAAGGTAGACTTGGGCGGAACCTTTTGCATGGGTGACTGCCAGAATGGCGTGTGCGTAAAGATAGACGACAAGGCGTACTCCGTGGATCCCGACACTACCAATGAATTCTTTAAAACCGAAGTTTTGGCTAAAATAAGCTGACACTTCCGGTACAGCATACAATAAATTAAAGGATTCGGATACAAAATGTTCGAATCCTTTTATTTTTTCCAAAAATAACGGAGGAAGCAAAAATGGCTGAATGGCTTAAATTAAAAAAATCGAACTGTAAAAACTGTTATAAATGCATCCGTCATTGCCCGGTGAAATCCATAAAATTCTCCGGTAATCAGGCACATATAGTAGGAAATGAATGTATTCTCTGCGGTCAGTGCTTTGTGGTCTGTCCCCAAAATGCAAAGGAAATTGTAGATATGACGGAGAAAGCTAAGGTACTCATACAGACAGGCGCTCCGGTAATTGCCAGCATAGCACCTTCCTTCGTGGCAAACTACGAAGGGGTAGGCATAGACTCCATGAGGGAAGCACTACGTAAGCTCGGATTTGCCGATGCAGAGGAAACTGCCCTGGGTGCCACAACAGTAAAAAATGAATATCACAGAATGCTTAGTGAGGAAAAACGAGATGTACTCATATCCTCCTGTTGCCATTCAGTGAATCTGCTCATACAGAAATACTTTCCAAATGAGCTCAAATACCTTGCCGACACACTCTCACCCATGCAGGCTCACTGCATGGATATAAAGAAACGATATCCCGATGCCAAAACCGTATTTATAGGTCCCTGTGTTGCAAAAAAAGATGAGGCTGATTACTACGAAGGCTATGTAGATGCAGTGCTCACCTTTGAGGAACTCACCGAATGGCTTAAGGAAGCAGGTATAGAGCCGGAAAAGAAGCTTGATTCAACCAACGAAAGCCGCACAAGACTCTTCCCCACTGCAGGCGGTGTGCTGAACTCCATGACCGAGAGAGTCTCGGGATATACATACCTTGCCATAGACGGAGTGGAAAACTGTATAGCAGCATTAAAGGAAATAGAAAACGGCGATATACACAACTGCTTCATAGAGATGTCCGCATGTCACGGCAGCTGCATCGGCGGCCCGGTAATGGAAAAAAGCCACAAGCAACCGCTCAAAGAATACCGTGCCATCACCCGTTACGCAGGTGACAAGGATTTCGATGTAGCACCCGCAGACACCAAGGAGCTGTACAAGCACTTGGAAGCAATAGGCAAAAAGCTGGCAATGCCCGACGAAAGCCAAATAGCAGAAGTAATGCGTAAAATGGGAAAAATAAAGCCCGAGGACGAGCTCAACTGCGGTTCCTGCGGATACAACACATGCCGCGAAAAGGCCATTGCCATATTCCAGGGCAAGGCCGAGATTTCAATGTGCATACCATACCTTAAGGAAAAAGCAGAAAGCTTCTCGGATAATATAGTAAACAACACACCCAACGGAATTATAGTATTAAATGAAGACCTTGAAGTTCAGAAAATAAATAAATCTGCAAGAAACATCATGAATATACGTTCTGCAAATGACGTACTGGGCGAACCTGTAATACGCATACTTGACCCCGTGGTGTTCAACTCAGTACTTACCACCGGCAGAAATGTACGCGACAAGCGTGTATACCTTGCGGAATATCAGAAATATGTAGAGCAGACTATCCTCTATGATAAAGACTACCACATGCTCATATGTATAATGCGCGATATCACAAGCGAAGAAGAAGCCAAGAGCCAAAAGGAAAGTCTAAGTCTGCAGACCGTGGAAATTGCAGATAAGGTGGTAGACAAGCAGATGCGTATAGTGCAGGAAATTGCATCTCTACTCGGCGAAACCGCCGCTGAAACCAAGATAGCACTTACAAAATTAAAGGAGTCGATTTCCAATGAATGACCTTTGTGCAGAAATCGGTTACAGAAGCATAAATCACCACGGTGAGGAGCTATGCGGTGACCACGTGGAAATTGTAAGCGGAGACGAAAATTCAAACGTAATCGTGCTCGCAGACGGGCTCGGAAGCGGTGTTAAGGCGAATATACTCTCCACACTTACATCCAAGATAATCTCAACTATGCTCTCTGCCGGCATGACAATTGAAAACTGCGTTGAGACCATAGCTGCTACCCTGCCCGTGTGTTCGGTAAGAGGAGTGGCATACTCAACCTTTACGATTATAAACCTGGTAAACAACGAGGAGGCAGAAATAATACAATACGATAACCCCTCTGTAATAGTCCTGAGAAATTATGAGAACTATGACTACCCCAAAACCGAGCTGAACATCGGCGGCAAGAAAATATACAAATCCGTAATTAAGCTTCAGGAAGACGACATATTTGTTGCAATGAGCGATGGCTGTCCTCACGCAGGAATCGGCATATCGTACAATTTCGGTTGGAAGCACGAGGAAATTGTTGATTTTATGCAGTCTGTGGCAATGGGCGGCTATAACGCAAAGAACATGGCAACAATGCTCACCGACGAATGCTACCGTCTTTACGGCGGAGAGCCCGGCGATGATGCAACTGCGTGTGTAGTACACATAAGGAAACGCTGCCCCATAAATATCCTCTTCGGTCCTCCGTCAAACAGAAACGATGGTGATAAGATGATGTCGCTGTTTTTCTCAAAGGCGGGTAAACATATAATCTGCGGAGGCACCACATCGGGAATTGCTGCCAAATATCTCGGCAAGGAGATAGAACCCACTCTGGACTTCCCGGACCCGGAAATTCCGCCCATAGCCAAGCTGGAAGGCGCAGACCTCGTAACAGAGGGAGTCATAACCGTAAACAAAGTTTTGGAATACGCCAAGGACTTTGTCTCGGAGAACACTAAGTACAGCCATTGGGAGTACGCCCGGGATGGTGCATCACTCATAAGCCGTATGCTTTTTGAGGAAGCAACGGACATCAACTTCTACGTAGGTCAGGCAGTAAATCCCGCACATCAGAACCCCAACCTGCCCATAAACTTCAACATTAAAATGAATCTTGTAAAAGAGCTTACCGAATGTCTATCGAAGATAGGTAAGCGTATAAAAGTGAGCTACTTCTAAAATATCGAAAGGAACTGAAATCCCATGAGAAAATTTGATACCAAAGTTCAGCATTTAAAATACAAGGTACTTAGAGAGGTTGCAAGGCTCGCATGGAATGACACCCTACTGGAAAAAGTAACCGATATTCCCGAAATGATAGCACCCGGCTCAGAGGCTACCATGCGCTGCTGTGTATACAAGGAAAGAGCCATCCTGTCCAAAAGAGTGAAAATTGCTATGGGCGGTGACTCTTCAAATCCCAATGTAATTGAGGTTATAGACATAGCATGCGACGAATGTCCCGTGGGCGGTTACGAGGTTACCAACGCCTGCAGAGGATGTCTGGCACACAGATGTGAGGATGTGTGCAAAAGAGGTGCCATAACTTTTGATAATCACCAGAAGGCTCACATAGACAAATCCAAGTGCGTTGAATGCGGTGCCTGTGCCAAGGTGTGCCCATACAGTGCCATAACAAGCAACAAAAGGCCCTGTCAGAACGCATGCAAGGTCAAGGCAATATCAATGAACGAACAAAAAACCGCAGTCATCGACAACAACTCGTGTATATCATGCGGAGCGTGTGTGTACCAATGTCCCTTTGGTGCTATAACTGATAAATCATTTATACTGAACGTCATAGACATCATAAAAAAGAGCGACTGCAACAGAAAGTACAAGGTGTATGCAGTTGTTGCTCCGTCAATATCCAGCCAGTTTACATATGCCAAGCTTGGGCAAGTGATTACGGCTATCAAGAAACTGGGTTTTTACTCGGTGATTGAAGCTGCTTTGGGTGCTGACATTGTGGCGTATGACGAATCCAAAGAGCTCGTGGAGAAGGGCTTTCTTACAAGCTCCTGCTGTCCGGCATTTGTTGACTTTGTGGAGAAAAGCTTCCCGGATTTGAAACAGTTTGTATCCCATAATCTTTCTCCTATGGCTGTGATTGCCAAGTATATCAAGGCGATGGAGCCCGGCTCTAAGGTGGTGTTCATAGGCCCTTGTACCGCCAAGAAGATGGAATTTCAAAAGGAATCTGTAAGACCGTATATAGATGCAGTGATGACTTTTGAGGAGCTTCAGGCACTATTCGACAGCAAAGATATGGAAATAGCTACCCTGGAGGAGGATGTATTGGACAATGCCTCCTACTACGGCAGGATATTTGCCAGAAGCGGCGGACTCAGCGATGCAGTAGTTCAGGCACTCAAAGAGCAAAATATTGACGACTTCGAACTGAAGGCAGTACCCTGCGACGGCATAGAAGCCTGCAAGATGGCTCTGCTCAAGGCAAGAAAAAATGTCCTCGAAGGAAACTTCATAGAAGGCATGGCATGTATCGGCGGCTGTATAGGCGGTGCGGGCTGTCTGACCCATGGTGTCAAAGACAAAAACGAAGTGGACAAATACGGCATGGAGGCATACGAAAAAACAATCAGCGATGCAATTAGCGTGCTGAGAAGCTGAGAAAAAATATCTGCGACGGCTGCATTTAATGCAGCCGTCATCTTGTATCATTGAATTTTTGGGTGAACAGATAAAGAACACAAGGGGACGGTTCTCTTGTGAACCCATACCCGTTTAGTAGACAGCTCAAATAACAAAAAGTTTGTGGGAACCCCAATCAGGGGTTCTCGTTTTATGCTACTTTTTGTCTTTCTCTATGATATTCCATTGGTGATAGACAACCAAGTTTTTTCTGATAAC
>JAGATB010000006.1 GCA_017621495.1 Clostridia bacterium
CTTCCTTATTTTGATAAGCTTTTACCGCATCAAGTTTTGTTTTAAATGATATTTTTCCTTTTTTCATAAAACATCCTCCCATAGAATAGTTTGAAATATTTTTGTTATTTCATGTGTCTACTCTATGGGAGGGGGTTCAAAATAGCTCCGTCCCCGTCTGTCATGACTTTATTTATAATATTCTACGGTTCCCAATATTTAAAGACCAAGTCTATTGGTGATTTCGAGTGCTGTTGGGGTAACTGCAAGTCCTGCCTGCGAGGTTTCCTTAAGAGAAATACTCATAAGTTCACCGGTTTGTTTCATGGCTGAAATAACTTCATCTGCCGGAATAACACTTTCGATACCACAGAGTGCAAGTTCAGCTGCAACAAGCGCATTTACCGCTCCTGATGCATTTCTTTTAACACAGGGTACTTCCACAAGTCCGGCAACCGGATCACAAGTGAGGCCGAGTATAAACTTAAACGCAATAGCACAAGCATGAGCACACATTTCCGGTGACCCGCCCATAAGCTCTGTAAGAGCAGAAGCTGCCGCTGCAGACGCTGTACCACACTCTGCCTGGCATCCCCCTTTAGCACCGGATATCGAGGCGTTTTCAGCTACAACAAGAGAAATTCCCGCACTGTTTAAAAGTCCGCTAACAAGCTCTTCATCTGTGAATTCAAATTCATTTTGTGCAGCAAGTAAAACTGCAGGCAGTATACCGCATGATCCGGCAGTTGGTGCTGCTACGATTTTGCCCATACAGGCATTGTGTTCTGCTGCAGCCAGAGCATAGGCTATTGCGTCCTTTCCTATTTTCCCCAGTAAGATACCACTTCTGCCATGCTTAATGTATTCTTTGGAAAGTTTACCACATAATCCGCCGTTTGAAACACCGCCTTTGAGTCCGTTTTTTACTGATGTACGCATTGTTTCAAGTGTAGAACGCATTAATTTCCTGGTTTGATATTCATCCACCTGTTGCTCACGACTCTGTAATCTACAAACTATATCGGATATTTTACATTTATTTTTATTAGCTTCATCTATAAGATGTTTTACAGTCAGCATTTTTCTTCACCTTTCATTTTTATAGGAACTTGTGTTATTTATATAAATCACCTTACTTGTATAATCTGTGTTTTTGAGAATATCCAACACAGTATCCGGTACCGTTTGGTCAGTTTCAAACACCATAATGGTATCGCCGGTTTTTTCAGAACGAAAAAGCTGCATAAATGCAATATTTACATCGTTGTCCGTAAGAATAGTTGCAGCCCTTGCAACTGTACCCTTTTTATCCTTTGAAAAAATTATCGTGGTACACAATTCGGCATTTATGGAAACCGGCATATTATTTATTTCCATAATTCTAATCATACCGCCGCCTACAGAAGCAATTATTGCATCAATCGTGTCGTGTTCACCATATAATCTGATTCGAGCTGTATTAGGGTGATAATCATTGGTACCGCCATCAATAAAAATAAAATCCAATCCCATTTCTTCAGCATATTTAAAACTGTCCCTTATCCTTACATCGTCCGGTTCAAAGCCTAATATACCTGCAACAAGTGCTCTGTCTGTACCGTGACCCTTACCTGTTTGGGCAAAGGAATCAAAAAGAGTGATTTCTGCTCTTTGAGGAACGCTGCCGAGGAGCTTTCTTGCTATTAGTCCCATTCTTGCAGCTCCGGCTGTATGAGAGCTTGATGGTCCTATCATGGCAGGGCCTATTATATCGAATATATTTGTCATTTTATTACGTCCTTTTTTATAATAATCATATTATACATGTCACATGAGTAAATTATAACATACGATGACATAATTTGTATAATACTTGTTTTCTTTAATCGGTAAAAAGAAAAAACTATAGCAAAAAATCCCGAATGATACAAATTACGTGTTCATTCGGGATTTATATTATTCATCATATTGTGCATCTATAAATCCGGATATCTTCATGCAACCTCGGGGAACGGCATCTTTGGAATTTTTCCAGTCATCATCTTTATATCTATAGTCAAATTTCTTGGTAAACCACTCTACGTCCTCGGTGACTCTGTCTAAATTACTTTGCTCTAAATCGCAGAGCTTCCCTACAAAGGAATATAATTCCTCATTGGACAAGTGCTTGATACTGTATCTTAATAAAAGCTCAAAATGCCGTATACAAAATCCTTTGGATAAGAAAAATTTATTTCTGAATTCTGCATCCTTTTTGTATATATGAAAAAGATTGTCCATAAAGCCGTCGAGTACATATTCAAGTCTTTCACAGACAGCACAGGTATGGACAGATGACAATAATTCTTCGCCGTTTTTTTTGATATTATCTTTAAATTTATCTTTGCCCAAAGGAATTCTTTTTGGGGGCTTTGTTTGGCTTTTTAGCTTACTGATTACATCGCTGAGATATTTCAATCTTGTTTCTAACACTAATGCATGACTTAATCTATTTCCTTGGCTATACATCATTGAAGTATGCCTTTGACAATACCCTTTTTCGTTTGATATTATGCGTGCATCGGGTTCCATCATGCTTGCTCCCAGTGCATATTCTATCCTATCAGTTTCTTCTTTTTTTACGAATTCACATATAGGACATTCTGTATCAAGTGAAAAAGCATCATTAATTGGTATAGTGTATATATTCTCTTTCAATTATATCCCTCTAATCTTTAGCTTCGATTATAACTGCACTTCCGCCTCTGATATATATCATACCGATTTCATCCAAAAGCTCATTGCTGATGCCGCGGGATGAATTACGATATAATATTTCATCGTTTAGCGGATACAAAAAGCCTTTGTTGGTAACTCTGACTTCATCTAAAGGAATCACAGAGATATACTTCATATGGGATTTGCTAATTACAATCGAAGAATCATTTACATAATGTATTATATTGTTTTCATTTGCAATAATGAGCGTTGCATTATTCATGGCTGCTTTTTCCATCAAAAATACATTAATGAGTGAATGGTCAAACCTTGTACCCATGGCTCCAATCAAGAGTATTTCCTTATATCCCCTCGCCAGAGCACAATCCAGTGCATATTCAGTATCGGTATCATCCTTCATAGGATTGAGGCGAATAACTTCCGCATTTGCTGCAGCAGGTAACTTTGAATATGTATTAAAATCCGATGAATCAAAGTCTCCAACCCATAAATCTGCCTTGATACCAAGTTTATTACAATGAATTATTCCAGCATCAGCACAAATAAAATATGACTTATCATCTATATATGCGGATACAGCATCATAGTCATATACGGTACCTCCGCAAAATATCACCGCTTTGGTCATGAATTACACCTCTTAATGAATTCACGAGTATTTGCCTCTACATCATCACCTCCAAAAATTGCGGAGCCTGCAACAATTATATTCGCTCCTGCATCGATGACTTTTTGGACATTGCTAAGCTTAATTCCTCCATCAACTTCTATGTCAATATGGGAATATTTATCTCTTAAAGCCTTAATTTTATCTATACTTGACTCTATAAATGACTGAGCACCAAATCCGGGATTAACACTCATAACAAGTATCATATCGAGCTTGTCTGCATAGGGTTCTATTACAGAGATGTCTGTTGCAGGATTTAAGGAGACTGCAAACTTCTTACCTTTTGATTTGATTTCATCGGCAATGAAGTTAAAATCAGTGTCGCACTCTGCGTGAACTGTGATTATATCAGAGCCGGCATTCAAAAAAGCATTTACATATTTTTCAGGATTTGTAATCATAAGATGAACATCCAGAACCATATCTGTAATTGGTCTGATAGCAGATACTACACCCGGTCCAAAATTTATGTTCGGAACGAAATGTCCATCCATCACATCTATATGCACATAAGGAGAACCCGCCCTCTCAATCGCTTTGATGTCTGAACCCATATTCATATAGTCAGATGCTAAGATTGATGGTGATAATTTAATCATTTTTGCCATTCCTTTCTCTGTGAAAGTATATCATAAAAACTTTTGTAATTATTAAATCTCGTTTCGGAAATTTCACCCTTTTGAACTGCGTCACATACAGCACATACTTTAGTATTACCCATATGATTACATCCTCTGAAACGGCATTGGGATTCATAATTCAAAAATTCCGGAAAATAATCCTTGAGTTCATCTTTTGTTATTTCCTTTGGAAAATCGAGCATACTAAATCCCGGCGTATCAACAATGTAACCATTGTTATAGCTTATGAGTTCCACATGGCGAGTAGTATGCTTGCCGCGTTTTAATCTTTCACTCACATCACCGGTTTGCATCACTTGCTGTTTAAGCACTGCATTTAATAAGCTGGACTTACCTACTCCGGAAAAACCGGAAAAAGCAGTTATTCTACCAGAAAGTGATTTGCGTATCAAATCAATACCAATATCCTCTACAGTGCTTGTGGTAAATGCTGTATAACCTGCATTTCGATACATCTGCACCAATTCATTTACACTGCCGTTATCTAAATCAAATTTATTAAAACAAATTTTAACATCTACGTTGCTGTTTTGTGCAATTATGAGCATCTTATCTATAAATGCAAGGTCAGGAGCGGGATTTTGGACAGATGCAACTATAATCATGGCATCAATATTGGCTACGGGAGGTCTTATGAAAACATTGCTTCGCTGATGTATTGTATCTAAAGACCCCTTACCCTCACCGGTTATGGTAATATCAACTTTGTCGCCCACGCAAGGAGACATATTCTTGTTTCTGAAATGTCCCCTTGCCTTGCATTCGACAATTTCTTCACCTGTGTCAACGTAGTAGAATCCGCCGATTCCCTTAACAATTGTTCCTGTATTCATTAATTCACCGTCTATCTGCTGAAGTCTATCTGGGACTTCAAGCTAAACTCACCATTGAGGTAAACACTGTATTCATTTACCTTTGTGCCTTTTACTTTAACTACAATTTCATCAAGTGTTGCAGGGTCTACGGTTTGCTCAAATATAGTCTTTGTAGAGCCATCAGAGGATTTTTCAACAATTTTGACCTTGGTCGGTCCTTGCAGTGCTTCTGTGCTGTAATTAAAGGTTTTTTCTTTAACCTTTGTTTCGCTTGATGGTTTTTCTTCCTCATCGGAATTTCCGTCTTTGGAAGCAAGATAAATAGTAATTTTGGTCTTGGGAGCAACCTTCTCACCGGGATCGATAGACTGCTGCACTACCTTGCCTTCTTCAACTGTATCACTATCTAAATATTTAATATCACCATTAAGACGCAGACCGTTGTCCTCAAGTTTTTCTCTGGCTTCTGCCTCGGTAAGATTAAGCAAATCCGGAACAACGCAGTCTATATCTCCGGAGCCATTGCTCACGGTAAATATAATCTTATTTCCGTTTTGTTCAACATCAATAATTCTACCTTTGCTAATTTCGGCATCTGTTTTGTACTTAACATCTACATCATAGCCTTTCTCTATAAAATCGTCTATGACACTATCAGAAAGCCCACGATATGAATCCGGGTCAAGCTTTTCCGGTCCGGTACTGAGGTGAACGGTAAGTTGGGTACCTTTCTTAACACTGTTTCCTTTGTTTTTTGATTGATATATGACAGTACCTTCGGGATATGGACTTGATTCTTCATCACCGATTTCTATAAGCAGACCGTACTGAGCAGCCAGTGCCTCTGCTTCTTCAAAGGTTAATCCCATAAAATCAGGAATATCAACATCATTGTTTTTAAACAAAGTAAATATTGGTGCATCGGGGTTAAATGAATACAGAAGTGCAAGCGATGAACCACCCACCACAACAAGAGCTATCAATATAGCAGCAAGTACCATGTTGAAAACAGAACGTTTTTGTGGTTCATCATATTCTTCATCATACTCATCGTATTCGTCATCATCTTCATCATACTCTTCGCTATAGTCATCTTCAATATAAGTATCATCACTTTCATCATAATCTGGTTCATCATTTTCAAGAGTATCGGAAGTATCATCCGAATCTATATTGATATTTTCTTCTGCTGCTTCTATATCATATGCTTCACCGAGTGAAGAAACAATTTTCATGTCAGCATCTTCATCAAGCATAATTTCATCACTTTCTGCGGGTAAAGTCTTAAGCATAGTGATGATAGTATCAAGATCGCTCTTCATAGCAGCTACATTCTGATATCTCTTGCGCGTTTCTTTGGATATGGCTTTAAGCACAACTTCCTGCAGTTCGTCACTGATATCTGGAGACAGCAATTTCGGCTGAACAGGAGTTTCCTCAAGATGTTTCATAGCAATTGCTATAGGAGAATCGCTTTCAAAGGGCACTTTTCCGGTTAACATTTCATACAAGACGATACCAAGGGAATATATATCACTGCGGCAATCCACATAACCGCCTCTGGCTTGTTCCGGTGATATATAATGCACAGAGCCGAGTATAGAATCTCCGACCTGCATTGTTGCATTGCTGCTAGCCCTCGCAATTCCAAAATCTGTTACTTTGACGAGATTGTCTCCTGTAATCATAATATTGTGAGGTTTAATATCACGATGGATAATATTCTTTTCGTGAGCACACATAAGTGCAGAGCATATCTGTGAAGCAATATCAGCACTCTCAGCCGATGAGAGTTTACCTTTTGATTTAATATACTCTTTGAGTGTAATGCCGTCCAGATACTCCATGACTATATAATACATGCCGTCTTCTTCGCCTACGTCAAAGATTGATACTATATTAGGATGTGTAAGACAAGCCGCAGACTGTGCTTCTGCGTTAAAACGGTTTACAAATTCATCTCCGCCCTCAAGGTCATTGCGAAGCATTTTCACCGCTACAATCCTATTTAAAACATTGCAATGGGCCTTGTATACATATGCCATACCGCCCTTGCCTACTTCTTCTAAAATTTTATATCTTCCACCAAGAATTGTTCCAATCATATTATTTCACCTCATCACATAATTTCACGGTAATCACACTAATATTATCTCTGCCGCCGCGTTCGTTTGCACAAGAAACAAGTTTTGCAGCCAAATCAGAGTCATTTGATAAAATCGCCGAGGTTATTTCTTCATCAGTTACCATAGTGTGCAACCCATCTGAACAAATTAAAATTTGATCTCCAGCGTTTAGCTTTGTAACAAAGCAGTCTATAATTACTTCATCCTCAGAACCAACCGCTCTGGTTATTACATTTTTTTGAGGATGTACTTTTGCTTCCTGGGGAGAAATTATACCTCTGGAAAGCAGATTTGCAACAAGAGAGTGATCTGATGTAATTTGCTTTAACTGACCATGGGAAAATATATATTCCCGACTGTCACCAACACTTGCGGTATATAAAACATTATCAATGAGCAGCGACACAACAACCGTCGTGCCCATTCCTTTTAAATCATCATCAGCAACAGCTTCTTTAAAAATTTTGGTGTTGGCAGTGCGGATAGCTGTGTGCATTATTTCTCTGATGGTATCCTCGTCAAGTTCGGAGTTAAAATTATCAATTATTGACTTGGATATTTCATTGATAGCAACAGAACTGGCTCTTTTTCCTCCACGGTATCCTCCCATACCGTCAGCAACAATAAACAAGCCGATATTTTCAGAAAATTCATGTACATATACCGAATCCTGGTTGTCACTGCGAACCATACCGATATCTGTAGCATATGAAACTATCATTGATTAACCTCCTTTAAACCTTCCTTACGTCGGAGCTGTCCGCAAGATGCACTTATATCACTGCCAAGCTCTCGCCGAACCGTAACAGGTATCCCGTATTTTTCCAAAACGTTCATAAATTCTTTTATCTTTTCTTTAGTTGGTTTTTCAAAATTATTTTCATCTACATTGTTTACAGGAATAAGATTAACATGGCACAGCATTCCTTTAAGTCTCTTTGCCAGCAATACTGCTTCATATTTATTATCATTTACATCTTTTATAAGAGCATATTCAAAGCTGATTCTGCGTTTGGTATAGTAGGCATAATCTCTGCAAGCATCCAACAGCTTATCTATGTTATATGCTTTATTTACAGGCATAATACGGCTGCGTATATCATCTGTAGGTGCATGGAGAGATACGCTTAGAGTAAGCGGGAAATTGTATTCCTTGAGTCTTAGTATGTTCGGTACAACACCGCATGTAGATAAGGATATATGTCTGTAGCCGATATTTATACCACGTTCATCATTTACATTAATCAAAAACTTAATTACATTGTCAAAATTATCAAGGGGTTCGCCTATTCCCATCATCACAATGTTGGATATTCTCTCCCCTATATCCTTTTGTGCAAATAAGACCTGGTCAAGTATTTCACCGGGAGTGAGAGATCTTACAAGTCCACCAATTGTAGAAGCACAAAACTTACATCCCATACGGCATCCGACCTGGCACGAAATACAAATTGTAATTCCGTGTTTATAATACATAACCACACTCTCTACACGATTACCATCACCAAGCTCGAATAGATACTTTTTTGTTTTATCGAGTTTTGATTCCAATTTGCGAATGATTTTCATACGGCTGATGTAACTCACTTCAGCTAATTTTTGACGTAGATTTAATGATATATCTGTCATTTCATCAAAGGTCTCTATACCTCTATGAAGCCATGAAAAGATTTGCTTGGCTCTGAAAGGTTTTTCGCCAAGATTAATCATAAATTCTTTTAATTCTTCAAATGTTAAATCTTTTAAATTAATCATAGTTTATTCCTTTGTCATAAGACTTATAAAAAAGCCGTCACAATCATCAATATGCGGATACAGTGTCAGATAACCGCTGTTTTTCACAGAGCACCTGATTTTCTTCAATCTAAATTCGGGGCAACACTTCAAAAATTCAAACAGTACATCCTCATTTTCACTTCTTTGTGTAGTACAGGTAGAGAAAATCATAGTACCGCCATGTTTAACATATGAAGCAGAAGTCTTTAATATGTTCAAGCTAATTTCAGCAAGATCAGTACTATCTGCTTCTTTTCGTAAATATTTAATATCCGGTTTTTTGCGTATAATCCCCAACCCGGAACAGGGTGCATCAACAAGAAGATAGTCGGCTTTTTGAGCATAATCGGGATTATACATTGCTGAATCATTAACATATGCTGTAATATTGTTTAAACCTAATCTTTCGGCATTATTTTTAATTCTTTTTATCTTAGCCTCGGAAACATCAAAAGCATATACCGTGCCTGAACCAAGCATCTTTTCGGCAAAATGTGTAGTTTTGCCGCCGGGAGAAGCACACATGTCAAAAACGACACTGCCGGGTAAAGGGCTCAATACTTCACCTACATATGCTGCTGCCGGATCCTGAATGTAAAACAGACCTTTTTTAAAAGCCGGAGAGGTTTCTAAATTACCGACTTTGGTGGCTGAAATAAGATAATCAACCTCTTTAAAAAGCTCCGATACATATGGCTCACACTCCCATCCTTCGCTATTAAGGATTTTAATGAGTTCTTCTCTGTTTGTTTTAAGTTTATTTACTCTGAGGATTGTAGCGGGCTTTTGATTCATGGCTTTGAGCAGATTTTCTGTATCTTTCCCTAAATCATCAGACCATGATTTAACTATCCATTCGGGACATGAGTATTTTATGCTTAAATGTTTTATTGGGTCATCGGGAAGTTTTATTTCTTTGCCGTTTTGAATGACTTTTCTTAAAACAGCATTTACAAATCCGGCAATTCTGAAATTGGATGACTTTTTAATTATTTTAACACATTCATTTACAGCAGCACTTTCAGGGACTTTATCCATAAATAATATCTGGTAAACACCTGTACGCAGTACGCAAAGGACATAGGGTGAAATCTTATTTAGCTTGATATCCGATGCTAAGGAGATTGCATAGTTTATATATTCAAGATTTCTCAGGACACCGTTTGTAATTTCTGTAATAAAACGAATGTCAAGCTCCGATAGAGTCAAATATTGTCTGCGGACATTATCGAGTTCATCGGAAAGGTTGCTGTGTTTCTTGGTTACACTGTATATTATATCAACAGAAAGTTTTCTCGGATTAAGGCTCATCGTATACCTCGTTATTTTAAGACAGTATTTTTTTCTATAGTATTTCCTTTAAGATAATCGGAAACACTCATTGCCTTCTTAGCTTCGGGCTGTATTTCCAATATCCGCAGAACGCTTCCGTCACCACATATTACATCAAAGGAGTCACTGTTTACATCAGCTACGAGACCACACTCACCTTGTTTTATAATATCTGCAGGATATGCTTTGAGTATTTTAACATTCTTACCATTCATAGTTGTTGACGCCTTTGGAAAAGGCGTAAGTCCACGGATAAGGTTATTAATACTTCCGGCACTCTCTGACCAATTTATTACAGTCATTTCCTTGGTTATCATATGCGCATAATGTGTAGTTGTCTCTCCTTGAGGGATCCTTGTTATATCGCCGCTGAGAATCTTTTCGACGGTTTCAACAAGCAGTTGTGCGCCCAATATAGCAAGTTTATCGTGTACTGTTCCAAAATTATCATCATCACTAAGCTTTATTGATGATTTTAAAAGCATATCACCGGTGTCAAGTCCCGTATCCATATACATTGTGGTGACACCTGTATATTCCTCTCCATCAATAAGAGCCCATTGCATAGGCGCAGCACCACGATATTTGGGAAGAAGGGATCCGTGTACATTAATACAGCCGTATTTTGGGTAATTGATTACGTATTCCGGCAACAGTTTACCGTATGCCACTACTGCTATCATATCGGGAGATTCTTTTAACAAAATATCCTCAAAATTTTCTTTTTTCAGGTTTTGGGGCTGATATATATTTTTTATACCAAGCTCCTGTGCACACAAACTCACATCGGGAGGTGTTAATTTATGACCTCTACCTCTGGGCTTATCTTCCGTAGTCACTACACATGTGACATCATAGCCGGCTTCTTTAAGTTTCTTTAAGGAAACACAAGCGAACTCCGGAGTTCCCATAAACATAATTCTCATCGGATAACCTACCTTTAATTTATTGTTCTACTTCTACAAATTCCGTAACTTTATCTACAAATACTATTCCGTCCAGATGGTCGATTTCATGACAAAAAGCCTTTGCAAGCATACCTTCGGCATTGTATGTTACTTTCTCGCCGTCACGGTTAAGTGCAGTGACGGTAACCTTTGAAGGGCGTACTACGTAACCGTACTTCCCGGGTACACTCAGACATCCCTCTGTATCTTTTATGTTACCCTCAACATCAACAATTTCGGGATTAATCAATTCAATCAATCCCTCACCTATATCTATTACAGCTATTCTCTTTAGTATACCTACCTGAGGTGCGGCAAGACCGACACCGTTAGCTTCATGCATAGTTTCTGCCATATCGTCAAGAAGTGTAAGTATTTTTTCGTCAATTGTTTCTACAGGACGACATTTTTTTCTTAAAATGTCATCTCCGAGCTTTCTGATATTTCTCAGTGCCATAATTAATTCACCTTTCTCAGTACATATTTGATGGGTTAACATCGATAGAAATCTGCGAACTGCCCTTTTTTGTCAGAAATTCTCTATAGAGCGCTCCTATGCAATCATAAAGCTCTTTGGAATAACGGGTTTTCATCAAAAATCTATATCTGTATTTATTGTTTATTTTAAACATCGGTGCTTCTGCGACCGAATAAAACATCACATTAAATTTATTTGTATAATTTTTCAGCCTTTTTTGAAAGTTAACAGCTGTATTTTTTGCTTTGGATTTATCTTCATCTGTAAAAACAAAATTTATAAATTCACAAAAAGGCGGATATATCATCAGTTTTCTAAGCTCTATCTCATCTGTATAAAATGATTCGTAATCCTGCTTAGCAGCATTTTGTATGGTCTCATTGTCAGGATTATATGTTTGTATCACTGCTCTGCCTTTGAGTTCGCCCCTGCCGGCTCTGCCTGTAACCTGTGTTATGAGGTCAAAGGTTCTCTCTGCGGCTCTGTAGTCATCAAGATTGAGGCTCATATCAGCAGCTATAATACCTACTAAAGTAACGTTTTCAAAATCAAGACCTTTGGTAATCATCTGTGTACCTATTAATATATCGGCTTCATGATTTTTAAAGCTTGCAAGTAACTTTTCATGACTTTGACGTGCTGATGTAGTATCGGCATCCATACGTATTATTGATGCCTCAGGAAAAAGCTGAGCTATCTCATCTGCAACACGCTGCGTCCCTATACCGAAATGCTTAATATATTTACTTGAACACTCAGGACAAGTTGTATGAACATTTTCTGCATAATCACAATAATGACAAACCATTTTATTTATTGACTTGTGATACGTAAGGGAGACATTGCAATTAGGACATTCAGCTACATATCCACATGCCCTGCACGAAACAAAGCTGGAAAATCCTCTTCTGTTTAAAAACAAAATCGTTTGCTGATTCTTCTCCAAATTCAAAGCAATTTCTTCAATGAGCTTCCTGCTGAATATACTCATATTCCCATCTGACATCTCGGTACGCATATCAACGATGTAAGTGTCGGGCAATGGTGATTTATTTGCTCTTGTTGGCATACTCAAAGGAAAATATTTGCCGCTTTGGGCTCTGAAGGTGCTTTCAACAAGCGGAGTTGCACTTGCCAAGAGCACTACAGAGGAATGCTGTCTTGCACGAAATTTTGCAATTTCTACAGCATTGTATTTTGGTGAAGACTCGGATTTATAGGTGTTTTCATGCTCCTCATCTACGATTATAAGTCCGATATTTTTAAAAGGAGCAAATACAGCGCTACGGGCACCGACGACTATATCGACATCACCTTCATTGATTTTTTTCCATTGTTCATAGCGTTGCTTCTGTGTCAAAGAGCTGTGTATCACGGCAACCCTGTCGCCAAATCGAGCTGTGACCTGTCTTACCATCTGTGGAGTAAGACTTATCTCCGGAACGAGAAAAATTGCATCTTTTCCAAATTTGACTGTTTTTTCTATGAGTTCAAGATACACTTCGGTTTTACCGCTTCCTGTAACCCCATTTAACAAGAATGTCTGTTTTTTATTATTTTTAATGCTCTCAACAACAGTATTATATACTGATTCTTGTTCTAAGTTAAGAGTGTGTCTCTCGTAAGTGTTTTCATAATCTATATCAAATATTTCTTCCCGTTCTATACATTCATAAGTATAAACATACCCTTTACTTTCAAGATAATCAACAACCGACTTGGATGTATTGGCACACTCAAGTAAGTCATGAAGATACATATCGTGTTCGTCACATAGAAACTCAAGGCAGCGAGCTCTTGCGGGGGCTTTTTTTATCATATTATCAATAGCAATACAAGCTTGCTCATACTCAATAGCAAGAGTGACCCGCTTTCGCATAGTATCTTTGAGACCTTTTTGAATATTCTCCTCAATTGTTATAATACCTCTTTTTTGCATAGTATTTAAAACAGAGGTCAAATTTTTTGAAGTAATGTGTTCTGTTAACTTATCAAAAGACATCGGTCCGGGAAGCAAAAGCGAATATATCTGCGAAGCACGGATTGAATGTTCTATATATTTTTGATTATCATCAGTTAAATGCTGTGTAAGTGATATTGTTTTTTTAAACCTTGTGCCGACACCCGTAGGAATCATAGATTTAATCGCGGATATATAAGTGCAAAAATATCTATGCTTCATAAAGTGTACAAGTTCAACAGCATTTTCGTCAAAATAAGAGTATGGGTCTTCAACAGAGGAAATTTGTTTCAAGTTTTTATATTCAGATTCAGACACAAGATTAATTACATAGGCTTCAGCTGTTTTGTTTCCCCTACCGAAAGGCACAAGAACACGCACACCGACTTTAACAACATCTGTCAAATCATCGGGTATGAGATAATGATATATATTATCCGTTGCCTTTGTGATGCTGTTAAGCACAACCTCTGCAATCAATATTAAATCCTCCTCTTACATCTGCACACACTTATCTAAGATTATATGTGCTATATCCTCCTTAGACATCATATCAATAGATGTTTTCTGTCCTTTTTTATCTATTATAGTCACAATATTAGTATCTGTTTTAAAGCCGGCACCTTCTCTTGATAAATCATTTGCCACAATAAAATCAAGATTCTTTGACTTAAGCTTTTTTTCTGCATTTGCTATTAAATCCTTTGTTTCCATGCAAAAGCCTACAAGAATTTGATTTTGCTTCTTTTTACCAAGTTCGTTAAGTATATCAGGGTTTCGGGTAAGCGCTATCGACATATCACCGGTCTTTTTTATTTTGTGTTCAGCGATGTTTAATGGTTTATAATCGGCTACTGCTGCTGCCTTGATAATTATATCTGCATCATCGGAAGATGCAGTTACAGCATCATACATCTCCTGAGCACTGTTCACATATATAACATCTATATCCGTGAAAGGTTTAATATTCACCGGGCCGGATATAAGGGTTACTTGTGCACCTCTAAGCTTTGCAGCTTTGGCTGCGGCATAGCCCATCTTTCCACTTGAATGATTGGAAATAAATCTCACAGGATCAATCTTTTCAGCTGTAGGTCCTGCAGTAACGAGAACCTTCTTGCCAAGCAAATCTTTATTTTTATATGCGTGGTATTCCACAACATCTGTAATCTTATCATAATCTGCCAATCTGCCTTTACCGACAGTACCGCACGCAAGACTTCCTTCATCAGGGTCGATGAAACAATAGCCGTATTTCTTAAGTTTGGCTATGTTTTCCCGTACTATGGGGTTGTCATACATATTGTTGTTCATGGCAGCAGCAAAAATAACAGGTACTTTGGCTGCCATTATTGTAGTAGAAAGAAAATCATCAGCTATGCCCGATGCCACTTTACCGATTATATTAGCGGTAGCAGGACACACCAAAAACACATCAGCCCACGATGCCATGGATATATGCTCTACCTCACTGTAATCAGGTAATTCAAACATATCGCATATGACTTTGTTTTTGCTGATAGTACCAAACGTGAGTGGACCGACGAATTCCCGGGCAGACTTAGTCATCACAACCCGTACGTCTGCACCCTTCTTTTTAAGACGGCTTACCACTTCAACGGCTTTGTATGCGGCAATGCAGCCGGTAACACCGACTGCAACCTTGATACCATTAAGAGTCTTGTCCATTAGAAATTCCTTCTTCATCCATAACAGCATCAAGATCTGTTATTGCTTCACGTTCGGCATATGCTTCCTGCTCAAGGATATCATTTAATGTAGTCTCGTTATCGGAGATAGCGGGCTCTTTACCTGTTCTTAAAGTAACCTTGTTTTCAGCAATTTCATTAACTGCAATGCTTACAGGTTTATCTGATTTACATTCTACAAAAACATTATCCTTCTTTGTGAATATTTCACGTGCTCTCTTCGCTGTAGCAATAACTAAAGTATACTTGCTGTCAATTTTTTTTGCTTTCATTAATTCTGAAGCTGATGGTTTTAACATATTTCACACACCTCTTTAATTATATTTTTGTTTCTGATTACTCTTTGGCTCTCGCCTATTAAAATTGAGCGGAAAGTTTCTACTGCTTTATCTAAGTCATCATTAATAAGTATGTACTCGTATTTATCAATCTCTTGTATTTCTTCGCGAGCTCTTGACAGTCGGCTCTCAATTACATCTATGGTCTCGGTATTTCTTGATACAAGTCTGTTCTTTAGCTCTGTAAAGGATGGAGGAAGCACAAATATACCAACTGCATTATCAAACTTCTCCATAACACTGCATCCGCCCTGAACCTCGATTTCCAGTACTACATTTTTGCCTTCTGCTACCATGTCATTTACAGGTTTCTTAGGTGTACCGTAGTAATTACCGCAAAACTCTGCCCATTCGGCAAGGCCGTCATTGGCAATCAAATCTTCAAATTCCTCTTTGGTTTTAAAGTAATACGTGACTCCTTCTATATCACTCGGTCTTGGAGAACGAGTGGTTGCCGATATTGAAAGAAAAGTATTGTCATGAGGATATCTTTTGAAGTATTCCTCCATTATGGTACCTTTTCCGGTGCCGGAAGGACCGGAAACAACAAAAACTGTGCCTTGTTTATTACTCAAGTTCATCCTCCTCAAAAAGATTATCATCATCTTTGGTAAGTCTACCGGCAACGGTTTCTGTCTGAAGTGCAGATAAAATAATATGGTCGCTGTCGGTTATAATAACACTTCTTGTCCTCCTGCCATATGTAGCATCGATGAGAGCACCTTTCTCACGGGCTTCCATAATCATACGCTTTATCGGAGCTGACTCCGGACTTACAATGGCAATTATTCTCTGTGAAGAGACAATATTGCTAAATCCCACATTAATTAGTTTCATTGTATTTTACCCCTTAGTACTTTAGAATTACTCGATGTTTTGTACTTGCTCACGAAGCTTTTCAATCTCTGATTTCAAATCAACAACAGCTTTGCCTATGATGAAATCATTGCATTTACTGCCCATTGTATTGGCTTCACGATTTAATTCCTGTATGGTAAAATCAAGCTTTCTTCCAACAGGAATATCACTTTTGAGTAAATTGGAATATTCATTCAGATGGCTCTCAAATCTAACGAGCTCTTCTGTGATATTTACTTTATCGGAGAAAATTGCAACTTCTGTAAGCAATCTGGTTTCATCAACCTCAACGCCGTTTAAAAGTTCCTCTATCCTCTCTCTCATACGCTGTTTGTATTCATCAACAGTATCATTGGAACGCTCCTTGATAGTATCAAGAATATCTCTTACTCCTGAGATAGTTTCAACAAAAAAATCATACAGACGTGCTCCTTCACGTGCACGATTAGCTGATATGTCATCAAGAGCCATAGCCATGACTTCCTTCGTATCAGCTATTATTTGTTCTTTATCCTGCTCACACTTCTCTACATTGAAGACATCCGGAAATCTCGAAATAGAAGATACTGTGATATCATCCCGTATACCAAGCTTTTCTCCCATGGCTTTAAGTGCATCGTAATACCCCTTAGCCACAGAAGTGTTTAAAGTGATAACCTTGTCATCATTGTCAACAGTATCATACTGAATGAATACATCCACCTTGCCGCGGCTTATACGAGTTGCAAGACACTCTCTCACAGCATCCTCTACAAATGAATACTGCTTGTACATACGAATATTATAGTCAAGATATCTGTTATTTACACTTTTAATCTCTACGGTAATTTTGTAATCGTTAAAAAGCTTTTCTCCTCTGCCGTAGCCTGTCATACTTTTTATCATAAGTAGTAACCTCGCCAAAATATATTTTTACAGTTAATTATATCAAGATTTCAAACAAATTACAATAGATTTTTTAAAAATAATTAATATTTTTGATTATTTTTAAAATTTTTTTAATGCACTGCCGCCCAAATAGTTGCAAAGTCTACCCTGATATGTATTTCTTTGACGCATCACATCATCAATTGTATCTTTTATTTTCCACCAGCTTGTGCCGTAATTTGCGAATAAAGTATGTTCTTCCTTTGCTCTGCCAATAAGTCTTTGTATCACAACCTCTGAAGACAAATGCTCAAGAAATATTATAACTCTGTTTACGTAGTCCATGTATGTGCCCATATCAAATTCCTTGTTAAGATACATCTCAGCTATGGGAGTGTCCTTTACGATATACAAACTGTGAAGTTTGACCTGATTAATCCCAAGTGCAGACAGAATCTTGGCACATTCAATTGTATCTTCAATATCATCCCATGGGAGATTTAATATCAAATGTGCGCATATGTCAAATCCATACTTTTTGATAATCAATACTGCGTCAATAAACTCAGCCAATGTATGACCTCTGTTGATGTGCTTTAAAGTTTTATAGTTAACTGTTTGAAGTCCGAGTTCAATTGATATATTAATTCCTGTATCTTGAGACAATTCATGCAAGAATTCCATATAGTCTTCTCTTATGCAATCAGGTCTCGTGGATATAGCTATTTCTACTATGTTGTCCTTTACAGCATCACTGATGTTCTTTTTAAATACTTCAATTGGCATGTATGTATTGGTGAAGTTTTGAAAATATGCGATAAACTTATTTGCCTTATATTTATGACCTATGAAGCTCATATTTTCATCAATTTGTTCAGAGACACTCATGGTAGATGGCAAATTTTCAAAAGCCGCACCCACTTCTCCGCAGAATATGCATCCACCTGCAGAACAAGTACCGTCACGGTTAGGACAAGTAATGGGTAGATTAACAGGAAGTTTATACACTCTTTGACCGTATTTGTTTTTAAGATAGTCTGAATATGTATTATAAAGCATTTTTATCACCTAATGTTCAATCTGATTTTTGAAATTATTGTATTCATCTTCGGTTGTATAGTAGAGAAATTCATAGTCCGAGCACAGCTTCTCGGAAATTTCCTCGGTGCGGTCTGTGGAACCTTTATCTACAATTACAATATAAGGAACAGTTCTGCCACCATAACGATGTAAATAATTGAAAATCGTGCATCTAACTATATACTCTATTGCGTTTTCTTGGTTTTTGACATGAATAAATACAAAAACTTCTTTCTTCTCATTATCACTATGTAATATTAATTTAAAAAACTTCGTTACAATCTCAATTAATGCATATATGATAAGAAATGTAACAATAGTTTTGCATATAATCACCGACATATAAACACCTCTTTGCAGTATAATATGCAAAGAGGTGCTTGACAGGTGAATTATAAACCTGCTTTTTCTTTTAAAAGTTCAGCTTTATCGCATTTTTCCCAAGGAAGCTCGATATCTGTACGTCCAAAATGACCATATGCAGCTGTCTGCTTGTAAATGGGCTTTCTTAAATCAAGTTCACTTATAATTGCTGCAGGTCTTAAATCAAACACTTCTTTAACGATTGAAGATATCATCTCTTCAGAAACCTTTGCTGTGCCAAAGGTATCGACGAGGACAGACACAGGGTTAGCTACACCGATAGCGTATGCAAGCTGAACCTCGCACTTATCTGCAAGTCCTGCTGCAACAATATTTTTGGCTACATATCTGGCTGCATAGCAAGCACTTCTGTCTACCTTCGTGGGGTCCTTGCCGGAAAAAGCTCCGCCGCCGTGGCGAGCATAACCGCCATAAGTATCAACTATGATTTTTCTGCCGGTTAGTCCGCTGTCACCCTGAGGGCCACCAATTACAAAACGTCCTGTAGGGTTAATATAATACTTAGTATCGCTATCCAAAAGCTCTTTTGGAACAATTGGTGCTACAACATGTTCAATCATATCTTTTCTTATACATTCAAGAGAGACATCATCACTGTGCTGAGTAGAAATAACGATAGTGTCGACTCTTACGGGCTTATCATCGATGTATTCCACAGTAACCTGAGTTTTTCCATCCGGTCTCAGATATTTAAGTGTGCCGTCTTTACGTACATCTGTGAGCCTTTTTGATAATTTATGTGCAAGGCATATAGGCATTGGCATGAGTTCTTCGGTTTCTGTGCATGCATAACCAAACATCATACCCTGGTCACCGGCACCATGGTCGAGTTCATCAGAATTTGATTCTTTTGCCTCAAGTGACTTATTGACACCCATAGCTATATCTCCCGACTGCTCATCAATACTGGTGATTACAGCACATGTATGGCAATCAAATCCGAATTTAGCTCTGTCATATCCTATTTCCTTTATGGTATCACGGGCAACCTTGGGTATATCTACATAACAATCGGTGGTAATCTCACCCATTATCATAACCATACCTGTAGTTACTACAGTTTCGCAGGCTACTCTCGCCTGCGGATCTTTTTCTAAAATAGCATCAAGAACGGCATCGGAAACCTGGTCGCATATTTTGTCCGGATGACCTTCCGTAACTGATTCTGATGTAAAAAACTTTCTATTCATATAATACATTTCCTTCCTTAGTTTGCTTATGTTTTACAGTAAAAACTGAAAAAACTTAGAAATTATTACCATTGCAGCACCTGCTATAGAAACACCGCCAAAAATAACCGGCAAAGCATCTTTAAGACGCATATTCAGTATACCTGCAACCATTGCCCCACTCCAGGCGCCTGTACCCGGAAGCGGAATTGCAACAAAAATCAATAGTCCAAGTTTTTTATATTTTGTAACTTGCTGACTTTTTTCTTTTGTTCTCTGATCCAGCCATTGTCCTATTTTGCCGAAAAGTCTTGAATGCACAAGCCAATCAATCAGCGGTCTGATTATAAGAATCACAAAAGGAATGGGGATCATATTCCCGATAATACTAATCACATAAACCCAAAACCAGTCCAGACCAAGACCTATACCAAGAGGAATTGCTCCGCGAAGTTCAATTATCGGAAACATAGAAGTCATAAATGTTCCGAAGCTTGGATTTATATTAATAAAAAAACTCTCTATAGCTTCAATCATGATTATTTGGTACCAAATATTCTATCGCCGGCATCACCGAGACCGGGAAGAATATATCCGTGTTCATTTAAACATTCGTCGACAGTACCGCAATAGATATCAATATCGGGATGTGCCTCGGCAATGGCCTTGATACCTTCCGGTGCAGCAACTATACATACAAATTTAATATTTTTAACTCCTCTGTCTTTTAAAAATCCCACAGCAGCAGCACTGGAAACACCGGTAGCAAGCATAGGGTCTACAATTATAGCATCTCTTGTAGCTATATCCTCCGGAAGCTTGCAGTAGTATTCTACCGGCTGCAGTGTCTCATGATCTCTGTAGAGACCTATGTGGCCAACCTTGACATTGGGCATTAGCTTCAGCATACCGTCAACCATACCCAGTCCTGCACGCAAAATCGGCACAACTGCAAGTTTTTTTCCTGCGATAATCTGCGTCTTGGCAATTGCAAGCGGAGTCTGAACCTGAATATCCATAAGCGGAAGATCTCTGGTAACTTCATAGCCCATAAGCATAGCTATTTCATTAACATATTCTCTGAATTCTTTGGATCCGGTCTCCACATCACGCATTTTGGAAATTTTGTGTTTAATCAGCGGATGTTCCATAATTTCAACATTATCATAAAGCGGATACTTCATAATATATTCCTCCTTTGATTAATCAATTCTCTAAACTCATCATCTTGTTGACACGTACCTCATGTCTGCCACCAAGAAAGTCGTTTGTAAGAAACTCTTTAACAATATCTTTTGCAAGTTCACAGCCTATAACTCTGCCGCCCATAGTGAGGACATTGGCATCGTTATGCTGTCTGGTCATCTTAGCACTGAATGTATCATGGCACTGAGCAGCCCTTATTCCAGCATGCTTGTTGGCACACATATTCATGCCGATGCCTGTACCGCAGATAAGTATACCTTTGTCACAAATACCATCTGTTACTTTGCTGCATACCACTTTAGCTATATCCGGATAATCAATGCTGTTTTCATCGTATGTACCGCAATCGGTATAATCATAGCCGTTTTCTTTTAAATATTCAATAATTATGGTTTTTAGTTCAAAACCACCATGGTCACAACCAATAGCAATCATTTATAAGTCCCCCCGTTTAGTTTTTATTTATTTTACTGCGTTCTTCCAATTCACGTTCGGCCTGTGATTTTCGTAAATATACAGGATTTAATGTAAAACAATCATCAAAATCATGTTCAAGTGCTCTTTGGTACGCACAATACGCAACCGAAGAAGCCTTAGGCAAAATAAGATTTTGCGGTGCTATGAGCCAGCTTTCTGAAGTGTGAGATAATATTTTTTCTCTTTGCACCATAACCGCATCACCGGCAAATATAACTTTTTTACCCTTTAGTTCCTCTAACAACCGATCTATATGAAGAGCTCTGTCATATACAATTTTCTCACCATTGAGATATAAAGCATTATAAACCTCGTCACGCCTTGCATCAATTATGGGACAAATCACATATCCATCTGTGCCAAAGAAATTGTATGCTGTAGCATCTAATGAGGAAATACCTACTACAGGTTTTGAAAGTACCTGTGAGAATGTCTTAACCGTAGCCATGCCTATCCTCAGTCCGGTAAACGAACCGGGACCCACGCATACAGAAAACACATCAATATCATCTATGGTCATTGAGAGATTCTTCAAAAGCTCATCAGTCATTGGCAAAATTGTCTGCGAATGCATGAGTTTGTTTGAAACAGAGTATTCGCCTAGGAGCTTTTCATCATTTTGTACTGCCACGGTAGCTGTAAGCGAAGAAGTATCCATTGCAAAAATATTCATAATCATACTGCTCCTTCAATCGTAATTTCCCTATATTCTTCGGACTTAGTTAAATCCTTGGTAATCATGACTTTGATTTCATCGCCATTAAAAATATCTGAAATATTTACAGACCACTCCACTGCAACTACGGCACCTTGTGAAATATAATCATCCCATCCGATATCATACATTTCCTCAGAAGAACCGATTCTATATACATCGAAGTGAAAAAGCGGTATGTTACCTTTACGGTATTCGTTGACTATAGTAAAGGTTGGACTTGAAACGATATCTGAAATGCCCAATCCTTTGGCAAGTCCTCTGATAAAAGCTGTCTTTCCTGCACCGAGGTCACCGTCGAGATTAATTATCTCTCCGCCGCGAAGCATAGAAGCAAAATTATATGCAATTTTTTCTGTATCATCAGCACTATGAGAAATGTATTTCATATTTCCTCCAAATCAGAAGAGGCCGACTATCTCCCCTTCATCTGTTATATCGATGTTATTGGCAGCAGGTACCTTGGGCAGACCGGGCATTGTCATGATGTCACCGGTAAGACACACTATAAAACCTGCACCGTTTGAAATATTCACATCTCTTACCGTAATATCAAAACCTGTAGGAGCACCCAAAAGTGCAGGGTCATCAGAGAGAGAATATTGGGTTTTTGCCATGCATACGGGAACTTTATCGAGGCCCATATCTTCAAGCTGTTTAATCTTCTTTTCAGCTTTCTTGGTATAAAGAACTCCGGAAGCACCGTAAATCTTGGTAGCAATAGCGGATATCTTTTCCTTAACACTTAAATTGGTGTCATATATTGGTTCAAAATTTGTTTCTGTGTTATCAACTGTATCACAAACAAGCTTTGCAAGCTCTATACCGCCGTCTCCACCCTTTTCAAAGACTTCGGACATTGCGCATTTAACACCGATTTCATTACAGTAATCTATTACAATTTGCTTTTCTGCTTCGGTATCTGTAAAGAATGAGTTAATGGCTACGACAACCGGAACACCGTATGAACGCATGTTTTCAACGTGTTTACCGAGGTTAACAATGCCTTTCTTCAGTGCGTCGGTATTTTCTTCCTTAAGCATATCTTTCTTTATACCACCGTTGTATTTAAGCGCACGGATTGTAGCAACTACAACAATTGCATTTGGCTTTAAACCTGCAAATCTGCATTTGATATCAAGGAATTTCTCTGCACCGAGATCTGCACCGAAACCGGCTTCTGTAATAGTATAATCAGCAAGCTTAAGTGAAAGCTTGGTTGCCAGGATACTATTGCATCCGTGGGCAATATTTGCAAAGGGACCTCCATGCATAAGGCAGGGGGTATTCTCCAAAGTTTGGACCAGATTGGGCTTAATGGCATCCTTCATAAGAAGAGCCATAGCACCTTCGGCATTTAAATCATGAGCAGTAACCGGCTTGCCGTCATAGGTATATGCAACTATAATCCTTGCGAAACGATTCTTTAAATCCTGTAAATCACTTGCAAGGCACAATATAGCCATGATTTCAGAGGCAACAGTTATCATAAATCCGTCTTCTCTGGGAACACCGTTAAGCTTACCGCCCAAACCTACAACTATATTTCTCAGAGAACGGTCGTTCATATCCATAACACGTTTGAAAACTATAGAGGTGGGGTCAATGCCAAGCTCATTACCCTGCTTTAAATGGTTATCAAGCATGGCAGCCAGCAAATTGTTTGCGGCAGTTATGGCATGCATATCCCCTGTGAAATGAAGATTAATATCTTCCATAGGTATAACCTGCGCATATCCGCCTCCGGCAGCACCACCTTTAACACCCATTACAGGTCCTAAGGAAGGTTCTCTCAAGGCGATGACAGCATTTTTACCTATTTTTGCCATAGCTTGTCCAAGGCCTACTGTTGTAGTTGTTTTGCCTTCTCCGGCAGGAGTTGGGTTAATGGCGGTGACAAGTATGAGTTTACCGTCTTTCTTGTCTTTTAATTCATCAAGTACTTCAAGGTTGACTTTTGCTTTGTACTTGCCGTAATAATCAATTTGTTCCTCGTTAAGACCGAGTTTTGCGGCAATCTTGCCAATGTGTTCGGGGGTTGCATTTTGAGCAATCTGAATGTCTGTAAGCATTTTCATTCTCCTTTACAAATAATAGTACATACCGCCTGGGCAGATATTCCCAAGCTTTGTCCTTCAAAGCCCAATCCTTCGGTTGTAGTAGCTTTTACACTTATTGAATTTATGGGGATACCTATTGCTGCTGCAATATTTTCTCTCATTTTATCAATATATTGTGCAAGTTTAGGCTTTTGTGCTATAATTGTAGAATCTATGTTGTAAACGGCATAGCCGTTTTGTGTCAATTTCTCGCATACTGCTTTTAGAAGCTTAATACTGTCTGCACCTTTATACAGCGAATCATTATCGGGGAAAAGCTTCCCGATATCTCCAAGAGCAGCGGCTCCCAGCAATGAATCCATTATCGCATGTACCAGAACATCAGCATCCGAATGACCGAGAAGCCCTTTTTCATACGGAACATCCACGCCACCTAAGATTAATTTCCTGTTTTCTGTAAGTTTATGAACATCATATCCGGTTCCTATCCTAATCATCAAGAAACACCTCCACGATAGCTAAGTCTTTATAATCCGTGATTTTGAGATTCTCTCGGCTTCCTTCTACAAGTTTTATTCGTGCACCGTAATGTTCGGCGAGCATGCAGTCATCCGTTGCTTCAAAATTCTCAAATGCAGCATTTTTATGACATTTAAGTATGTAGTCACGTTTGAAGCATTGCGGTGTCTGTATCTGCCACAGTTTGCTCCTGTCGGCAGTTGCAGATATGAATTCCCCATCTTCGGAAATCTTAATCGTGTCTACCACTTTAGTGCCAACTGCACATGAATCATATTGTATTGCCGTATGACAGCATTTCTCTATGGTTTTTATGTCAATGGCAGGTCTTGCAGCATCGTGTATCAGCACGTAATCCGCATCCGGACTTGTAGCTTTAATCCCTTTAAACACACTTTGCTGTCTCGTGGTGCCACCTTCAATGATTGATGTTACCTTAGTAAAATTAAAGCTTTTTACTATGTCACTGCAGAAAACCAAATAATCCTTATGTGTCACGATAACAATCTCATCTATCAATTCACAAAGTTCAAATTTATTTAACGTATGTGCGATAACGGGTACCCCGCAAGCCTCGGTGAATTGTTTGGGAATATCTCCACCAAAGCGAGAGCCTATACCTCCTGCCGCTATAACAGCACTAAATTTTTCAGACAATTACAATTCCTCCATTAAGCCAAGAATTTGGAAACCTCATCTTTCATCATAGACTTATCACATGTTGTATTAAAACGGATTTCTTTAGTCTTTAAGCCACCGAGAGAATCGGGAATTTCAAGTCCGCTTACCTTGGAAAGTATATCAAGCAGCTCAAATTCATCAGCATTATCCGGTACTTGAGCGACTGCTTCCAGAACGCTCTTATTGAATTTATACGGATTTGCTGTAGAAGCTATGACAGTCTTGGTAGTATCTGATGTAGCTTTGACATAATCCATATACACCTTGATAGCAACTGCTGTATGCGTATCAGCAGTATAATTGTATTTGTCCTTTATTTCTTTAATGGTAGCTTTGGTCATTTCATCATCACAGCATCCTGCAGCAAAATCAGATTTGATTTTAGCAAGTATATCTTCTGAAACGGTATATACGCCGTTTTCTGACAAAGACTTCATATACTGAGATATGAGTTCGTCATCACAGCCGGACATTATAAACAGAAGTCTTTCCAGATTTGAAGATATTATAATATCCATAGACGGTGATATAGTAGTGTAGAAATCTCTGCTTTTATCATATGTTCCGGTAGTTATAAAATCTGTAAGTACACTGTTTTTATTGGAAGCGCATATGAGTTTCTTAACAGGCAATCCCATTATTTTGGCATAATATGCAGCAAGAATATTACCGAAATTACCTGTGGGAACGCAAATATTAATCTCATCACCTGCAGATATTTCAGCATTTTTAACCATGTCTGCGTATGCACTGAAATAGTATACAATCTGCGGAACAAGTCTACCCCAGTTAATGGAATTCGCACTGGAGAGAGAGTATCCTTTTTGTGCAAGCTCTGCCTTATATTCGTTATCTGTAAATATCTTTTTCACACCGGTCTGAGCATCGTCAAAATTACCCTTTACCGCTATAACAGATACATTATTTCCTTCTTGAGTTATCATCTGAAGCTTCTGGATTTCAGAAACTCCGGTCTCGGGATAATAAACCTGTATTCTGGTACCGTCTACATCTTTAAAGCCCTCAAGCGCAGCTTTGCCTGTGTCTCCCGATGTAGCAACGAGAATTACTATTTCATTGTTTTCACCGGTTTTCTTAACAGCTTTAGTAAGCAAATGAGGTAAAATCTGAAGAGCCATATCTTTAAAAGCACATGTAGGTCCGTGCCAAAGCTCCAGAATATGCATAGTGTCGCTTAACTTCTTAACAGGTGCTGTGTCATCTGAACCGAATTTTGCAGGTGAATATGCTTTAGTACAGCAATCTTTTATTTCTTCGGATGTATAATCTGTGAGAAATTTACTGAGTATAGTATATGCTCTGTCTGTATATTTCATCTCGGAAAGAGATTTAATTTCTTCAAGTGTAACATTAGGAACAGATTCCGGGACAAAAAGTCCGCCATCTTCTGAAATACCTCTCTTGATAGCCTCAGCCGAGGAAATCTTAACACCTTTGTCCCTTGTACTCTGATAATACATTAAAAACTACCTCCATATATGTAAAAAAATTATATACCTTATCTATTTTAATACATTTTTTGTAAAATGTAAAGGCTTTTGATGAAATTTGTTTAACAAAAATACGGCTGTCGCACAAATATTGTACAACAGCCGATAAATTATTGTAAAACTATCTTATGAAATACTTTTTTACCCTTTTTGATTATTATTTCACCGTCGTTAAATAAATCGGCAGTTACAGGCAAATTAAAATCAGTAACTTTGTTACCATCAACACTTACACCGCCTTGCTGTACAAGCCGTCTACCCTCTCCTTTTGAAGGTATAAGGCCGGCAATAAGCATGATGTCAAGAATTGTTTTGCCAAGATCCTCCGATGTGATTTCTGTAGTGGGCATATTTTCACTGGCTGCTCCGCCACCGAAAAGTGCCTGAGCCGCCTGCTGAGCCTTTTGAGCTTCTTCTTCACCATGTACAAGCTTAGTAACCTCGTATGCAAGTACACGTTTAGCCTTATTAATCTCTGCATCTTTATATTCTGCCATCTTATCAATTTCCTCCAAAGGAAGGAAAGTAAGGAGCTTTAAGCATTTGATAACATCTGCATCATCTACATTTACCCAATACTGATAGAAGTCATAGGGAGATGTCTTATTGGGGTCAAGCCACAGAGCACCGCTTTGTGTTTTGCCCATTTTTTTACCTTCGCTGTTTGTGAGAAGTGTAAATGTCATACCATAGGTCTGTGTCTGGTCTTTACGGTGACAAAGCTTAATACCGCCGAGAATGTTGGACCATTGGTCGTCACCGCCAAGCTCAAGCTTACAGCCGTACTTTCTGTTTAACATCAAAAAGTCATAGCTCTGCATGAGCATATAGTTAAACTCAAGGAAAGAGAGACCCTTTTCGAGACGCTGCTTAAAGCACTCTGCAGTAAGCATTGCATTAACAGAGAAGCATGAGCCGATGTCTCTCAAAAACTCAATATAGTTAAGGTCAAGAAGCCAGTCGGCATTGTTTACCATGATAGCTTTGCCTTCGGAAAAATCAATTACTCTGCTGAGCTGTTCCTTGAAACGTTCACAGTTATAATCTATAGTTTCTTTGGTCATCATGGAGCGCATATCGGTCCTGCCGGAAGGGTCTCCCACATGGCCGGTACCGCCGCCTACCAATGCTATAGGTCTGTGACCGGCATCCTGCATATGCTTCATAACAACCATCTGCAGGAAATGACCTACATGTAAGCTGTCTGCAGTGGGGTCAAATCCTATGTAGAAGGTAACCTTCTCCTTTCCGAGAAGCTCTCTTATTTCTTCTTCGTGCGTAACCTGCGCAATGAGGCCGCGTTCTTTGAGTATGTCATAAACGTTCATCTGTATTCCTCCGTCATAAATCACTGATATCTATTATACAACAGATATTCGTATTTTTCAAGCAATTTTATTAAAACCTTTTAGATAATTGATATGCAAGGTATTTTCCTGTATATGAAAGCAAAAAATCATAAAATGCAAATACAGGAACACCTGCAGCCAAAAGTACCCATGGTGAATATGGCAAAGTAATCTTGGTGATAAAGGTAAACACCAGGTATACTGCAACACAATAAAGAATATACAGTAATAACTTTAAAAAAACACTAATCGCTAAGGGCTTGGTATCGAGTGTAGTTTTAAATATAGGGTAATTGCCAAAGCAGATTATATATGTTGTAATAATTGTAAGTGCCCCCGCAGGTGATATTATAAATCCTAACACAGAGGAAGCAAGATACATTACAACAGCTGTTTTTTTGTCGGCGATAAAGCACATAACGTACGAAAGCGTGGATGCCAAAAATAGTGCTGCAGCCTTGCCGGTAGGTAAATATACCGATAAAGCGAGCAATATGACAGAAAGTGCAGCAGCAATACCGCCATGAGCAATTTTTTTATACATAATAAATCACCATTAACAACAGGAGATTAAATCTCCGCCCATACATTCACAGCAACAATCTGCGCAAATAAGCGAGTTGCATACATCGCATGTATTGCATCCGCCTGCCTGGGGATAGCCTTGAGTGTAGCTTTGTCCCATGTAGTTTGTACGGCGTGCATCCATGGCTGCTTTAGCAGAGGCGTATTCCTGATTGTACGGATCGGATGTGCACGCACTTGTAAAGTGTTGATAAGCCATATCATACCAACCCTTTTTTTGCATGATAATTCCCATAAGATAATGCCACTCTGCATTACGCACTGCCATGGCATTTAGCGCATTTTGTGCTTCGTTTAATCTATTCTGATTAATCAATGCACGTACTTGATTAAAATTGGCATACTTTGCTTGCTGGTTTGAGCTTGAGTAGGATGAACGGTTTTTGCTCAGTTCATTATACGCCCAGTTAATATCCTGCATTTTTTCTGCGGCTAAATCCGCAAGAGGATTGTTAATAAATTTATCGGGATGATATTTTTTAGCAAGTTCCTTGTATGCTTCTTTAATCTGTTCTTCTGTAGCATTATGAGAAACTCCGAGAATTTCATAAGGATTTTTCATTGTTATTTTTCCTTTCGTTTATAATTGAGTCGCATTTTGCCCTGATACCAAGGTAGATTATATTATCCAGAACAGGTTTGTTCTTTTTGATATCAAGATTTTCATATTCTTGGGCAAGCTCGGCAAGTGTATAATATAAATTGTCTGTAAGAGCTTTCTTTAATTCTGCTGTGAGGCATCCTTTATATGAATACTGAAGTACGGCAGGATTGTAATTCCCTTTTATGAAGTCCTCCTGCATATCATCATATGCATCCATAATATATATAAGTCTGCCCAGTATATATCCAAACCTTGCCATAGAAGGTTCTGCCTTTTCAAAAATAACCTGCATTATCATTGCAAATTCATGAGCTGCTTTGTCTGTAATATCACATTTCATTTCTTCAATAAAGGTAAGCCTTGTGAGAGATACAGAAATACTTGCATACAGCTCGGGGTATTTATTCTTAACAAGCACTGCACGCCTGATAAAAGGAAGTATGGCAATACGTGCCTTTAATGAATGATTATCACAAATATCGTCTTTAAGTTTGAAATATGCCAGCAGTACATTCATATCGGCGGCAAATTCAAGACCCGATGCTGTGTTAATAATCTTTCTCTTACCGAGCTTTTTTATACAGCCGGACACACAAAAATCATGCGGTGCTTCAGCTAATGCATCTGTAATCAAAGCGAGAAACGTAAAGTCATAATTCAGGCTAAGTCTCACCAATTGGTTATGTTTCTTGCCAAGCACCTTGCACAATCCGCAATAATATGCACGATATGTATTATAATCTTTAATTTTGAGTTCATCTTTAAAAATATTCACATAGCCGAACACTATCCAAACCTCATTTAAACTATATTGTATATATTTTAATACATTTTGTCAATGTTTGCAACCAAAATTTAACTTATTAACAATTTATTAGCAATTAATATCCGTAAAAAGTCATAACAATGTGCAAACAGTCATGACTTTTTACAGCAAATGTATAATTTATTCTATCTTTGAAAAATCAGATATGCCGTGCTTGCATATAGGACACACAAAGTCCTCCGGAATATCCTCGCCTTCATAGATATATCCGCAAATATCACATCTGTAGCCTTTCTTTTCAGTGTTTTGGGGCTGTGGCTTGGTGTGCTTATGATAATAGTCATAAGTGATTGTAGGATCGTCTGAGAAAACATATTCACCTGTAAGCTCCGCTATAAACAGTGTATGTGTACCAAGGTCAAGCTCATGAGTAACCTTACAGCTCATATAAGCATTGGCATACTTGGGAACTACATATATGTTGTTTTCGCTCTTGAAAAGGCTGTCGGTCTTTTCAAATTTATTTTTATCTCTGCCGCTGTAAAATCCGAAATGCTCAAACACATAGAAGGGTGTCTCCTCTTTGAGTACAGACAAATTGAATATCCTTGATTTTTTTATCATCTCACATGTTAAACTGTTGTTATTTACGGAAATCATTATCTTGTCAGGGCTCAAAGCTACCTGGCTTACGGAATTAATAATACAACCGTTATCCCTGCCGTCGTGAGATGAGGTCAAAATATACAGACCGTATCCTATTTTTGTGATTGCGTTAGTATTCATAAATAAACCTCCCGTTAACAATTAGTTTTGACGTTGATTTTTAAAGTATTCATAAACATTGTTTGCTGTAGCTGAATCTATACCCTTTACAGCTTTAAGCTCATCTATGGTTGCGTTTTTAATTTTTTGCATTGACTTAAATGAAGAAAGGAGAATTTTTTTGCGTTTCGCTCCTACTCCGCTGATTAAATCAAGTTCACTGTATGCTGTTTTTTTCTGTTCGGATTTTCTGAGATATCCGATAGCTCTTCTGTGCATCTCATCCTGTATATTCGTAAGCAGCATGAAAGAATCACTTTTGGGGTCTACGGGGACTTCACCGTTTTGCCCTATGATACCACGTGTACGATGGCTGTCATCTTTTACGATACCGTACAGAGGTATGTTTATATCAAAGCTTTTAAGAACTTCTGCTGCAACGTTGCGATGACCTTCTCCGCCGTCTATGAATATCACATCAGGCAGTGGCAGAAAGGATGCTTCATCCGGTGTAATATTTAACCTTTTAATTTCTTCCTGTTCATTTAAAGCTCGTTGAAGTCTGCGTGTGAGAACCTCTCTCATGGAGGAGTAATCATCCTGAGTGGTTACGTTTTTAATTCTGAAATTCTTGTACTTTTTATTATAGGGTTTACCATCCTTGTATACAACCATAGAGCCTACTGAAGTATTATCACCTAAATTGGAAATATCGTAAGCTTCTATAAGCATGGGAGGATTATCAAGACCGAGAAGAATCTGCAGCTGACTCAATGCTGAATTTTTAAATCCGATATCCCTCAGCGTTTTAAGCTCTTTTTCTGAATGTTCTTTTTTGGCATTTGCTTTAATCATACGCATCAGCTTCACGTTATCACCAATTTTGGGAACTTTGATTTTAACTCTGCGCAAAGCTTTGTCGGATATCCACTCCTCAAGAACGTCTGCGTCATCAATCTCCTGTTCCAGAAGAATTGTACCCGGAATAAAAGATGAATGCTCATAGTATTGACGCAAAAATTCCGATAAAATCTCTTTAATCTCTACTCCATCTGTATCATTTATAAAGTAATGCTCCCTGCCAATCATCTTTCCGGAACGAATGAAGAAAAGCTGTATACATGCGTTGTTATTGTTATTATATACTGCAATTGCGTCTGTGTCATTGCCCTTCGGGTTGACTATTTTTTGCTTTTCGCCAAGAACCTCAATCGCCTTCAGACGGTCTCTGCATAGCGCCGCTCTTTCAAAATCAAAAGCTGCACTCGCCTCATGCATTTGTCTTGTAAGGTCAGATATAGCTTCCTTGGTATTGCCGTTTATAAAGTCAATAGCCTTGTCGATTAGCTTCCTGTACTCGGCGGAGGTGACAGCATGATTACATACACCCCTGCATTTGCCTAACTGATAATACAGGCATGCCCTCTTGGGTTCAAATTCCTCCGGAAATTCGGTAGTGCATGAACGCAGAGAATAAATCTCCTTAACAAGAGAAATAAGCTGTTTTAAATCAAAGGAGCTTTGATAAGGTCCGAAGTACAGAGCCCCATCTCTAAGTATTCGCCTGGTCAAAAACACCCTCGGATACGCCTCGTTTACAGTAACTTTAAGGAAAGGATATGTCTTGTCATCCTTTAAGAGTATATTGTATTTGGGCATATTCTCCTTGATAAGGTTATTCTCAAGCACGAGGGCTTCGAGCTCGGAATCTGTAATTATATACTCAAAAATATCCACATTGGCAACCATAGAAGCAACCTTAGGCGGATGATTGTGAGATTTGAAGTAAGAACGAACTCTGTTCTTTAAATTTTTCGCCTTACCAACATATATAATCTGCCCTTCTGAATTACGCATTATATATACGCCGCTTTTGTCCGGCAGTGTTTTTAGTTTTTCGTTGATTTCATTATTCATGTAATCACCCATTATATAAATAATAACCTCCACAAAATATGCGGAGGCTATGTACTTAAGTTATTCAATATCTGCAAAATTCGACATAATAAGTGCTTCAAGCTCGTCAAGGGCCTCATTCTCATCGGGACCGTCTGCTGTAAGTAAAACTGCAGTACCTCTGGTAATACCAAGCGAAAGTACACCCAGAAGGCTCTTTGCATTCACCTTGCGTTCATCTCTGGCAATAGTAATAAGTGATTTGAATTCATTTGCTTTTTGTATAAAGAATGTTGCAGGACGTGCATGCAAACCGACTTCGTTTTGAACAATAATTTCTCTACTAATCATATTTCTCGCTCCTATACGAATGTAAATAATATATAATTATAATAACAAAAAATTCGTCCAAAGTCAATAATTATTAAAAAAATTCTTGTTTCTGTGACAAATTACAATACTTTGACGCAAACTCGACCTCATATTATGCAATTTAATTAATCAATTCTGTTCCTTTTCACACCGGAAATAAATGCTTCAAGGTTTTGGAGCATTTCATCGAAACAACGTTTTCTGGCTTCAACGGTACCCCAAGCCATATGCGGTGTAAGGCAGACATTATCGTAATCCTTGATGGCATAATACGGGCTGTCGATACCAAAGGGTTCCGCTGAATACACATCTGTGCCTATAGCTGCAATTCTACCCTGCATCAGAGCCTCGCAAAGAGCATGTTCGTCTACGACTGCACCTCTTGCCGTATTGACAAGCACAGCATTTGGTTTCATCATGGATATACGTTCTTTATTGATTATATGATAAGTATCCTCACAAAGAGGTATGTGAACCGTGATTACATCAGATATTTTCACCAGGGTATCAATATCCGTACACTCTACACCTGCAACGGGTGTTCTTTTAAATGCCACTACATTACATCCCAGTGCTTTGGCGATTTCTCCCACTCTTTGACCTATGGCACCATAGCCGACTATACCCCATGTCTTGCCATAGAGTTCATGGTACAGGGGTTTGAGGATATTTGCAGTACCACCCTGTGTATATGTGCCGTCAGCGGTAAATCGGGTATATTCACTAAGGTGGTTTACCAAGCTTAGAACCATAGACACTGTAACCTGAGCAACACTGTATACGGAATATCCGGGAACATTGCATACAGCGATACCTCTGCTCCTGCAATAATCCACATCTATATTGTCATATCCGGTAGCGGATTCACATATCAGCTTAAGGTTTGAGGCGTTTTTAAGATTGCGCTCACCGAGCTTCACTTTATTAACAAAGACCACGTCAGCATCCGAGATATGTGCTTCTGATTCAGCGGCACTTGTGGAATCATACGAAACAACGGTACCAAATCTGTTTGCATCGGATATATCTAAATCTTCACCAAGGGTGAGTCTGTCCAAAATTACAATTTTCAATTTCAATTCCTCCGGAAATAATATTGTAATTAAAATAATAATGCAAGATGGTTTAAAAGTCAATAAAATTTATAAAAATTTCAATCATATTACAAATTTGTTACAATTATACAAATATATGAAATATTTTTCTTCTATTATTAATATTTACAAAATCTGATAAAAGGTGCATAATATACATAACCGATGACAACAAACGACATTGGTAAATACTTTATAGGAGGCAATGAAATGACATCATGTAACAACGAAGGAAGGACCTGCAAGCTGCTTAAATCGGTCATGGGCATAACTATGTCTGCAGCAATTTTAGCAACAAATTTAACATGTGCTATGGCACAAGGAAACGAATATCCGTATTCTTCAGACTTTCCAAACGGAATTGAAGATGCGGATATTTCTGTTTTCACGGAAAGTGAAATTGAGTATCCACTCAATATGAGCTTTGAAACAAACGAAGAAATTGAATTTGTGAAAGCAAATTCACAGGAGAAGCAGATATCACTCAGTGAGGATGCATACGAGGGCAGATTTGCACTTGATGTAAAGCCGTCGAGCAATGAGAAGCTCTTGGTTAAAAAGACCGGAGACTTCACTGTGGGTGAAACAATGGTATCTCCTGCTGTGTACAGCTTAAGAACAACAAGTGCAGACGGAATAAGCGTAAGTGTTGATGACAAGCAACTAACAGTGAGTGGCGTGGCAGATGTTAATAAAGAAGTGAGCATTATTTTGTTTGATGAAAACAGCAGTATAGCATATGTTGACCAAATAAATTCAGGTGCCGAGGGTATATTTGAATTTAATTTCATGGTTGGTGACTACGGCACGTATACAATGAAACTTGGTAATGTTGGCTCGTCTGCTATAGAACAAACAATAGTGGTTGACGACAATACAGCTGACGATACAATAACAGATACTACAATTAAGGTGCCGGCAACAGTTGATACAAAGACAAATATAGTACGACTATTGATTAAGCCTAAGTATAAGGCAGAGAGTATATCATTCTATGTAACTGCAGTATGTGGTGGTAAAGAAAAACAGCTTAAAATACTTGGCGATAAAGATAATGACGGAGTATTTAAGGTACCGGATGACCTTGCACTGGGCAAATGGCAGCAGATTACTCTTGATTTGCTTAAATTGGAGGAAGTGCCGGACTCCACTGTGGTAAAGGATTTCTATATTTCCGCAAATGAAGGTTCGGAATGGGTGATCGATTCTGTGGAATCGGAATATAGGGAGATTAATGCTAATGAGGTGGATTTGGAGCAGTTTGCGAAAGAGAATGTATCATATAATGCAGATGATGGACTAAGTTTTAGCATTAATTCCAAAAGTGAAACAGTAGAATATTCAGCTAACCCAATAATACTAACAGGTGATATGGAACTCAACAAAAAAATCAATGGAATTAAAGTTAATAATGCATATAAAAAATCCAACGACAATGAAGCCGTGTATGTTGACACAAATATTTCTCAAAAAATTTCTATAGACGGAATGAAAAATCCAATCATAAGTAATGACGGAAATAAGGTTTTTTATAACAATACAAATGATAATGAATACATCTACTGCTATGATACTCAAACAGAAGTATCTACGAAAATTATGGAAGTATCAAAGAGTGTTTATCAAACAACAAATAATGGTGATATGATTAGAATCAGCGGTGCAGTATATGATTTGAAAACTAATACAGAAATTCTGTTAAGTGACGCTAGAACTTACGAACTTTCACCGCATGGTGACATTTATGCACTTGTTGGCTCAAAAAATTGTGAAGTGTACAAATATGTTGATAATACTTTTAAAAAAGTATACTCTTACTATGTAAGTGATTCATATTCCTATACCACTATCACATGCAATAAATACAATGATTTATTTATAATAAAAAAAGACGGCAATACGCTTGTCTTAATGAAAAATACAGCTGAAGGATGTGTGCTAATCAAAGAAATAGAATTACCTTCTGACGATTTCAAAAGAACTTTAAATCTTATTTTTAAATTTTCAGCTGATGGAACGCAACTATTTATTAACGACGATACAATAGGCGATAAGCTATATTATAGCATCTATGATATTTCATCCGGAAGCATTATTTCATCAAGTGACTGTGATGGAATGTTACGTGTTTTGTCAGATGGAAGAATTATTTTTGATGAATATATACTTGATTTAATTTCGGGTGAGAAAGAATACCATAATTATAACCTCCCCTCAGTTTACGCATACTCTCAAGAACGCAATCAAATAATTTGCGTTGAAGGCACAACCATTACTACCATCGACCTCAACATGAACACCGAGCACAACAAATATCTCCTATCCTTTGACGGCAAAAAGACATGGTATGCTTATGACGGCGGCAGATGGGTTGTGGCATCGGTGAGTGCAGAGCCTACATTGGCGGAAATGAAAAAGAGCGGCATGACAAAGGAAGAAATTAATGCCATACCGGAGGAAGCGTATGCTAAGTTATACGAAAATGGTAATGAAATATATACACTTAACTTTGCTATAGGAATGTTTGGAACTACGGAATACATAACTCCTGTGGTTAAGTCTATTACAGTAAACACAATAGCTAATCAACCGGTGGATTCTATATACTCTTCAAAGCTGTTCACATTCAATAAAGCTGAGTACAACAAGGTGAGCGGAGTATTCCCTGTTGAGGACTTCCCGAAAGTTTCCGAGTGCTATTATTTACTGTACTTAGGCAATGACTGGCTATACACATACAAGGACGGTGCGGTAAAGAAGCTTGACACATCTGTAGACAAGCTGATGGAGGATGTAAATACAAGCTGGATTGACATAAAGCAGGCAGGATTGAATGCAAGTGAGCTTAGAAGCATACCGGAGAGTGTGCTTACGGAGTTGTTTGTAAATGAAAAGTTTGCGAATGAAAAATTCGGTGTGATAGCGGTATCTAAAATTAAGGATGATTCTACCATGGACTATGGTGTAGAGATTAAGTTGAGTGCAGAAACAAAATACATTGCCGAAGATGGCTATGTGCTTGAAATATCCTTAAACGGTGCAGAAAAGGTGGTATACACCCCTGCCGACATAACCAAAGCACAGATAGATGACTTTTTGGCATGGCTTGATGAAAGACAAAACGGCGGCGGAAATATATTCTACAGAATGCAGACGGAGAATAATCAGAACTTCATAAACTACTACAACATAACCAATGTAAATGTATACAAAGAAAGCGATACTACTGAAGAATAACATCGAAAGGAATGATACGCAATGAAGAAAATATTAATACTTCTTTGTCTGTGTATAAGTGTGATTTGCATTCCGTCGGCATTGGCAGATACAGTAGTGTATCAGGATTTGATAGACGAGATAACAAACGAGCGTGCCGAGAGCATATATGACATAGAGCTGAATGCTCCCTTTGAAAAGAACAAGAGCGGTGTCCGGGAAGAAGTGGACGTGGAAACCGGTAATGTAAGCGTAAAATATGACTTCTTCTCCTTCCCTGCTCACGGCGGTCAGAACTTTGACTTCGGTGCAGTATACAACGTGAACCTTGCCAAAGAGCTTGACGAAAGCATAAGCGAAGCCGGAGATGCAAATGAAGCTGTGGAAAAGACCGGCTACGAAAGCTCTCTGTATTCGTTGGGCATAGGCTGGAGAGTAGACCTGCCGGGAATAGAAACTCAAAGCACACGAAACAAGACAAGAATATATGTACATCTGCCGGGCGGTGCTGTATACATAGCAGACAGCAGTGAGGAATGCGGACTTGATGATTATGAGCTTGATAATCTTAAGTTCAGTGCGGCAAATACCACACTGGCAGGAGTGACTTACTACTACACACTGACATACAAAGACGGTACCTGCTACTACTTCGGTTCAGACGGACTGTGCAAAGCAAAATCGGACAGATTTATGAACATCGTTACATATTCATGGGATGCATACGACGGAGAAAAGCAGAGACTAATTGCGGTCAAGGATAACTGCGGCAGAACCGTGCTCATAGAATACGGCGATAAAACGGTGACAATATCCTGCGGTGAAAGAAGATACATACTAAGCCGCACCGCTACAGGCAACGGAGGATATATAGTCAACTCCATAACAGACCCGGAAGGCAGAAAGACTGAGTTTAAGTATTACGAGGAAGAAGTGGAATATAACTTCTTCCCGGATGACTTGGACGATGACACAAATGTAATAACAACACTGAGCAGAATAATATATCCTACCGGTCTTAGTACCTGCTATGAATACGAAACAAGTACCAAGTGGCTGTATGAAAAAGAAGACGGAACCATAGAGTACCTGAAACTGAAAAAGAGATATGACATTGAGGACAGCAAGCATACAAATCTACTGGAATACAGCTACAACAAAGAGCCGGGAGGATATCCTACATATAAGTCAGACGATATTCCCGATGCATATGAGTACCACATAACCGAGACGGACTCCTTCGGCACCAGAACCACGTATACATATAATGGCAAACATAATCCAATAAGGACAGTAAAAACATCGGAGGGGTACAAAAGTGAAGAAAGCTCCGTGGTATTCGACACGCAATACAATCTGCCGAAAACGATGGTAAACAAGCTGTATACAAAGGACGGCGCATACAGACAGATAACCACGGAAAGAAGTTATGATTCAAGAGGAAATCTGCTTTCTACAGACACTTACGAAGTCGAAAAAGGCAAATACCGTGTGGACTATGAATACAGCGGTAAATATGACATCTGTACATACGAATCATATATGCAAAATGATGATGTTAAAGTGGAGACGGTACGCACACTGAGCGAGGGTGCCAAAAGCATTGCAAGCGAGAGCATGCTGCGAAACGGAATGGTTGTGAAGCATGATGAATACGAATACAACTATTTCGGTGATGTGACCCTCTCCAATGTGCAGACGGATACAAACACATACCTGACAACAGAATATGTGTACAGCGGTTATATGCCCTATCCAAGCGAGATAATACAGAAAGACATAGCAAATGCAGACGGTATATGCGAGGACATAATAACAAAGTACACATATGATATTTACGGCAATCCAACTGCTGTAACCTTGCCCAACGGTGCACAAAAGCACTATGAATATGACAAGCTGGGCAGAGTGATTAGGGAAACACTTGAAGACGGCAACAGCAGAAGCAATGCATACAATGACAGGGAAAATGTTCTTACTACAACAGATGCACGAGGAACAAGTCTGATTTACGATTACGATAGTACCGGTGCGCTTATATACGTTACCGACCCGGCAACAGGCACCCTGCTCACCCAAAGGGAGTACGATGCCAAAAAGCGGCTTGTAAAAGAGCGTGATGCAAAGGGTGCTATTGCAATAGGCGAGTACGACAGCAAGGACAGATTAACACAATATTCCGTAAAAGACGCAGAGGGTAAGCTGTATTCACACATAGTTTTGACGTACGACGATGCACTGAACAGTGTGACAACGGTTGAAAGCGATGGAGCAAAGACAATAACAAATGTGTATACATATGATATGTTTAATCAGCTTACGGAGCAGACATTAATCACAGCTGACAGCCAATATACTGTGGCATATGAATATGACCGTGCGGGAAACAACATAAGCTACACCGATGAAAGCGGAAATATAACAAAGAGTGAATATAATATATTCGGCAATCCCACAAAGCTCATATCCCCCATGGGCAATACGGAGGAGTATACATATGACTTGCTTGGCAATGTGACACGGTATGTAAACGGCGAAGGTGATGTACAGGAATATGTGTATGATGCTTTGGGAAGGCAGATAATTTCAAAGAAATACTTTGAGGGTATGTGCTCAGAGTATAAGACATATTATGACGTCATGGGTAATGCGATAAAAACAGTGGACGAAAACGGAAACGAAACGACCTATGAATACAACGAAAGAAATCTGCTCACCTCCTCCAAGGCATATGCAGAAACCGGGAATGGAATTAAAACGGAGTATGCATATGATGCTGAGGGAAGCATAACCTTGACTGCATACGGAAGTATAAGCGACCCACTAAAGAGAAATACGACAAAAAATTACTATGACCACTTAGGAAATTTAACAAAAAGGGTTGATAATTCCGGCAAAATAAGTTATTATGAATATGACGGTGCAGGACAATTAATAAAATTCACAGACCCCAAGAGTACTGAAACGGTTTATGAGTATGACGTACTGGGCAGACAAACAAGAATATCCAACGGAATTAACCCCGACACCGTATATTCATATAACCTGTTCGGAGAGCTTGAAAGCATAACAGAGGGTGACAAGTATATAGCTTACACTTATGACGAACGGGGATATCTGACTAAATCCTCAACCGGAATCACTGAGGACACATATATTTATGATGAACGTGGAAATGTGCTTGAACATACAACAACGGATAAGACTGCCGGAGAAATAAGAAGTACATACACCTACGATGCAGACAACCGCACAACAAGTGTAATAACTCCTATGGGTATACAAGCCCTCTCCTACGACAAGGCAAACAGGCTCATTAAGAGTGAAAACAGCCGGACAGGAAGTGTAAAGCAAATAGTATACGACCAAAGAGGACTGCCCGTAAGTGCTATTACAAGGCTTGGTGATACTACCCTATCCACTGAAAACAATGTGTATGACTTCATGGGTAACAAGGTTCGTTCAGAAGAAAACGGATATGTGCGTGAGTATAAGTATGACGGGCTTAACAGGCTGACAAGTGTGACCGAAGATACCAAAGAAACACTGTATGAGTTTGATGTGTACGGCA
>JAGATB010000027.1 GCA_017621495.1 Clostridia bacterium
TCAAATTAACGAGAACCTCATTACTTTTTATATGCTGTTCATTTTTCAAAGACCAAGTGTCATCCTGCTTTATGAGGTGTACCCTCTCGCAAGCGACTTGTATATGATACCACAACATACTTCATTTGTCAACACTTTTTTCAACAAAATTCTATTTTTTTTTTACAAAAAAACTATTAAAATAAAAAATAGCTAAATTAGATTGACAACTATATATAGTAATTGACTTTTTTAACAAAATTATCATATTTTTTTAATGGATTATTTTATCGAAGTGTGTTATAATTTAAAATATATTATACATAACAAGGGAGGATATTGAATGAAAAGAAATCTTTTTCTAATATTATTACTTATTTATATAATCACAAACACAATACAGCCGATTATGGCAAAGACCAATAACCCTGAGCTTAGTGCAAATGCTGCTTTACTTGTAGATGTATCTACAGGCAGAGCGTTGTACAAGAAAAACACAACCGAAAAAATACAACCGGGAGGATTCACAAAAATAATGACTGCAATTGTAGCTATGGAATGTATGGTTAATAAAAACGAAACCGTAGTGGCAGATGTAAACACATTGGCAAGCTATGATTATTCTTTCGGACACATGGGAATACTTGCCGGAGAGATGCTGACATTAAATGACCTTCTTCACGGTATGCTTGTTTACGAAGCAGGAGATGCAGCTGAGGTAATTGCCGAGTATTCATTGGAATCAAGAAGTGACTTTATTAAAAAAATGAACAGCAAGGCTGTGGAAATAGGAGCGCTTAACACAAAATTCACAAATCCGACAGGATTTCCTGACAAAAAGCAATATTCAACACTTGAAGATATTTATAAAATCACTAAATATGCTATGGAGAACCCATACTTCAGAGAAATTGTCAAAACACAGAGATATGAAATGCAGCCAACAAATAAATATAAGCAAAACAGGTATCTTGACAATACCAATAAATTTATAACTGCTTATTCCACAGATAAGTATTACACATCAAAAGCCAAAGGTATCAAAACTTCATATATTGACAATAAAAACTGCGGTTTAATACTACAATATGAAAATGAGCAAATGAAGCTAATGTCACTCATAGCTGAAGCACCATATAACGGCGAAACAAATTATGCCTACGAAGACTCATCGTCACTTATTAATTACGGATTGAATTTTTATACAAACGTAAAGGTTATATCAGAAAGCGATATTATGGCTGAAATAGATTTACCTAACGGCAAACAAACTGACAGAATCCTACTTGAAGCTACTAAAGATATATATGTTAATTTGCCTAAGGAATATGATAAAGATAAGTTAAAAACAAAAGTAGAGCTTGAAAATAACATTAAGGCTCCACTCAGCAAAGGAAAAGTATTGGGAGTGGTAAAGGTATTATACGATGGCGAAGAATATATAAGCACACCTCTTACTTCTCCAATCACCGTGGAAGCAGACAATATCAAAGGTTTTTTCAAAAAAATATGGTCTGTATTAACTTCTCCGGCACTCTTGGTAACACTTGGTATTTTGCTTATCATTTTGGTGTGGAGTATACTTATATTTAATAGGAAAAAGGTATATAAAATAGACAGAAAATAAATTAATAATTAAAGCCTCAAAGAATAACTCTCTGAGGCTTTAATTATTTTATAGGATAGCATTTAAAAATTCGGACAATTTACCAATAGCAACACTACGGTGGCTGATTTGATTTTTTTCAGCATCAGTAAGCTCTGCAAAAGTTTTATCATAGGGCGGATAATAGAATACCGGATCAAATCCGAAACCGTTCTCCCCTTTTAAAATATTGGTGATATAACCATCACAGGTTCCTTCAAAGCTATATTCAGAGCCATCGGGAAGTATCAGAGCTATAACACTGACAAATCTTGCACTTCTGCCTTCAAAAGGTACTCCGTCAAGATTTTTTAAAAGTTTCTCTATCCCCTGCAACGGAGTGGTATTATCACCTGCATATCTGGCGCTGTATACACCGGGTTCACCATTGAGATAGTCAACCATGAGACCACTGTCATCAGCAATAATGGCACATTGAGTATGGGATTTGAGTGCTCTTGCTTTAAGAAACGCATTCTCAACAAAAGTTTCACCAGTCTCCTCAACATCAATGTCGATTCCAATTTCCGATTGGCTCATAACATTGTGCGGAGCAAGGATGTTTTTAATTTCCCTTACTTTTCCCTGATTATTTGTAGCTACAATAATGTCCATGTTTAATATTCCTTTCGCTATTTAGAAATCAATGATTTCTTTACCGCCATCGCCAATATCAGATACATAAAACTCAGGAACTATACCTGTTCTGGCAGTATAATTTTTACCTACTTGTTCAATGAATCTGTCAACACTATCTTCTTTGACAATGCTTACAGTGCAGCCCCCAAAGCCGCCGCCTGTCATTCTTGAGCCAATAACACCATCAATTTTTCTGGCTTCTTCTACCATGACATCAAGCTCATCGCCTGTAACTTCATAATCATATCTTAAAGAATCACCGGAGGCATTCATGTATGAGCCAAAAGCTTTAACATCACCGTTTTTCAAAGCTTCAACAGATTTTAAAACACGATCATCCTCATAAATGACATGCTTAATCCTCTTTAAGATAACATCATCTTCTATCAAGTGCTTATTTGCTTCAAATTCTTCGACAGAAATCTCTCCCAGACATTTTTTGCCCGGCAAAGCCGCACTTAATATTTTGTAGCCTTGTTCACATTCAGCACGTCTTTCATTGTATTTAGAGGCACCGAGAGAATGCTTCTTTTTTGTATTGGAAAGAACTATTTTCATGCCGTTAAGAAGTATGGGTGCGTAATCAAAAGAAAGGTCATCACACTTAAGAAAAATAGCGTGGTCTTTCTTGCCCATTGCTGATGCAAACTGGTCCATAATACCGCAATTAACACCACAGTACTGATTTTCTGCTTTTTGACCGAGCTTTGCCATCTCTATCATGTCGACATCTTTTATGATACCATTCTTTTCATTTGAAAAAGTGGCAAAACAAAGTGCAGTTGCTACTTCAATGGCTGCAGAAGAAGAAAGTCCGCTTCCGTGAGGTACTGTATCATCATATAGCATATCACAGCCTACTATATCATAACCAGCCTCCTGAAGTACGTATGCTACACCAAGCTGATAATTGCCCCACTTCAAATCACGATATGAATCCAATTTATCAATATCAGCTTCTACCATGATATCAAGGTCTGTAGCTTTAAGCCTTATTATATTATCATTTCTTTTTCGAACGACAATGGTTGTACACATAGTAAGAGCAGCAGGAAATACAAATCCGCCATTATAATCAGTATGCTCTCCTATCATATTTACTCTGCCGGGTGATTGAAATACTCTCAGATCATCTTTTGACCCACCGTACAATTTGATGAATTCATTAATTATGCTGTTTAGTTCCACTGTAATCTCCTCCTTTACCAATTCTTGGCAAGATCGCTATTCATAAATTTATCATAAGCGCCACGCAGTTCATTGGAAACAACTTCAGGAGCTGTTGTATTGCAGTGAGCCCACACTCCTGTTTCGCTTGATGCATTGAACTTTTGTTTATCTTTAGAACGCATCGGCGGGAAGAATTCGATGTGGAAATGGTAATAATCACTCGTATCTTCACTGTTTACCGGACTTTGGTGCATGCACATCATATACGGGAACTTGTAATCGAAAAGACTATCAAGCATGCCGACGGTTTTTTTGAGAATATCAGCAAGAGCTGCCTTCTCATCTTCGGTAAAATCAGCCAAATTCTGCATATGCCTTTTCGCACCTATATACACACCATAGGGATATTCACTGTAGAATGGCAAAAATGTAATAAAGTGCTCATTCTCAATTATCACTCTCTGTTTGAAATTAATTTCCTCTTTAAGCATATCACAGATAAGACAGTTTCCGGTTTTTTCAAAATGCTCTTTTGAAGATTCAAGCTCAAGCTCAATCTTCTTGGGTATGTATGAATATCCATAAATCTGACCGTGAGGATGAGGCATCGTAACGCCAACCACTTCTCCGCGGTTTTCAAATATGAATACATATTTGATTTTTTCGTCCTTTGACAGTTCTGTAAATCTATCCTGCCACAAATCAACAAGCTTCTTTATATGAGATACCTCAAGTTCGGGAAGAGTTGTTGTGTGTTCCGGAGAATAAAGTATAACCTCACATTTACCATAACCGGGTTTGGTTTGGTAAATGCCGGTGGCAACATCGTCCGGTACGGGAGGATTCTGCGAAAGTGCAGGGAAGTCATTGTCATACTTCATTACATCGTATGTCTCTTTGATTTTGTCATTATCGGGATTAGGACAGAAGGGACACCAATCCTTTGGCATCTGGGGTCTGTTCTGTCTGTGTGATGCAATCATCACCCAATCTTTGGTAAGGGGATTAAATCTTAATTCTGCCATGTTATACCTCCAAGATTAAATTATGTGTTATTTAACGTTATTTTGTATTATTTACTATTATATACCATAAAAAATATATAGTCAATGGTTATTTCTTTTTTAAAACTACAAATATTCTTTCGTCATCTTCCCGGGGCGGGTCTTCACTTAATTCTCCGTATATACCCACTGTATCAAGCGAATTTATAACAGCAAGCTTCTGCAGAAACTCTGTTTTGTAATATCGCTGCTCATGATGCTCTGTGAATCTGCGATACATATCACCCTTATCATCACCTACAAAAAAATTGAGATAAAAATCAAGCAAACCATCTTCGTAGTAATTCTCCCAGGTGTAAAACACATTTTCCTTTTCATAAGCAAACGTGTTGTTTCCAAGGATGTTTGCAAACTTGTGTTTTGTGTTAATATCGAAGATAAAGATACCGCCGGGATTCAGGTAATTAGCGACAAGAGCAAATAACCTCTCTAGTGCATCGGTATCGGTAATATAATTAATTGTATCAAGCATGCATAAAAAAACATCTACTGTTCCGTAAAGCTCAAAATCGCATATATCCTGATTTAAGAACAAAATTCTGCCGTCGGTATTTTTGGATACGGCAATACTGAGCATGCTGTCAGAAGAATCTATGCCTATGCAATCATATCCCTTAGAATTAAGAATGGAGCACACGGTGCCGGTACCGCAACCAAGATCGCACACCAGCTCAGGACTGCTGCCGAAATGTTTACGGATAAGTTTTTCTATATAATCTGTCCTCAGCTCATATTCCACATCATCTGTAAGAAAATCATATACATCTGCAAAGCGTCCGTAGCTTGTTTCTTCAAACATCAGTCATCCTCCGTAAGCTCACCGGAATCAGATTTCGCAGACAGCTTTTCAAGGACATTTTTGTATCCGTCTTCACCGTAGGTTAATGCATTATTAACACGGCTGATAGTAGCTGTACTTGCTCCGGTTTTTGCAACTATATCACTATATACCCTGCGGTCATTTAGCATAGCGGCAACCTCCAATCTCTGTGCCATAGCTTTAACCTCGGAAACCGTACATAAATCCGCCAAAAAATCAAGGCAATCATCGGTGTTGTCAATACAGACAAATGCTTTGGCAAGATTAAGAATATTTTTATCATTGAACTTTTTTATCATTACAGTACACCTGCTTTCTCTGTGAGTTAAATGGTGTCATATTTTCTTGAGTTTGGCGATTGATGCCATGAGATTTTTAGTGCCGACATTATCAAAAAGTATCTCTACAAGATGATCATTGCCGCTGGGGGTAACAGATACAATCATACCGTCGCCGAATTTTCTGTGGTGAACTCTGTCACCTTTCTTCATGCTAAAATCAGATGTCGTTGTTTTAAGTGCGGATGCTGTAACCATACTGTATTTATCCGTAATTGAGCTTACAGACATTTTTGGCTTGCCAAATGCTGATCCGGCACTGAAATTATCAGAAGATTTATATGAACTGTATGTTGATGACAAATCATAATTTCTGGCAATAAAATTGCGTTTTTGCGACGCATCATCTATAAGCTCATCTGGAATTTCATCTACAAACGGTGACAAAAGCTGCGGTGAGGTGGTTCCGTAAATTGTGCGGTATCTGGCTGCCGTTATATAGAGTTTTTCCTTTGCACGGGTGATACCTACATAACAAAGTCTTCTCTCCTCCTCCATGCCGCCCTCTTCCATTTCTGACATTTGACTGGGGAAAAGACCTTTTTCCATGCCGCACATAAATACAACCGGAAACTCAAGTCCCTTTGCGGAGTGCAGTGTCATCAATACTACAGCATCCTGCTCACTGTCAAGATTATCAACATCTGACACAAGGGAAATATTATCCAAAAAACCCTCAAACGTAGGAGCATCAACTTCGTTCTGATACTCGTATGCTTTCGAACGGAATTCCTCTATATTTTCTATGCGGCTGCGAGCTTCCTCGGGAGACTCTGCCAATACGGAATCGGTATATCCTGTTTTTTGCAGCATATCGTCAATCAGGGCTGTAACCGGAACCGAATTTTTCTTAGCAATCAAGTCATTGATTACAGATACAAATTCCTTTATTTTCAGCGTTGCTCTGCCGAGAGCCTCATCATATTCGGAATCTGTAATAATATCAAACATACTTTTACCAACGCTTGAAGCCAATGCCTGTATTTTTGAAACAGTGGTGTCACCTATACCGCGTTTGGGCACGTTAATTATTCTGGTAAGGTTGATATCATCTGCCGGATTATATATTATCCTGAGATACGCAAGTATGTCTTTGATTTCTTTTCTGTCGTAGAATCTCAACCCTGCCAGAATTCTGTATGGACATGTAAGATTTTCTTCAAATGCACGAGTTTGAGCATTGGTACGATATAATACAGCAAAATCATTATACCTGTATTTACCGCTGTGCACCAGTCTTTCTATGCAATTATTTATGTAGGATGCTTCACTTATCTGGTCATCCAGAACACTTAGAGTAATCTTATCACCTTCTCCGGAAGAAGTCCAGAGTTTTTTTGATTTTCTACCTTTGTTGTTTTTAATCACGTCATTAGCTGCATCCAAGATAGTCTGTGTGGAACGGTAATTTTGTTCAAGCTTAATGGTCTTTGCCTCTTTGAACTGCTTTTCAAAATCAAGAATATTTGTGATGTCGGCACCGCGGAATTTATATATACTCTGGTCATCGTCACCCACAACACACAGATTTCGGTGTTTGGCAGCCAATAATGCCACAAGGCGATATTGGATATTATTTGTATCCTGATACTCGTCTACAAGAATATATTTAAACTTGTTCTGGTAATACTCCAATACATCCGGACACTTAGTGAAAAGTTCTACTGTTTTATTGAGCAAGTCATCAAAGTCCAAAGAGTTATTATCTTCAAGTCTTTTTTGATACAATCGATATATTTTAGCGATGGTTTTTTGCTTGAAGTCATAGACACTGTTTTCAAATTCATCCGGTGTAATGCCTTTGTTTTTGCAATCAGATATCCTTGAAAGAAGCATTTTTACCGGGTACATATCCTCGCTTACATTGGATGCCTTGATACAGTCCTTTACAAGACGTTTCTGGTCATTGGTGTCATATACGTTAAATGCGCTTGTATATTTAGTACCCATCTTTTCGATATCGTAGCGCAGTATTCTGAGGCAAGCACTGTGGAAGGTCTTAATCCACATATCGCCTGCATCATCAGGAACAAGCTTTGAAATTCTGGTGAGCATCTCTGCTGCTGCTTTGTTAGTAAATGTAATTGCTAAAATCTGCCAGGGTCTCGCCTTTTTTTGCTCTATAATATGCGCTATTCTACGGGTAAGAACTGTTGTCTTGCCACTGCCGGCACCGGCTAAAACAAGCAGAGGCCCGTCTGTAGTAAGAACAGCCTGTGCCTGTTCGCTATTAAGTCCTTCTAAAATGCTCATTTGTATCTATTCCTCACAATCATTCATTATAACTTCATTTACGTAATCCCAGAACATATCTGCGCCCTCTCCTGTAACAGCCGAAAAGGGAATAATTACATCATCACCATTTAGTTTGAGTTCTGTTATTATTCTTCTAAGAGAGTCGGTACGTTCTGATTTTTTTAATTTGTCTATTTTTGAAGCAACTATAACCACTCTGTCACACACAGCTCTGATAAAATTAAGCATCATGTGGTCATCGGGAGTTGGTGCATGTCTGCTGTCCACGAGCAAAATAACCTGTGACAAATTTCCTCTGGAATTGAGATATGTCTCTATCATCTCGCCCCATTTTTTCTTTTCTTCCTTGGAAACACGTGCAAATCCATAGCCAGGCAAGTCAACAAAATTAAGGCAATCGTCAATATTAAAAAAGTTAATCGTAGCTGTTTTGCCTGGTTTTGAACTTGTACGTGCAAGTGATTTGCGGTTTAACACCTTATTTATAAAGGATGATTTGCCTACATTTGATCTGCCTGCAAAAGCAATTTCCGGAATATCATCATGGGGATACTGCTTTGGCTGTACAGCAGATATGGTAAGCGATACATTGTGAATATTCATATAATTTATCCTTAACTTCTGAGTGCCTGAGACAACACGGTGTCCATGCTGTCTGCAACTACAAAGTTAATATCCTTTCTGATTTCTTCAGGTAAATCGTATGTGTCCGGCATATTTTCTTTAGGAATTAGTATTGTCTTAATACCGTTTCTGTATGCGGCAAGGGATTTTTCTTTGAGTCCTCCTATAGGAAGAATTCTTCCGGTAATGGTAATTTCACCTGTCATGGCTACCTTTTTGCTGACTTTTTTTCCTGTAAGTGCAGATACGATAGCAGTCGCCATTGTTATACCGGCGCTGGGACCATCTTTTGGAACAGCACCTTCGGGTATATGAACATGCAAATCTTTTTTGACATGAAATTCACCGGGTACACCGAGTTTTTCTGCGTTGGACCTGATATAAGTCACTGCCGCTTTAGCTGATTCCTTCATCACATCTCCAAGCTGACCTGTAAGTTCAAGTTCGCCGGAACCATCCATCACATTGACTTCTATAGAAAGTGTATCCCCACCATATTGTGTCCATGCGAGACCGGTAGCAACACCTACTTCATCTTTCTTTACCAGGTCCGGTTCTTCATAAATTCTCCTGCCGAGGAGCTTTTCAAGATTTCTCGAAGAAGCACTCATGCTTTTTTTGCCGTTGGTTACAATTTCATTTGCAGCTTTACGCATTACCGAAGCTATTTTCCTTTCAAGTTCACGAACGCCGGACTCTTTGGTGTAATAGCGTATGATATCCAGAATGGCTTCGTCGTTGATTTTAATCTGGGATTTTTTTAGTCCGTTTTCTTCAAGCTGCTTTGAGATTATATACTTCTTGGCAATCTGTAATTTTTCTTCATCGGTATAGCCGTTTACCTCTATAACTTCCATACGGTCAAGTAAGGGGCGGTCTATGTTTTCCAGCGAGTTTGCGGTAGTAAAGAAAAGGACGTCGCTTAAATCAACTTCACACTCCATATAATGGTCTCTGAAAGAGAAGTTCTGCTCTGTATCCAACACTTCGAGAAGTGCTGCGCTCACATTGCCTCTGTAATCCGCACCCACCTTATCAATTTCATCAAGGAGAATAAGAGGATTAAAGCTGCCTGCCTGCTTTATAGCACTGACAATTCTTCCGGGCATGGCACCGATATAGGTCTTTCTGTGACCACGGATTTCTGCTTCATCATGAATACCGCCCAGTGACATACGCACGTATTCTCTGCCCAGAGATTTGGCTACTGCCTTTGCAATACTCGTCTTACCGACTCCCGGTGGTCCCACAAGGCAAATAACCGGTGATTTCTTACCTTTTGACAGCCTTCTGACGGCTAAAAATTCAATAATTCTCTCTTTTACCTTTTCAAGACCATAATGGCTGTTTTCAAGTATATCCTTGGAAGCTGTCATATCCTCTATTTCTTCAGACTTTACTCCCCATGGAATTTCAAGCATCCAGTCGAGATAATTGCGTATTACAGTTGCTTCCGGGCTTGCGGGTTGCATTTTGTAAAAACGTTCAAGCTCTTTTAAAAACTTTTCCCTGACATTTTCCGGCATTGCAAGAGAATCAGCATGTTTCTTATAGTGATCTGTCTCTTCATCAATTCCTTCGTCATCGCCAAGTTCCTCATGAATAACCCTCAGCTGCTCCCTAAGATAAAAATCTCTCTGAGTGTCATCAAGCCTGATTTTGGTTTTGGCTGATATTTCCTTTTCTATCCTCATAACGCTTATTTCATGATGTATGAATGAAAGGAGCTTCTGCAATCTTGAAACAGCATCCAAATCATCAAGCAGATCCTGCTTTTGCTCAATATCAAGCATCAATGCTGAAGAAAGAATATCGGAAAACTTAGACGGGTCTTTCTCTTTGACAAAAGCCAAATCTATCTCATCTGGCATTCTGCCGGAAAGCGAAAAATACTCGGCTGAAACATTTTTAAGCTCACGTACATATGCGTCACCGAGAATACGATCATCATCGGAAACGCTCTTTAACTCAACAATTTCCGCAGCACTGCATTCGATATAAGGATACGTACGAGTATAATCAATAACATGCGCACGACTAAGCCCCTCCATAAGGACACGGCTCTTATCGTCCGAGACTCTGAGGATTTGCTTAACATAGCACACCGTACCTGTGGTATACAAATCTTCAGACTGCGGCATCTCTATATCCGGATCGGTCTGTGCAACTACCAGGATTTTCCGATCTGCGGCAAGAGCCTTTTCTATAGCTTTTATAGAGATATCCCTGCTCACTTCAAAGTGTATAACAGTACAAGGGAAGATGGGCATACCGCGCAATGCAAGAACAGGATAAATACCCATGTCGTTAACTTTAAATTTGTCATTCATAATCTATAACCTCTTATATTACTCCATTTTTACATTATTAATAACTATTATACTAAAAAAATAATAATTTTTCAATAGATAAATTCGGTAAAGTTGCAAATTTTCAAAAAATATGTTATATTTTATATGAGGTGACTAAAAATGTTGGATTATAAAGGTGTAATTTTTGATATGGACGGTACCCTGCTCGACTCTATGTACGTGTGGGAAAAGATTGATATAGATTTTTTGGCAAGAAGAGGAATTGAAGTACCCGAGGATTATATGCATTCAATTTCACATTTGGGTGCGTATGAAACTGCACTCTACACAATAGAGAGATTTGATCTTAATGACACTCCGGAAGGTCTGATACGTGAGTGGATTGACATGGCGGTAGCGGAGTATGCCTATGTTCCATTAAAGTCGGGTGCATCGGAATACATATCATATCTTAAGGAAAATGGAATTAAAATTGCAATTGCCACTGCAAGTGAACCGGAAATTGTAAAAGCGGCACTCTGCGGCAGAAGCTTTGCAAAGGATATCGACTACATAGCAACTGTAAACGATGTAAAACGCGGAAAGGGATTCCCGGATATATATTTAAAATGTGCCGAGAAGCTTGGTTTGAGTGTAGAGGAATGTATAGTATATGAAGATATATTAACCGGAGTTAAAGGCGCACTGGCAGGAGGATTTAAGACAATTGCCATGTATGATAAACACAGTGAAAAATCAAAAAGAGAAATTATGGATATAGCATCGGGGTATATATATAATTTCATGGAGATGATAAGATGAAAACCATGATAAACCCATGGTTTTCATCTTATTATTTAACATTCAACTATATCCCCTGTATCAAGAAGCATAAGGTATGTTTTAGATACCTTTTTGCCCAAAGCTTTCTCCAAAGCTATGCGGTAGTATTTAAGCTGGGATGCATAACGTTCCTTAACAGCATCTACCCCATTTGTTATCTTGTCTGTCTTGTAATCAACTATTATGATATTGCCGTTTTCGTCTTCAAAATAAGCATCTATCATACCTTGAACTACGATTTTTTCATCGGACTCCGAATCGGGATATACCGATGAAGCATCCATAAGATATTTAAAACCGAACTCACGCTTAACACTATGTGCACACATACGCATAAGCTGCCCTACCGGAGTTGTAAATATACGATGGATATTCTCAACTTTAATACAGGAAGCCTGAATTGGAGTAAGAAAGCCGTCTTTGGTAAGTTTTGATATCTGCAGAGCAATTTCCTCTACGGTGTCTGTAGATGTGAAATCCAGTTTCTCCATCACAAGATGAGTACATGTACCTATATCGGCCGCAGTAAGCTTGTGCTCCCCTGCATAAAAGTTCGGTGAGGTGAGCTTGGTAGAACTGTAAAAATTATATATGTCATCATCTTCATTTTCCATTCGTTTAAGCTCAGTAACAGACATGTTTGAAGGCACATCTGCCAAAGATGCATACGGATAAGTGAAATCAAGAACTTTGCTTACGAGAGCATCTGTCTCATAGTCTGCAGGCGGTATATGGAGAGAAACGGATTTTTCATTATCTTCCAATTCGAGAACCATATCGGCTTTACTTAGTATGGTAAGATAAAATTGCGATTCGTCTTCAATGTATGTTTTGTATTCGGCGACGGGTCCATTAAAGCTGCGGTTTCTCATTGCTGCCATTATAAGCCAATCGCTGTAGGATTTGGCTGATGAAACAGCTTCAAATGAAAGCAAATGTTCTTCATTCTTAATAAGTGCGGATAACTTGTCAATGCGGTCGGATATATTTTTGGCTGCACCTGTTATAAAGAGCTTTTCTCTGGCGCGGGTAAGGGCTACGTACAGCACTCTCATCTCCTCTGACCACATTTCACGGTACTTCATTTCCTTGATAAACTTCTTTTGAGGTAATTCATAGTAGTAATGATTGTCAAAGTCATAGAAATTCACTCCGAAACCGTAGGCTTTGTGCATAAGAATTTTATCAATCTTTAAATCTCTGTCATTAAACTGTTTGGTTGAGTTACAGACAAAAACGATTGGAAATTCAAGTCCCTTGCTCTTGTGAATTGTCATTATGCGTACCACATCTTCATCATCACTAAGGGTCTTTGCCGGCTCTGCGTCTTTATCATTTTTCTTTATATTATCCACGTACCGTATGAAATCAAATATACCTTTATAGGAGGTTTTTTCAAAATCATAAGCTCTGCTCATAAGGGCTTTGACATTAGCCTTCCTGAGCTCAGGATTGTACATAAACGAAAGGTATGCCATATAGTCTGTGTTTTTAATAATCTCCCACAAAAGCTTATCGGCAGGCAGGTACTTTGACTTTTTATAATACTGCTTAAGCTCTGTTACAAACTGTGTAAGCTTATGGGAAAGCTCATCGTCATTTGTTTTAATATATTTTGTCACAGAATTATAGAAATACCCCTTGGGTTTGGCAAGCCTCATGCTTACAAATTCATCATCCGTAAATCCAAGTACAGGATGCCGCATGACAGATAGCAGCGCAATATCATCATATGGATTGTCAATTATCTTTAAAAAGTTTATTAAAAACACAACCTCCGGAGAATCATAATATCCGCTCGATAGCTCACAATATACGGGTATCTGTGCTGTGGTTAATATACGATTAAAGGTTTCTGCTTTCTCTCCGCCGGAACGCAGAAGCAGAACTATATCCGAGTATTTTGCACTTCGGTATTTACCGGCAGACTTATCGAACACCATGTAATTTTTATCGTTTAGTATCTCTTTGATTTTGTTCGCTACATATATTGCTTCGGCTTCGAGAGCTTTCAGCTCGTCCGGTAATCCGTTATCGTTGTCGTTTTCGGTCTCTATAAATACCATATCAACTTTGTTAAAATCGGGGTTAATGTCTTCATACGAGCCATCGTTATAATAGAGGTATTCATCTTTGGTATACTCCATTTCACCGCATTGCTCGGACATAATCTGTGAAAATACCGAATTGACGGCATCAATAATGCCTCTGCGGCTGCGGAAATTCTTGTTTAGTATTATTTTGTTGCAGCTGTTCCCACTTCCCGTATATGTGGTATACGTGTCTGATTTTTGTTTAAAAAGTGAGGGTTCCGAACCTCTGAAGCCATATATACTCTGCTTCATATCACCAACCATAAACATATTCGGAGTGCCTATGTTTGCCCTTGATATCAGCGAAAACAGCTTTTCCTGCACAGCATTGCAGTCCTGGTATTCATCTACATATATTTCGGCATACTTATCCATAAGCTGTTTGGCTGTATCACTCTGAGTGCCGTCGAAATTCTGCAGCAAAGCCAATGCCATATGCTCTACATCATTAAAATCAACAATACCCCTCTCCTGCTTGGCAGAAGCAAATTCATCGGCAAATTTCATAGTGATTTCAATTATCTTATTTAAAGAAACATAAGCCGATTTCATATCATTCTTTAAATCCTCCGGTTTAACGGAGAAAATGTCTGTCAGGTCCGCACGCAGCTTCTTGCCGGCTTCCCGGGGTTCTTTAATAGGCATTTTATCAAAGTCGGGTGTTTTTGGCGGAAATCTCAATGTAGGAAACTCAAAGCAAGATACCGCCTTTTGCATTTCTGACCAGTCGGACGCTTTTAAGACAAAATAGTAATTGTTCTTTTCGTCGCAAAGCTGTGCCTTAATTTTGGCAAAGTCCATTCTGAAGGAAGCGTGGGCTATGGCTGTGTCATAATAAGCAATTGCCTTGCGGCTTATGGCGTGAGCTTTTTTGATATAATACTGTTCCCAGGGTGTACTATCCTTGAATTTTTCCTCAAGCTCGTAAAGCTTATTTACCCCCTCCGGCAGAGAATTCGTAAAATTATAAAGACTTAGTATTATATCAACAAGGTCACTGTCATTCTTGCTTGTATAGCAGTCTACAAGCCTTAAAAATTCAGCATCACCGCTGTCATAGTAGTATTCAAAAATAGAATTCAGTACATCGTTTTTTATAAGCTCAAGCTCAGCATTGTCTGCTATTTTTACACTTGGGTCAAGACCTATTTTATAAAAGTTATTTCTGATAACATTGAGGCAAAAGCTGTCTATGGTACAGATTGATGCATTGTTTATAAGCATGAGCTGGCGGTTAAGATAATCAGGATTATCGCTTATATCCAGTGCATCCATTATCTTGCTCATAAGTCTGCTCTTTAGTTCGGAAGCGGCGGCATTGGTAAAAGTAACCACCAGAAGCTTGTCTATATCTACCTTGCCGGACAGTACACGATTTACAATTCTCTCAACCATGACGGCTGTCTTGCCCGAGCCTGCCGCCGCAGACACAAGGTTATCGGCACAAATGGCATCAATCGCAGTCTGTTGATTTTCTGTCCACATCTATAGCTTCCTCCATTTCTTTAATTATTTCTTCATACTCCGGAATAGCTTTGTATAATTTATATTCATTACCTACGACTGTGGGATCAAAACGGCACACGGAGCTGTATTTACAATAATCACAGGGTGTATAATCTCCTTTTTTCGAGGGAGAAATAGAGATATCGCCATTTAAAATATTATCACATATGCTTCCGAGCTTTTTACCAAGGTACTTATCTATTGTTTCAAAGCCTTGGGGAGATACGCGTTTTTTCTTGGCTGAACCGTGCCTTAGTGATGCGGCAAATTTCTCGTCATATGCATCAAGCAGTCTCTCATCATAGGGGGCTATGCCTTTTAACTTAATTTCTCCGGATAAAGCTGTACGGGCAGCCTCACTATCGGTATGTCCGTCTCTGCGAATAAGTGAATTAACTACCGGGAAATACAAGGCACCGCCGTAGGTGTATTCGTCCTTTGATGATACAAGCTTATTTAAATAGACCATAAGCTGTACACTAAGGCCGTAGAATACATCATCAAGCTTAAACTCCTTGGCACCGGTCTTATAATCCACCACTCGGATATAGCTCATGACGCCGTCGGTATAAATGTCTGCTCTGTCTATTTTTCCGGTAAGGTTTATTTTATTGCCGCCGGGTGTTTCGAGCTCTATACTGCCAAGCTCCGAATCATCTTTAAACTCAATCTCATAGCCAAATGGCTCAAATTTAGAATTCAAAAATTGACTGCGTATAGCATTAAAGCAAATATAGATTGAATTTTTTAATCTCGTTATAACATACTGCTCCCTGGCAGATAGGTCATCTGTCTTATATGAAAAGTCGTCCAGATACTCTGCTATAAGTTCCTCGGTACGCTTTAATACATATTCGTCATCTGCAGACTCCAGAGAAGCTTTGGAGCTTCCTAATTCTTTTGACAGACTTTCAAGCACGCTGTGGGTTATATTACCAATATCGAGAGCATCTACTCTGGTTTCTTTTTCCCGGTCAATTCTTAATATATAATCTATAAAATATGCATATTTACACGCCATATATCTTTCAATTTTTGACACAGAGGTATAAGAAAGCATATCTACAAGTTTTTTTAAGTTTTTATCACTCAAATTATGAGCAATATTATCTGATTTTAAGAAATAACCTATCTTATCTGCAAAATCGGAATTTTGCTCAAAATATTTATAAACACTTCTCCAGAACATATCAAGCTCCATAGTATCCCGATAATCTGCAATACTACGGGCAAGTATCTCCTTGGCAGAATGCTTGGAAGCCAATTTGCATGCTTCCGTAATTGAGGTTTCGGAAATCTCACTTATAGAAAAAATCTTTAAAATTCTGTCAACAATATATGATTTACGCAAAGCTTTAAAATCATTGCCTGCCTTGGAATAAGATACAAACAGCTTCCGGGAAGGCATGGTAAAAGCACTGTATGCACAAAACTGTGAATAAAACGCAGCAATTGTCGACGTAGTAGAAAACTCAATACCGCATTCTTTCAAAGAATCTTTATCACTGTCTCCCAGTATACCGTCCGGCTTTGATGCCATAGGAAAGACACCTTCATTAACACCCAACACAAAAAGTGCTTTCAAGCCGTCTGCTCTCGTGCGCTCGGTATTACCTATGATGACTCTGTCTACAGCAGACGGGATAAAGCCTACCTTGTGCTGTGAAAAAGCGGTAACAAGGAGATTATAAAACTCAGTGACATTTACTGTCATATCACCGTTGAGATCTACTATCTCATCAAGTGTAGAAACAATGATTTCCCAGATTTTTTCATATTCTTTAGCATAGCGAAGCTCATGCTCATCATTAAACATCTTGATATAGGATGCAATCGTCTGAGGCAGCTTAAGCTCAACAATTAAATCATATAGGGCATGTGCATCGTCGCTGACCTTGTGGCGGCCTTTAATTTTCTCATGCATATTTGCCAGGGGCAGAATATAGTCGCTGCGTATTTGGCACAATGAAGCTTTGGTGGTGTCATCATCTGAATAGTTAGCATCAAGAAGCTTCTGCCATTTTTCGTCATTAAGCCATGTGGTTCTTTTCAAATTAGTGCGCTGTATATATTTTTCCAATACGGCGATACTGCCGGGGTCTGCGTTTATAAAGGATGCCTTAAGATAATTAAACACACTTGCATAATTATACTCCTGAATATAGGTCTCCAAAAGTCCCAGCACAAAGCGAATAAGATGATGATTGATAATATCATTTTTATTATCAGTAAAATACTCTATATTGTTAAGCTCAAATACATGTTCGATGTGTCTTTCGTACATATCTATATCCGAGCATATTACGCCGATATCCTTGTACATATAACCCTGTTCACGTACGAGCATAGATATATTGGCTGCACAAATCTCCACCTCACTGCGCGGATTGGCAAGTGCATAGACCTTTATATTTTCGCAATCGCCCGAGAATTTCTTTGACGGAAATGTATAAAGATACTTTTCTAAAAAAGCCATTTCAGCCGTATCGAATCGGGTGCCTTCAAGCCGGGTTATTTTTACCGGGGAGGAGGTGCATTTTTTTAGTTGGTTTATAGTCTCACAGGTAGGCATAAAGAGAGTGGTATTGGGCTCGGTTTCATCACAGCAAAGTGCAACACACACGCTCGCACTGCCCGAGCACAAAGCCGAAATAACCTTTAACTCCTGAGGGATAAAAGTGGAAAATTCATCAAAGAAAATGTGTTTTGCTTTGTATATATCAGTGTTTGAAAGCATAGATGCCAGCTGAGTAAGTGCATCATCAGAGTCAGCATAGCTCTCTGCAATTGCCTTTTCATACTCTGAATACATAACCGACAAGTCACGAAGCTTCATAGCCAATATTTCATCATCGGTATTATCGGCAGTATCAGAAAGCAACTCCGGTAGAAGCATATATTTTTTGAACTCGCCTATGGTCTGAGAGACCATCTCCACAAAACCTTTTTGCTCACAGGCATTGCGGTAAAATGTAAATTCGTTGCTGTTTAATACATTGCGTACAATTAATGCCTTGCCCACTGCATCCAGCTTACGCACATGGGGGTACCCCAGACGCTGACGTGTGGTTGAAGCCAGACGATTAAATGAAAACACCTCTACGCAGTTATCCTTGATAGCCTCAACGGTATCCAGAAGCTTTTTTTCTGCGGCGTGACTGTACTGCTCCGGTACGATAAGCATCACTTGCTCACCCGACTCCGATAGAGAACGGATTTTATCATATATATATTTACTTTTACCGCTTTTGCTCCTGCCGGATACAATCTCCAACGGCATATCCTTCACCTCAAATCATTTGACATCTTTCACATATTTAAACGGTCCCGAACCGTTTACGGTAAATGAAAATTCTCTCTTACCATCAGGACATGTCATGCCCTCGGGCAATGCTATTACATAGTTGCCCTTGCAGTTAAATCTATTGTTACCACAAACCCTGACCACGGAATCTGAAAGTGTAATATCAAGCTCACCGCCCATAGAAAAATGCATATCTGACAAAATTACTTGCGGTTTGGTATTTTTAGCAATTTTAACTATTTCACATGAATTTGCGGGTATGGTACCGAGCTTAAGTATATCGTCATATTTGCAATCCGTATGCTTTACTTTGCCGAAATATGATGAAACGTTATATCGTGAAGCGTGGTCCACATATCCGCCGCATGTATTGTTGTCCAGACGAAATACAAGCTCAACATCTGCAAATGAATTATTAAAGAAGCAGAGAGTATGGTAATCGCCGTTAACCTCAACATCAACTGCATTGATGTACGCATATTCGCCGAATGCCTCTCTGGGATTGGTCTTGACACTCACGGAGGGCAAGACCAATTTAAGAAGCTTCAGTTCTTCATTTGTAGACAAATCAGATACCATTCCTGCACCGCCGGACATATATTCGCATACCAGGAGGGTCTTCATCTCTGCCGGAGAATACTTTTTGGCAAAGTCCTTATCTATAAGCACAGCACAGCTGTTATGCCACCACTGAGACATATATCCCCTCATGGCGGTTTGGTTCACTATACGCGGCATCACGTTAGAATTGGACCTATTTTTCATGACATTGACATCGGACGAAATCTGAACACTATCTGCTATGCCGGCAAGAGGTGCATTAAAACCGTTGGTAATATACAGATATCCGTCAATGCCTATAGCATTTTTTATAACTTTAACTGCCCTTAAATAAGCTTCGGTAACTGTGAGAGTCGGGTCAAGAAGTACTACGTCCTTTTGCAGCATGAAAGAAAGCGTATGGTCCACATGATGCATATAAAAGCCATATGCACAAAGGCGCTGATATGTCATCTCAAGCCAATCAAGGTAATCTGCCGAGGATACATCTATAACTGCATATTCCTTGCCGTCAACTGCATATGTACACACAGAGCCGTCTGCATGACGCAATATCCATTGCTTTTCTGTTTCAAAGAATTCCGAATCTTTATCCACGATAAAGGGTGATGTCCATATACCTGCCTTGTAGCCGCTGTTATTAATCTGATAAGCTGTTTGCTTGAGATTGAGGGAATCGGTTTCCTCCCAATCGCCTATTGCTGACTGCCAGCCCTGCCCTATTTCAATGTAATCAAAGGGGGCTTTGAGTCCTCTTAAGAATGACAGCTTCTCTAAGATATTATCATACGTCAAGTCGGTCTGTAGTTTATAAACAGCAGGCTTGGGGGTGTTTGCTTCTTTATATTCGGACATAGCTCTTCTGTGGGCGGAGTATTCATCTATCAGGCGTATGAAATTGCCTCCGGTGCTGATACGCACCCAATCGGTATATTTGATATCTCCATCCTCCATGAGACAGTTAAACTCGCCACCGAGTCTCACTGCTTTAACATCACCATTGCAGTCGGAGGAAATGCTGATATCAGTGAGCTGGTTTTCGCAGGAGAGCACCTCAAGAGATACATATTGCTTGCCGGATTTAATGACAGTAATCCCGTCACCGTATAGAACCGTATCTCCGTAATGATAGTCCTTTTGCTGTACGCCTTCCTGGGAAAGTCTGTCTACACATTCTCCAAATGAGGCATCCTTCTGCCCTAAGATGCATGTAGCGGGCACGTCGTTGAGCTGACGGGAACCGTTAAAAACCATCCATTCCTCTGATGGTCTCTCGGAAATTTTGAAATCATCCGTAATTATGGGATACGCCGCCAGGAGCTTGACCATAGTGCCGGAGATGTTGGTTATCTTAAGCCTGGTAAGATAATGCTCCGTATCGAGACGGATATTCTCCCTTTCGATTTCAATACTTGCCGTACCTATGTCTATGGTCGTCTTTTTGCTTTCGCCGATAACACAGTACGAAACAGCACTGTGAATTGTGGCACTGCAGCCTCCGTTAGAATATTTTTCCATATTACCACCCCGTGTAAACATAATTATCTATTATATAATATAACATTTTTTTCGACAAAAAGCAATATTTATAATTTATTTAGTACAATTATGTGCTAAAAAAAGCCGGCGACCTAAGCCGCCGACCAAATAACAGACATTGCAAGTTTGTAAGTTGAGGATAATTTATTCCGGTTTTGTTTCGAGTTTTAAGGGATAATCACCCAGCTTATTAACTTTGTAATCATTATTTTTATATTCTTGGTAATCAAAAGCTTCCAATTCATCAATTGCAAGTTTATGGAACTCATAAAAATTCTTCCACCATTCATATCCGGTACCGAGTTCAGCATTCAAATATGCATCAGCAATATCACAACCCATCTGAGGTGCGACATAGAAAGCACCCATAGCCAAAACATTGACACCGTTTCCGGTTATTGCCCTAAGAGCAGCCGGTACGCTTTCCACAACTCCGGCATGGACATGAGGACACTTGCTTGCAGCAATATGAATTCCCATTCCCGTTCCGCAGAAAAGTAATGCTCTCTCAAACTCACCTTCTGCAATCATAGAACCTGCACGAAGTCCTACGCGATGAAACATCAAATCTGTATCGTCAGGGGCAGAATCACTTCTAACACCTATATCCGTAACCGTCCATCCCTTTGCCTGTAAATGTGCTACAACAGCCTCCTTAAGAGGATATCCGGCAAAATCAGCACCAACCAAAATTTGTTTATCTTTTACTTTTTTCATGTTTTTGTTCCTTTCATATTCAATATAACACTTTATACAATTTCAGCAACAGCTTTTATCCATTTTTCTGCAAGAATATCATGACCTTTTACGCTAAGATGAGCACCGTCAGGCTCAAATAATTCACTTACTTCATCATACTCATTTATCCAATCGTTGTCCAGATACTTAACTTCAAAATCCGAAGCTATTTTCTTAACAACCGCATTATACTCTCTGACCATATCATTTGAGCCGAATGTACCGCGCGGATTAAAGCTTTTATCATATTGTTCTTCAATTATTGGGGTAACTCCCATCAAGATTACCTTGGCACCGTTTTCTGTTGACCATCTGACCATTGCTCTCAGATTTCTCTCATATGCACAGAGAGGCACACCTGCAAAAGTTTTGTCACCCAAGCATTTTGAATCATTTACACCTATCATTATAGATACAATATCCGGTTTTTCTTTTTGTACCAAATATGCCGGATGAAGCATCAAGGCAGATGTGGCACCGGAAATGGAACGGTCAAAAGCCTGCAATTGTGCAGCCTTTGTAACAGCCATTCGGTATCCGAGATTATCGCTTGTTATCGAATCTCCCAAAAAAGCAACTTTTTTTCCTTTAATTTTAGAAATCTCTTTAGGGAACTTTGCCTTTAAATCCTCTGCTCTTTTATTTTGGACATCCTCAATATCGTTAAGACAATCTTTTATCCAATTTATATCTTCGTTTACAAACGGCTTAAAAATTTCTTCATTTATCGGATATTCACTTGCTGATTTGTGTAAATTGAATCTTATAAAAAATTTTTTGGACATTGTTCTATTCCTCGCAATCAAATATTGTTTTAATTAATTCATATGCAAAAAGCTTATTCATTTCCCGGGTGGGATGATTTATCTTGTTTGCTAAAAGCTCTGTAGTGTCAACACCGCAATTATAAAGATTTTTCCATACAGCATAGCAATCACAAACAGGTATGTTATTTTCAGTGCACAGTTTTTTAGCTTCATCAATAAACAAGTCAAACACACCGTCATTTTGCAAAGAGGCGGTCCGATTTGCAATGTCAATGTAATCTTTATCCTTCAAATGAACACTTATTTTTGTATTCATCATATTAGGAGTCATAAAGATTATTTCTGACCCATTGGATTTAAGCCGGTCAAATATATTGCTAAGTGATGACAAATACGTATCTAATCTGCCTTCCTCGTTTCCGCAATCATTCAATCCATAGCAAACTACAGTGAGGTCAGGATTATGACGCAGTACATCACGTTCAACTCTGCCTGCTCCGGATTTAGCATTATCACCGCTTATGCCGGCGTTGATAATGTTTATAGTCACCGTAGGATATAAAACACAAAACGCATCAAAAACATATGCCTCATAAGAATGCCGTTTATCAAAAACTGTCTCTATTACATTACCTTCTTTTTTGTATAGTTCAAAACACCCCTGTGTAACACTGTCACCCAAAAAAGCAATTGTTACTCCTTCTGTATGGGCATTATCCGCAGCTTTTTGTGCCAATTTTTTTGTTATCTTCATAATGCACCTCCGCTTCTGGTCATGTCAAATTGATATTCGCCGGGCTTTACCGATATGCTTTCATCGGCGAATACTATCTGCAATTCAACCGGTGTTAAAACATGAAGCTTGTTTCTGTTGCGAATGACTGTTATACCCTTGTGCTCGACTTTTACATATTCGACATCATCTAACACGGAAGGTTTAATAACAATACCATCGTCAGTATATCTGATACCGCCAATGTGTCTGTACAGCCAATGATCAACCTCGCTGTACATATGGTGATTGCAAGACTCAAGCATATCCCACGATTCACACAATGTTGTCTGACCGTTATTTATCCAATAAGCATAGCTTGGATATGTGGGATTAGTTACCATCTTGTACACAACATCTGCATAACCATTATCAGACAAAGCCGAAAAAATAAATTTAGTACCAAAAATTCCGCAATCTATGTGATAATCAGCTTGTTTTACGAGTTCAGCAAGTTTTTGTGAAAAAACGGGAACTTCGTCATCTTCCAATAATTCATTGTATATTGCACATGCATAAAATGTCTGAAACCTTTCAAGAGACTTATTTCCGAGAAATTGACTTCTCCATGCACGCTTTATACATTCGGATTTGTTTTGCCAATAATCCGCATCTTCTCCGATAACAGTCGCCATACGTGCCATCTTAACACAATCGCTGTAAAAGTATGCTGTATCAATCACCGCACGGTCACATGCCGGCTTATTTACAGGCATCCAGTCACCAAGTCCAAAATCGACTACATAGTCATCGCTCATTCTCTCAATATATTCCATGTACCTGACCATATTGGTCCACACACTTCTAATTATGTCTGCAGAACCGGTATTAATATATGTATTCCATGGTATTATGATAACAGCACATCCAAATCCGGGGCCGTGACCCCAGTTGTACCCCCAACCGGCTGACGGAATAATGCCGGGGAGCTGCCCGTTTGGACGTTGAGCATCTTTAAAATCATTCATCCACTTTTGATACGCATCCTTAGCATCAAAATTCATTAGAACTTGCTCTGATGAAAGCTGTGCATCATTTGTCCAAGGAAGCTGTTCTCTGTGCGGACAATCTGTTGGATGCCACACAAAGTTTGAAAGTGTAGCTCTCACAGATGCCTCGTGAATTTTATTGAGCATATCGCTGCTGCTTTCAAAGCTTCCGATACATTTTAAATCCGTGTGTACAACTTCTGCGATAATTTCAAAATTCTCGGGAGCATTCTCGATTTTTACATATCTGAAGCCATGATAGCAGAATGTAGGACGAAATTCCTCATAAATTCCGCTGCACACAAAAATATCTTCGTTGCACAGTGGCATTTGCTCTCTTTGAGCAAAAGCAAAGCAAGTGGTGTTTCCACGAATTTGCCTGAATTTTTCAAGATTTTCATCATAGATAATTTTAATCTCTTGGCCACTTTCTCCTTTTACTCTAATTCTTGCCCAACCGCTGATGTTTTCGCCAAAATCATATATATCATTTTTTACGCTTATAGGCTTCAAAGTTCGTATAACTCTAACCGGAGGCATATCTGTGGTTTCCATCAGACCACCGGGCTCATTGGCAATAACAGCATCATCCCAATTTGAATCGTCAAAGCCGATGTTATCATAGCCGTATTGACGAAGTCTGGCATCGCAATGCTCGCCCTGACGCATGTGATTATATACAGCACTTCCTTTGATGCACTTCCAGGTTGTGTCAGTCTTTACAATATCATACTCACCGGAAACATAAATGATTTTAATCACGGCGTACAGCTTAGGCTTATCCTTCCAACTTGCCATGATGTCATTCCAGGTGGACATATTGTTATTATAAAATCCGTTACCCACATGAACGCCAATGGCGTTTTCTCCGGTTTTAAGCAAATGAGAGATTTCATACTTTTTATATATAACTCGTGCATCGTATTTGGTAAACGGAGTACATAAAACCTCGTCGGACACAGGCATTCCGTTAATACGATACTCACCGAGACCCAAGGCGCAAATAGACAAGCTGGCACTTTGTACATTTTCTTTAATATTAAAACTTTTTCTGAAATATATACTTCCGTTTATATTACCATAATGCTTTGGCAGCATGGAGGGTAACGCCCCCGAAGTAATCCATTTAACATTATTCATTTTAACTATCCCTTTCCAAAGTTTTATTTAGAAACGTACGGCATAATTTCCTTTTCTATCTTTTTGCATTGTTCCGGAGAAAGTTTCGAAAACGGACTTCGTGCATAACCAAAATCAAAGCCCATCTGACAAAGTACTTCCTTCTCGCCTTGCATAACACCAACACTAACCAAACAATCAATGATTCTGTTTACTTCTTTTTGTTTTTCTAAAGCTTCATTCATCATATTCTTTTCAAATAAATCATTGATTTCTACAAACTTTTCTGCCATGAAATTATATGTACTGCCTATACCGCCATCTGCACCCATCGAAAGACCGGCAAGGAACATTTCGTCAAAGCCATTATAAACCTTCTTATCCGGGAATGCAGACTTAAAGCTCTCCATAGCGTAGTAATCATTGGAGGTGTGTTTAACACCAATAAACCTGTCATCACACAAAAATTCAGAAATATTTTTCGCATTTAAAGTGACGCCTGAGAATGCAGGAAAATTATATATGAGCATTGGTAAATCAACTGCATCAACAAGCTGATAGTAATGTGACTTGATTTCACTAAATGAGAACTTATAATAAAAAGGACTTACGGCAGACATAAGGTCATATCCGAGTTCTGCACATAACTGAGCAAACTTTATTGATTGCAGAGTTGATACCGAGCCAACATGACCCATAAGTGCAACGTCTCTGTTGCCGACTATATCTTTAACCAGTTTATACAAATACATACGCTCGTCATCACTGAGCATAAAAGCCTCTGCAGTGCTGCCACCTACATAAAAACCACTTACTTTTTTACGAATATTCATCTCTATGACATCAGCAAGAGCTTTTTCGTTTATTTTGTTTTTATCATCAAATGGCGTAAGAAGTGCTGTAAAAATTCCATTTAACTTTTCCATATAAATCATTCCTCTCTTATCGCAATTGTAACGTAATCAAACCATACTATTTATAGTGCTCTGTACAACAACTCACCATACTAAGATACAGCCTGACGAAGGCAAGCTTCGTCAGGCTCACCTAATTTATTTCATATTTTTATTAAATACATCATATGCTTCCTGATTAAGTTTAACATATTCATCCAATCCAATATTTTTAAGTTCTTTAAGGTACTTATCCCACTCTTTATCAACATCTGAATTACCTACAATCCAATTTGCCTTGTTTTTCTCAACAAGATTAATAATATCTGTACGCAGTTCGGAAATTCTCTTGATTGCATCCTCGGAATAGTACGGACGCGGCCAGGGCTCACTGTCAAGATATTTTTCATATAATTTATAGTTTTCAATGGGGTCTGTCCAAATACTGTTGTTTTCTACAAGAGTTCCTAATTCTTCTTCATAGAAAACTCCGGGGATGGTAACGCTTGTTAAAGTGTGTTCTTTGCTCCACTGAGTAAGAGACTTACCTTCTTCGGGTTTGTTGAATTTATACATTCCGTTATCAACAGTAAACACCTCTCCTACCGGACCATACCAGTTTTCGAGTGTTGCTTCTTCTGTATAGAAGGTGTCAATCCATTTCATAGCACCTTCAATATCCTTACACTTGTTGGTGATAGAGAATACGTTCTTGATACCCAATGCACCCGGATGTATACGCCATACTATGTCATATCCCGGTGCCGAAACAGGAGCAATAGCAATATATTCATCTGCATTTACAAACGGATTGGTTTTGGACCATGCCACACCGATTTTTGACGTCTGCGAAGATACCTTGGCCTGGAACTGCTCAAAAGACTGTGTGAATACTTCTATATCCAGAAGACCTTCTGTATATAGCTTGTTGTAATACTTAATCATTTCCTTCCATTCATTCATGGCGGGTGCAAATTTGACTTTACCCTTTTTGACGGTTAAAAATCCTTCCATCTCACCATGCTTTGTTGACACACCCCAGCTTGACAAGAGTGCCTCCGGCATTGAAAACGAATGACCGTTTGCGAAAATCATGGGTACTTCATCAGCCTGACCGTTTCCATTTGGGTCCTTTGTTTTAAATGCTTTTAATACGTTATACAATTCATCGGTAGTAGTGGGTACTTCAAGATTAAGTTTATCAAGCCATACTTTATTGATGAACATGACACTTTCAAGATAATCAGATTTCATACCGTTAAAACGCGGCAAAGCATAAATATGTCCATCGGTATACGTGGAAACAGCTTTCGCAGATGGGTATTTTTCAAATAATTTACAAAGATTGGGTGTAATATCTTCATTGATATAATCATCCAGAGGTATCAAAACACCGTTTGATGCATATTTAGATACATCTGTATCCTGGAGCATGTTACCGAGTACAACATCTGCAAAGTCACCCGAAGCAAAAAGCAGGCTTTCCTGGTCTGCACTGCCGGTACCTATCCATTCTATACCGCCGGGGTACTTGTCAGAAAGATTTTTCGCAGATGTCAACTTATCAAAATCCACACTGCTGCGTATCATAACCTTAAGTTTTCCGTTCTTTTCTTCCTTTTTGGAACACCCTGCAAACAACGATGTGAGTATTAACATTGATAAAATAAATGCAACTAATTTTTTAATCTTTTTCATTTATAATTCCTCCATAATCAACCTTTTACAGAACCTACCATAACACCTTTGACAAAGTGTTTTTGAACGAAAGGATAAAGTATCAAAACAGGTATTGATGCTACAACAATTACTGAATACTTTACCGACTCTTGTAACCTTATACTTTCATTTAAAGATTGAGAATCCACTAATGATTCCCCGGTGGATATAAGCTCAAGCTGTGCAGTTATATTTTTTAAGACGAGCTGAAGCGGATATTTATCTTTGGACTGAATATAATACAGTGCATTAAGATATGTATTCCAGTGAGCAAGTGCATGGAATAGTACCATAACTGCAATAATTGATTTTGAAAGCGGTAATACGATTGAAAAGAAAAATCTCGTATATGTTGATCCGTCAATCTTTGCCGATTCAAATAATTCCTCGGAGACATTACTCTCAAAGAAATTGCGGCAAATAATCATATTATATACACTAAACGCACCCGGCAGAATCAGTGCCCACATTGAATCCATTAAATTCAAATTTTTTACCTGAAGATACAAAGGAATGAGTCCGCCGCTAAAATACATGGTTATAAGAAAGAATATCATCCAAAAGCGTCTTAAAAACAGCTCTTTCCTTGATAAAGCAAATGAAGCCGGTATAAGTACAGCTAAATTTATGCAAGTACCAACGAAAGTATAAATTATTGTGTTCTTGTAACCGGTGAGAACCTCAGAGTACTCAAGGATTTTTTTATATCCTTCCAAGTTTATGCCTTTTGGCAAAAACAATACTTCACCGGTATTAACAAAAGTGGGATCAGAAATTGATGCAACCAGCACAAACCATATGGGATACATAAATATAGCCAAAACAAGTGACAGAATTGTATAATTTATAATATTGAAAATCTTATCAGAATTAATTTTATTCATTTTTGTACCCCCTTTTAAAATAATGATGTTTCACTAAATTTACGTGCAGCACCGTTAACTATAAGCAAGCAAATAATGTTTATAATAGTGTTAAAAAGGTTAACCGCAGTCGAGAATCCGAACTGTCCATCCAAAAGTCCAACCTTATATACATATGTACTTATGACTTCTGATGCACCCAAATTCAATGAGTTTTGTAAAAGAAGCATCTTATCCGCTCCGATGTTAAACAATTGTCCCCATCGAAGGATTTGCATTGTAATAATAGTGCCGGCTATAGCAGGCAATTCTATATGCCATATGATGCGTAATCTTCCGCAACCGTCTATCTTTGCTGCTTCAAGCTGAGCCTGGTCAACACCTGCAAGTGCCGCAATATATATAACAGCACCATAACCGAGATTCTGCCAAATATCCGTAAAAATATATAGCGGAAGGACGTATTTATCGCTTCCGAAAAACAAAACAGGATCTCCGCCAAGCTGTTGAATAACATGATTTATGATACCACTTGTAGGCGAAAGCAACAAACGTGTAATACTGATAACCACAACTATAGAAAATAAGTGAGGTATATATGTCACGGTTTGCACAGTCTTTTTGAAATATTTGCTTTCTACCTGATTAAGTAATAACGCAAAAATTATTGGCAGCGGAAAAGTACACAAATTACTAAAAAGTGAAATTTTTATAGTGTTTTTTATTAAACTCGGAAAATCAGGCAAAGAGAACAGTCTTTTAAAATGTTCAAATCCAACCCAGGGGGACTCAGTGATACTGAGTCCCGGGGTGAGTTCCTTAAATGCAAGTTGAACGCCATACATAGGTACGTAGGAAAACAGTACCACTAATACAACTGCCGGAATCATAAAAAGATATAATTCCCAACATTGTGTTATACGTTTCAACAAGGGTTTATGTTTTACATGTTTCTTTGTAATATACGAATTATTCAACATAAATCACTCTCCATTAATAACATTTATTAGCGTATATCATCTGGCAGCAAGCTGTTCAAAGCGAAGTGTAATTTCTTTTAAATCTTTCTCAGACCATTGATTATGAGTACTTATTATAACATATTCATCATCAGAATACACTCTGCCGCCAAATGCCTTTGCAACACCATGAGCCGATATACCTTCTGCACCTATACATGTATCTTCGGTTACAAACGTAAAATTCTCAACTGTTTCGCCATTAGCATCAACTACATTAGCTTTACCGCTGATATTAACCTCGTTGCTACCTACGGTAAATACAGCTTTAACATTTGCCTTAGTAAGAGTGATGGTATTACCATCAACGCTTAAATCAGCATCAATGTACCTTGCATAAGCATCTGCAGAAATCAGATTTCCGCTGTTTGACTTAACATCTGTTAATTCTCCGAATACAAGAGCTGTATCAGATAGTTTTGACTGAACAAAAGCGGAGCCTATCCTTCTGTCGGAATATTGAGAAAATTCAGAATTCGTTTTTGAATACGTAAGAGGAATTCTTTTCTGTGTTTTAATTAAATTCTTGTCAATTTTCCATACAGCACCTACCGACTGACCTTCTACAGTTTCACCGGTGATAAACATCTGAACATCAGCAAAAATATAATCCTCAAACACTCGTAATCCTGCATTCATGTATCTGTCAGTCTTGGTAATACCGTCAATAGTCAAATCGTATGCAGAAAGGTCTGCTGCATACTCCCATGTTTTGCAGCCATCATAGCTTACTGCCAAAGATGTACGCCAACGCGGAAGCTGTTTGGTGTCATTTTCGTTGGTATTATCATACTGCCATATCATGTAGTAGGTGTTCTTATCAACAGGATCTCTCTCAATGTTGAATGCGCAGAGAACTGTAGGGAAAGATGTTTTCTCAAGCTCCAAGGACCACGATACACCTCCATCGGTTGAGTCAGAGGTATATAGGAATCCGCGGTCTGTCCTCATATAGCATCTTAGTGTACCGTCCGGTAACTCCGTAATTTTACCTTCCTGCACGTTAACTCCGGTGGTAAATATCGAAAGCTTATTTTCACTTTCGTGCCAGGTAACACCACCATCATCTGAGTAATAAATACCGAGAACACCCAAATCCTCCATGCCATGTCCTGATTCTCCTGCGCAGAAGAATATCCTGCCGTTTTCTGTCTGGATAAGTTTGTTGTTCATTGTGATACGGTTGCTTTCAGTAGTCTCTACCCTGTAAGGACCTTCAAACGTAGCACAATCGTCTTTTGAAATCCACGCCTCATCCCAGTATGTGTTTTCGGCACTGCCCGCCACCCTGCGAATTGCAAGAATATTACCGTTATGAAGCTTGATGGTATTAAATTGCAGTGTAGGTATATTAACCTTTTCAAAGGTATCACCGTTGTCTGTTGACTTATATACAGTGTTAGATGCCATAATTATACTGCCATCACTTAGTTTAACAAATTCCGGAGATGTATTATCTGTAAAAACCGACTCTACGATACCGGCAGCTATTCGTCCATCTCCGGTAACTTCAAGGTTATCAATCAGTACAGTACGTCCCTGTGCATATATACCCATATGGCCGTGAGATAAAAATCCGATTTTATCTGCTGAAACCACCTGAACACCGTTTACATTAAGAGTAACACTGTCGCCTTCGGCAACTGCTTCTATATCAAACCATTCGCCAACAGGAATATCACCTTCGGAAGAAGCCAGAGTAGTAACTTCTGTTCTGTAGATTCGTCTGATTTCCCATGATTTTGAAGCGAAGTTATATCCGGCTGAAAGGTATGCATACGGTGAGTTATGTCTCAACACCAACCATGCACCACCACTGCTGCCGCTCTCAACCTTCATCTTTGTTTTTAACACAGGATTCTCCATGAATCCGTTAAGCAGCGCTGTGCCTTTGGAAACAGAGAAACAATTACCCATTGTGTCAGTGGTTATGCGTATATTAGCATCTCCATCCCAGTATGCTTCGGAGGCGATTGATTTGTTATCTTCAAAATCATCTCTGAAAGTCCAGCTGTCTGCTTCTGTTCTCAACACATTTATCTCGGAATTCATAGCACCGGAACGTGTAAAGTGTGGAAGCTTACCGGAAACCGGAAGACGAAACGAGGCTTTGTATTCATTGTCGATATAAAGCATTGCTATACCGCGCATGGAAGTGATTCTGTACAGATGTCTGCCATCTTCTGTATCACATAAAACTTCTGTATCAGTAGCATCTCCACCCAAAGGCGCTGTAACTGCTGTAACATCGTCGTCAAGCTTGAGGCTTAGTTCATACGAACCGTCATAAAGCTTTATAGTCTCCGGTGAAGAGTCTGTTTTTTCAAATTCAAGTGACCAAAATCCATTGCCACTGTTTAGAGCAACATCTGAATTTCCATGAGCGTGAAACATAATTTCACGAACATCACTATTGCGGACATTCAATCCACTGATACCTTCGGCAACAAGCGGAATGACTTCATCACATCTCGGCAATATAAAGGAATCTTCGTAATGACCATTAACTGTAAGCTCTGCAATACCGGAACGTACAGATATATGATAATCACCGTTTCCGCAATCTGCTGTAACGTCACCATTTGATGTTGTATATGTGATGCTATCGGATGTATGAGAAACATTCAGGAGGAAGAAGCCGTCACTGCCTGTGATACTGCCGCTTCCCGATACAGTATAATCCATCTCATAATCCAATCCTAATTGTGTATATTTCTCACCTAACGGTAAAACCGATATAACCTTATCTTCCAGTGACATAACAGCACCTCCGCTATCTCTTGCTTCAGCTTGAATTCTGTATCTGCCAATGTTTTTTGCACATAAATTATAAGCAAAATTCTCATCGGCATTGGTTTGTGTAACGCTCTGTCCGTTAACCGTGTATGTGACACTTTCAATATATTTTTCCGGATGTGAGTGATAAGTGTGTGCAGTTATGGGTACACTAATTCCTTGCCTGGTCTGCAGGGGTACTATTATCTCACCGCCAAAGCTTCTTTTGATACTAATCAGACTTGTTCTTGACAAAGCTTGATCGCCATATATGGCAGAAACCTCATATAAACCAAACGGTGCATTTTCCCATACAAATCTGTAATTCGGTGCTTGTGCACTGCCAATCACTACTCCGTTAGCTGTATAGTAAAGCATATCCGGAGCGGTCTCCCCTTCATAATTAGCAGTTAATACTACATCTTCACCTTCTATAAATTCTGATTTGTCAAGAGGGGTAATTGTGGTATTATACAAGAGAGGTGTATACTCAACCCAGTCCACTGTCATTGACGGTTCGCCGCCGCTTGGCTTGACCCAGAAGGACATAACGGGATTAGCCGGAACATATGCCTCCATATCAAACTCAGCAATCATATCATTATCCATGAAAAACAATGCATGACCATCATCAACTTCAATCCTGTACTCATGCCAGTCGAAACCAACAGGTGCAGCAATTGAAGCGTTAACACCGGAATCATTTCTCAAAGCTACCGCTGTCTCTCTAAAATAGCAAAACACTCTGTATGGACCGTATTCCAGCTTAGCACCGGTCTCTCCGTTGAAAGCATTAACTTTGAGACGAAATCTGAATATAAAGCTGTCTGTGGGTGTATAATATTTCAATGCACTGGAAACTACTGCATTTTTACTGCTTTTTAAGAATACATCCTTACCTGTTTCTTCAGATTCTACCACGGTAACCTCGGGCTCGTCAAGCTGCCATCCGGTGGTATCTGTCCAGTCTTGATAGAAATACTTAGTAGCAGGACCACTCGCCGTCAAAAGAGCAGCTTTGGCAGTGGGTGAGCTATAGGTGAAATCAGCCACACTCATTGAAGCAGTGGATGAAGCAGCGCTTTTATTCCAAAAATAGAGTCTGCCACCTGTGGAATTAGACTGGAGAGCCGTCTTACCCATGTAATTGCCGTCTATATACACCTGGGCACTGCTGCCTGTTACTTCTATGTAGTAATCGTGCCACGAAGTACCTATATTATATGAAAAAGTAGAACCACCGCCTATTACAAGAGCGTTATTTGTGAGCATAAACATAAGTCTGAGGCTGCCGTTCGTTATCTGCATGCCCTGCTCTGAACCATACTTGTCTACCTTTATACTTACCTCAATATTGTAGTTTTGTCCAACGGAATGGGATTTGGCTATTGAAGAAACAACACCATTAGTTGAAGTAATCGTTGCAACTCCCTCCTCATCTACCGTGGTGCCGGTCAAGGTATATCCGCTCCAGACATCTGCAGCTAACACCGTGTATGATGATGTAACAGAAAAAATCATGCTTACACTTATTATAAGTGCAAATAATTTATAAATAAATTTCATATTCATACCGCCTCCTCTATAATGCAATTTCATAAACAACCCTTATGGAGTTGCCCAAGATAAAGATATATACCTCCGAAGCTTCAGACGGATTACTACCATACTCTCTTAGTGCACTGAAATCTTTCAAAGTAACGACAGGTTGTTCCCTTTCTTTTTCAATACGTATATAACGAGTATTGGAATCCGTAAAGAAATTATCTAAATTTTCCATTGCTTCAACACCCTCTGAATCGGAAGCGATTGAAGTTGTAAGTGTAATCAAACCATTCTTGCGATAGAGCACTGTGCCATACACACTTGCAGTACCGCGCTGGATAGCTCCGGCATCCTCTGAACCGGTGGTATAGAAGCTTCGAAGCCTGTTGTTTTTATCCGGAACCGTATATGGAGAGAAAATACACTCCATAACAGTCGGATTACCGGCATAGTTGGAACGCCATCTTACAACATCACCCACGTGAAGTTCAGGAGTTCTGAGGTTTTTCGGCAACAATATGGAGCCGGATATACCTGTCATTGTCATATAATAGAGCTTAGTAACTTCGTCTCCATCATCATTGAGGGATTTAGTAAACCTCTCAATGATAACCGGCGAGGTATTGCCTGCTACGGTCGATATAGGGTAATAATATACGTACACTGCTTCGGCTTCAAAATTTTCCTGTACAAACAGCGCTTCAACCGTATATGAATTAGCACCAAAGCCACCGCCTATAACCTTGCCATAGAAATCCTCATCATAACGCTTGTTGATGGGAATCCAATATACAGTGGATGAAGCAGGTACTGTAAATTTCAATTTGCCTGAGACATACATACTGCGGTTAGGCACTGAATATCTCATGGATTCTACACTTACTTTGGAAACCATTGTTTCTGCTTCTTCCTCATACGCTGCCTTATATGTAAGTGTATCTATCTTATATACTTCATTTTTACTGTTTACCCATACCTGCACAGGCTGTGCATACGGAAAATCAGCACTGTAATATGAGAGTTTAGCGGTATTCGCAAGATATGTACGTATATCATCACTGTCTCTATACGGTACACCATCAATAGTTATTTTGGCTGCACCGTTGAAATCTTCAAATGCAGCACTCTGCCTTGCAATGCGGAACATAATACCGGCATCAAGTCCGGAGGCTGTCTTGCCGACATCTACGAGATAAGCAGCATTTGGTCTTTCGCCCGTAGAATCCGGTATTTCGAGTCTTACAACTTCATCGTCCCAAATGTATGCTGCTACGCGTCTACCGAGCTTTAACATGCCATCATCAAGGCTGTGGTATAATGCGTCAGAAATCTGAAGCTCATTTCCACCTATGGTAATACTCTTGTCGGAAATCATCTCTATATCACCCGAAATGGGAGTATCCAGCTGAGTAATCTCCATAATCTTGGTACCATCGGTATTTTTGCTTTCTTTTACAGCAAGAAGTCTGTTTACCTTCAGACCACGCTCAAAACTGACCTTCTTACCGTCTTTTTGATATATGGAATACTTGATTGACGGATCACTTAAATCAAGTACATTGGCGGTGTACTGGTCGTATATTCTGCGGTTAACAGTATCCGAATAACCAACAATGATGAAATCATAGCTGTCTACCATGACCACATCGTATTTTCCGTCACCGTCATTATTTATCAATGTTACGTAACCATGGTCAAAAACAAAGTCCTTACTGCTCCAGGCAGGATTGGCAACACCGTTGTATACAAAATCAAGAGAACCGGGCAGTTTGACTGTCTTAGTCTTTGAAGCTGATTCATCGGTCCAGTATACAAGCTCAGTTTCGGAAACTGATTTAATCATATCGGAAGCGATGGTGATGACTTCATTTTCATCACTATCTTTGGCTATATACACAAGCTCCCTGATTTTTTTATCCTCACCGGATTTGGTGTAGTAGTAATTAACTGTGTATCCAAGATACTTATCATTAAGCTTACCTTCATATATGACTTTGTCAATCATAATTCGACCTTCGGTGAGATTATCATTAACATCCATGAAATCTGTACCGTTCTCACCGGTGACTACACCTTTGCCATATACTATACCGTAGAGGTTTTCCAGGACAAGATAATCTGCATCCTGCTCATATTCCTGAGTAGAACCGTACACCGTTTGCTGATAATACTCTGTATGAAGTGTCTCATACAAAAGCAACGCTACCTGACCTTTAGTAAGCTCAGAGGAGCTTACTGTGATGCCATCAAGGATGCCCACTCTATTTGCAACCTCTACAGGAGTGTAGTTATCCAATAGGATTTTACCCCCCTGAAGAATTACAAATGCTCTTAATGCGTCTTCAAGACTTACGGGAGCATTGGGCCAGAATTTGCCTTCGGCATCAAGGGTCATATATCCGCCCTCAATCATGGGTATGACATATGGTGCACACTTACAATTGGAGGTAAGGTCAGCATAGAGCGGTATATCGTCTTCAATTTCATCAGGCACTATACCGATGATATCACACAGCAAAGAAGCAAACTCTCCTCTGGTAAAAAGTCTGTCCGAACCAAATTCGCCTTCTGAATCATTTTGCATAATATCAAGAGATGTTAAAAAATCTATACAATCTGCATCGGCAGTATCATACTCTGACGCCAGTGCCGAAGGAAAAACTCCTGATATCATTGTAAGCATAAGTAATAATGTAATTAATCGTTTAGCATTTTTCAAACTTATCACCCCTCAGTAATTTGAAGCAGATTGTAAATCATAACAGCGGCTTCTGCTCGGCTTGCAGAGCTGCCGGGATTAAATCTGCCAAGGTTATCTCCGTTTAATACACCCGCCTGCTGCAAAGTGGAAATCATATCTGCAGCATAGTCGGGAATAAGATAATAATCTTCAAATACAACTGCAGGTTTAACAAATGTAATATCTTTATTAAGTATATCCACTAAACGCATAGCCATAACTGCCATATCTGCTCTTGTAACAGGCTGACCAACACCGAAGCTGCCATCCGGCAGGCCGTTGACCAGTCCCATAGAATTAGCTTGTGCCACTACAGTGTAGTACCAAGAATTCTTGTCAACATCAGTAAAATCACAGGTAGCATCTGCTGACTTTTCTATACGGAATGCTCCGGTAAGCATAGTGAGCATTTCTTCTCTGGTGACCTGTTTGTCCGGCATGAAGTTACCGCTGCCGTCACCGTGTACAACACCGCGTTCTCTTAAGGCATCAATTGCCTGCAAAGCCCAACTGTAATTTTCAAGGTCTGTAAATTCAATTTCGGGCAAAGTGATTTCTTCTACAACGGGAGGAACCGGTTCCACTACAGGCGGTACATAAGTAAATCCTCCTCCTCCGCCGCCTCCGCCGTTTGATTTCGGCTTAGAAGATACCGATTTTTCGGCAGCTTTTTGGTCAGTACATGCATTCTCATAAGATGTATATATATCATCGAGTGTTTGGTATGAAATGCCTGTCATACGAGTATAGAGTGCCTTTTCATCATCAATGCCTTGGGCAAGTTTCGAGTCAAGAGAAACGATATCAGAATATGTATCTGTAACTAATTCTTTCACACTACCCCATTTTTTGGAAGTCGAGGCAGCGTTAAGTTCATCAAAGAGATTCACACTTCTGATAGACAAAGCTCTGAAATCTTTAGTCCAAGCTGCAAGGTCATTAAAATCGCTAAGATCAGCAGGAACATCAAGGTATTCATAAGTGGCATCGGGATATTTGAGCAATTCAGTAAGCTCAAGCATTGTACCAAAGCGTTCTACAAAAGCGATATAGTCTTCCTTGGAGGACACATCTTTTAGTTCAGGAATTACTTCTGTTAAGTTCTCTTCGGGATAAAGCGGGATAGTTGTCTTAATTGTATTTACATCATAACCGCTGATGCGACAAACCGCTTCGGTAGCTTCGCCGTAAAGTACAGGGTCAATGGTCAGTACCTTTGAAAAAGTACCGTCATATTCCGAAACACTCTGGCTAACAGATATAACATCTTCACCGGAAGATATCACATAGGATAAATTAAGTCCACCGTCGCCATCCGGAGTGGTACCTTCTATCATAACAACATTACCAAATACCGTAACTGAAGCATCAATCGTATTGCTTCGTTCTGATGTTTCCTGCACAACTTCCGCAGCTACAGCACTAAGGCATGAGATTGCAACAGTAAGCGATAAAATAGCAGATAATATAATTTTTTTATTCATAATAAATCTCA
>JAGATB010000028.1 GCA_017621495.1 Clostridia bacterium
GTATCTGCAAGCAGACGAAGCGCAAGTATAAATACAGCTACACCCACAATCACGGATATAAAAAGCTCAAAAATATAGCTTATTTCAAACATTTTGTCTTGTAATTTTTTCCTCATCGGTAATTCTCCTTCTTAATTTTTTTCAGAATTTTCTTTTGTTCACCGGATACTCTATAGCTCTCTATTGCCTTTTGTATGGTTTTATTATGCACCCACCGAGGTAAGAGGGGATTTTCAATGTAGTTCACTGCACAGTCCCATTGTTTGGCAAGAGCTGTAGCAAAATACCACGCAATCATCATATTTATGTAGTATTCGTCCGATTTGATTTCAGAAACCATTTTGAGGTATTTCTCGTCAAAATCATCATCCAGGAAATGAACCATAAGCATCTCTATAGCAAATCGTACAGTATATATGTGACGAGAATTTAACCATATCTTTATCTCGTTAAGCAGGGCTTTTTTATTATATTTAAAGCATTTCGGTCTGATGCCGTCACAGGTTGCCCAGTTATCTACAAAAGGTAAAAATTCATTGAGCATATCTATGCATTTATGATAATCATTAGTTTCCGATATCAAAAAGGCATGCAGATTGTTTTCTTCATAATACTTATGAGGCAGTGTTTTCAAAAAGGCATTTGCATCATTTTTTATTTTCTTGGCATATGCACGCACAAGAGGTACCCTCACTCCGATAATGGTATCGGGATTTACGGTAGGCATAAGCTTTGCATGAAATGCTTTATATTCAATATCCTGCATTTTAAAAAGGTCTTTTTCTGTATTTATCATTTTATTTCACCTAATGTTACCATCCCTGCCTCGGTTACAGAAAATTGAAGCTGGTTTATAATAAGCGGCTATTTTACAACCGTTTTCAACAGTTCCATCTGCATCAAATTCTGATTTGATACACCGAAGTATATTACTTATTTTAATTTTCTTCAATTCATTACCACCTCTTTTAAAAGATTCAGATAAATTATCAGTTATTGCGACACATAAGGTTTAGATGCAGATTCTTTTGACATCAGGTTCGTGTCAATTCAGAACCAAAATGCCATTTCATTTATTCTCGTATATTTTTATAAGCCTAAACACCTGATAAGCAGTATTTTTTAAATTCTTATAGGCATTATTAATATTCATAGCCTCATCTAATGTACACGGTTTTCTTACAATCGGGAAAAACGCATCAATTCCATGTTCATTACAAGTAATAGCGTCTTCAGTTACACATCCCGAAAAGGCTATAACTGGCTTATTATATTTTTTTGCAAGTTTTGCAACCCCAACAGGAGCCTTGCCCATATATGATTGCCCGTCAAGTCTACCTTCCCCGGTAACCACTATATCAGCATCCTTTATATAGCTTTCCAGTCCCGTTTCTTCCATTACCAATTCAATTCCTGACTTGAGAGTTGCATTCAGATATGACATCAATGCAAATCCCATTCCGCCCGCAGCACCTGTTCCGGGTATATTAGCATCAGAGGTTGGAATAACTTTCTTTGTCAGTTGAGCATATTTTTCAAGCCACGAGTCCATATTTCTTATCATTTCAGGTGTTGCACCTTTTTGCGGTCCATAAATTGCACTGCAACCATTATCTCCACATAAGATGTTTTTTACATCGCACGCAACACAAAAAGAACATTCTTTTAATTCTTTGACTGCTTTTTCCGTCTTAATTACAGCAATATCTTTAAGTCCTTTAGCACCAAGCAAAACTTGTTTTCCATTTTCATCTAGAAACTCAAAGCCAAGAGCTTGAAGCATTCCAACTCCACCATCATTAGTCGCACTACCACCTATGCCAATAATAAATCTTCGACATCCTTTTGATATTGCATGCAAAATCATTTCGCCTACACCATAGGTTCTTGTATTCAGTGGATTACGTTGATTTTCTTTTATAAGAGTAATTCCTGCAACCGCGGCCATTTCAATAATTGCTGTTTTTGTTTTGGGTACATATCCATAAGTTGCCGAAATTACTTCTCCAAGTGGATCATGAACTGTTGTTTTGACAAGCTCACCCTGGTTAGCTGTGATGATTGCCTCAACTGTTCCTTCCCCACCATCTGCAATTGGAGATATAATAGTTGATATATCCGAATATATTTCTTCAACAGCTTCCTTTACTGCTTTTCCGCTTTCAAATGTTGTAAGACTTCCTTTGAATGAGTCTATTGCTATCACAATTTTCTTCATATGTATTACTCCTTTCGTCAAATTTCGACATATCCATATTGCGAGGCATAAGGTTTAGATGCAAACCTTTTTAACGCAAGTTCACAATAAGTTAGGAACAAAAATCACTCTTTGTTTTTAATTGGCAAATATACTTGTGACATTATCTTTATATCTGGCGCCTCTGCATTTTTAACTTGTGTATCTATAATTTCTCTCATCAGCGCCATACAGAATTTCATTCCCACATTTTCGGCGATTATATCTTTCAAGTATATATTTTCACCATCATACTTTTCAGGGAAATTAACTGTAAAATAAGTCATTTTTTCTTTTTTTCTTCCCATATTCTATAGTGAAGGGTTCCTTTTCCATCAATTTTTATTGTGGTACATTTTTTTAAGAACTTATCAATTTGTCCTTTCTTAATCCACGTGGCCATATTTTCATTTATATATACCTCATCCCAAATTTTAAAAACCGGAAAATGCAATAGTAAATTTCTTATAAAACTAAACAATCCATCTGCTATTACACCTTCAAGAGGTGGTCTTCCACCATTTTTCATCCATTCCACATATTTTTTTATCGGTTCATAACTTAATAATTCTTTATATATAGAAAAAGCTTCTCTTAATTTAAAAAAACGAATATGAGCTTGTTCGTCAAAAAAACTATCATTAGTAATTTCATCATACAAATCATAGAAACGATTATAAAACAATGTAAGAACTTCTATTTCCTTATCATTTGGTATATTGCTTTCCATTTCACCATAACCTTTATACATTTACTACTTCTTCATCTCTGATTTTATCCACAGAAAACCAAAAAATATAAAGTTTACACTTAATATCACAAAAGTCCATTTTTCAGACAACCCAAATATATTATGTATTACCGGAATTGCACCAATGCCACTTATAAAAGCGAGTATATATAATAATATATTTAACAACAATGAATTTTTGTTTTTTCTCTTTTCTTGATAAATCTTCAAATATGAAACCTTAAATTTTATAGCTTTCTCATACAATTTAAATGAATTTGTTTGTTTCATATTTTCTATCGCATTTAAAGTAATAATTGGCACTTTAGTTAAGTATGTAATTCTTTCCAGTTCAAGCTGCTTGTCTATTGTAGTTTCTAGATCATTTGTTATATCAAAATTTATAATTTGCTTGAGCATAAAATACATTTTCATAATTTCAAGCAATTGACAATCAAAAAATGCTTGTTGTTCACAATTACTATCGATGTCTGTAACAACTCCCATGTACTCTTGCGAATAATATTTAAATGCATGATTGTTGTTAATATTTTTTAAACTTATCTCTATTTCATTTACCCCTAATACATCTAAAAAATATTTTTGTAAATTTTTCAATTTGTCGGTTACTACAAATATGTTATGTACAAAGCTATAACTGTCAATTTGATATTTATTATTTGCTACTTTTTCAAGACATCCTGATATATTATTAAATATTATATTCGATATCTTATCTACTTTATCTTCAAACTCGTTTTCATTAAAATAACATATTTTTTCTGTTTGCAGAATGTTGTAGTTATTATTTCTGCCAAATATCTCATCTTTCTTTAGTGGAACACCTGTTTTGTAATCGATAAGTTCATAGTTAACAAATAACATATCATTCATAAAAAAAGACAAAGGATCAACCTGAAGAACTCGATTATTAATTGTAACTAAAAACCGCTCCATTGTTATATAAAATGGAATTTTAAAAAAGCGGTCATCTAAGATGAGTTCTATAGAATGCGACATATTAAAAATCCACGCAACATTATCTATTTCATCTTTATAATCATCTAAAGTTTTGTCTTTTTGTTTGATTTCAAAGTCAAATGTGGTTAATTGTTTATAAGGATCAAAATTTCTTTTATATCCCAGAATTCCTTTTTGTGTTAGTAATTTATTTTCAGTAGCAATACTCTCTATATGAAATTGCTTTAAAATATTTTCTTTTCCTTTTTCTTTTTTAAAACTAAAAAACTTACTTTTAGATTCATTAATTTTATATGCTGTCATAAAAACAACACAATCTTGTTCTTTTCTTGATTGTTTCATCTCAACTCTCACTTTCAGCAAACATCAATTTATATTCTAGTTATTTGCTTCAAATATTACTTTTCAAGACTGCATTATCTATACATTCATCAAATTTCTTTGCATCAATATATTCCGGATTGTGCAACACAAAAAGCAATGTTTGTCTCAAAAAATCTACCGCTATTTTTTCTATAGGAATTTTGGAATCATTATTTATATAAAATCTATCCTTATCTTTTAATGTTGCCCCATGAACTACACTTGATCTATAATTATAGATTTTTTTCATAATGTTTCTGCAATCATTCAGCGCATATTTTTCATTGCTTTCAAATTTAAAAACAATTGGTATTCTATTTGAAATTGTATAAGTAATCTCTCCCTTAGTTCCTCCAGACAAAAGTGCTTCCAACCCAATCGTTGCATCAATTGCCATATCATCAACTTCATTTCTCAGCATGCATCTGTTAAGTCTTTTTAAGGCAAAAAATAACTTTGAGTTGTTGTTACCTTGGTCAAAATTCATTACAGTTTCGTATAGTTTTTTAATATCTTCTGCTTGCTTAGAATCAATATAACTAACAGGTAAATGAAACCAACCTTTTTCAAGTTCTAGCGGATTAACAAAATGTGTTTTTGCCCCATATAATGGAGTTAAGTCTGCACATATACTATCAACCCAACCGATTGGCGAAGATATAATTTGTTCATACCCAATTGAATATCCGGTTACAATACGAATCACCGCCATAATATTATCTATTATGTCCAATGGGTATGCCGTATATCTTCTGGTAGAATCATTTATTGATATATATTCCTTATTATTAAAATGATAATTGTGAATAACAATCATATGTGTAGCACAGGCGGCAACAGAATCCTCGTTAACAGATTCATAAGTACAAGCTTTTTTTCTCGCTTTCTGTATATCTGGTGATATCCTAATTATTTCAACAGTGTCATTTAGCGTAATATTATCATCTTCAAAAGTTGCTAAGCATATTGGTACATAAATATCAATTTTTAATGAATCAAGTATATATCTTTTCAGTTTTTCTATAACAAATGGTGCTATCTTTTTTTCAACGTCTTGAGGAACCTCATCATTAGCATTGGTTTTATACAAATATCGTTCAACAATTTCTGAAATCATTGTTTTTATTGCATGCTCAGATGGTTCACTCACATCTTTAAAAAAAGCCGTTCTTAATTCTTCGGTATCAATTATATATTGATACAGTTTTTTAAATCTTTCAAATTCAAGGATGTTTATTCTGTCAGAATTATATCCATTAAAAATCGCCCCATATTGAATACTATCCTCAGGAAAATCTTTCAAATCGTATTGTGGAATATCATAAATCAAAAAAGGTATTTTTTCGTACATTTCTTTGAATTCTGGTTGATCTTTTGGGAACATGTGATCTAAAATGGGATATTTGCAATATCCTCGTATTCGCTCATGCGAACCAATATACTTATGAGCCTCAATAGCAACTTCTTTTACAACTTCTATAGTTAAGTCTAGCAACTCTTCTGCTTGCGCTTTAGGAATAATCATTTATGTCACCTCATAAATATTATACCATATTTCGGTAAATATTGCAATTGGCAATAGGGAGAAATATATAGTCTGAATTTTAGCATCCTGCAACATAGTGTTTAAATTGATTTTGTTATTTCAATTCCGCCTACATACTTGATTTTAATTTTATTCTGTGAAATTACAAGAACCGATTCAACGATGTTCCTTACCACTGCATCGAAATAATAAAGCATGTTCACTTCATTACTATTTATCAAATACTCAATGTCATTCATTTCACATTTTGAGCATTCAATAAGTTTTGAATTTAATCTTGTAACTTCATCCTCGCACTCCTTAATTTTATTAAGATATACTTGGTTATCATCCGCCTCGTTCACAATTTGATTTAATACGCGGATTTCCTTTTCGAGTTTCTTAATTTTTGCTTTTATTGTATATTCATTCTGCTCGTCATTCTTATGAATTACAGTCCCGATTTCACTCTTGACCATTTCAGCTACACCAGAAACATCTGGTGATATTTGAGATAAACCTGACAGAATTGCATCTTTCAATTTATCTTCATAAATTGTAGGAGAATTCTTGCAATTTCGTATTCCATTTTCAAGTCGCTCCATACATCTCCAAACAATTTTCTTTTTACCGTCTCTCGCCCAAGTAACTCTCCTATAATTGGCACCACATTCTCCACAAAATACAATTCCGGTTAAAGCATATTGAGATGAATATGAATTTGATTTACCTACAGAACTATTTTTTCTTCGTTTAATTTCATCCTGAACCATATCAAAGATTTCTCTTGATACAATACCTTGATGACTATTCTCAACATAATATTGAGCGACTTCTCCTCTATTCTTTGCAACCGTCCCAGTTAAGTAATCAACTGTATATGTTTTCTGTAATAGTGCATCACCTTTATACTTTTCATTCTTAAGAATTCCACTTACTACATTGACAGTCCATTCATCCTTTCCCATAGGGGATTCTATCTCATTTTCTTCAAGCCATTTTCGTATGTCATTTAAAGAATTGCCTTCAAGATACAGATGGAACATCTTACGTACTATTGCGGCTTTTTCAGGAATGATTTCAGGTTGTCCATTTTGCCCTCTTTTATATCCATACAACGAAAATGAAAACTGAAATTTACCTTTCTTGTACCCCATTCTCTTCCCTCTGGTTATGTTCATACTAATCGATTAACTTTCAGCCTGAGCAAAAGCACTAAACCAAGACAGGAAAATTTCACTTGATGGTTCAAGTGTGTTAATCCCCTCTTTATCAAACCTAATCCCAACATTTTTTACTTTTAATTTTCTTATGTAACTTAAACAGTCAAGCTGATTTCGTGCAAATCTTGAAATTGATTTCGTGAGAATTAAGTCGATTTTACCTTTTTCGCACATTTCAATCATTCTCATGAATTCTGTACGCTTTGTATCATTTAAGCCGCTTACACCAAAATCAACAAATACATCTACCAATGTCCAGTTTGGATTACTTTCTATTTCATTTTTATAATGCATTGTCTGGTTTTCAAGACTGTTTTCCTGCGTTTCGCTTTCTGTACTTACTCTGCAATATGCTGCAACATTAAGTTTGGCTTTAGTATTTTTTGCCTTTGGAAATACCGTAGCAGGTATCTCAGTTACTTTCTTCATCACTATTCACCTCCAGATATTTCTCTATAACATTAAGTGTCACATCAGCAGATAACCAGCACATAAAATGCATCGCAATTTCTTTGTGTGCATATGTACCGCCATTCTTCCCCTGCCTTGAGACAATTCCGATAGAATTAGTTTCTTTTATCCACATTTTTGGTGTTAAAGTATTTAATTCTACTGGAACAGGACTAAACTTTTCATTGTGCTTATTCTCCCATAAAGCGAGAAAATCAACAGTGCCACCATCTCTTAACCACATTTGAATAGTGTAACCAGTTGATTTTTGTGATTTGCTTCTCGCCAATTCCGTTAAAGAAATATATCCCGGATTCTGTTCTGCCAAAGTGTTTTTTATCTCTATTTTCTTTTTCTAAATTCAACGCCTGGATTCTGAATTCTGTTATATTTCCAGACTTCCAATTCATCATACAGATTTTCTAATACTTCGTTATACACCTCCTCACTTATAATTTCATTTTTCAATAGTGGCTTCATATACTGCTCTCTTGCAATAATATACTGAAGCTGATTTTGGATTGTTGATTTGTCCATAGCTAATTCTCCTTTCATTTTGATAAGAGAATTATATAATAAATCCTCCTTGTATCAAACTATGCCTTCACTTCTGTCATTTCTGCAACGCAGTTCTTTTTCCCCTCGTGCTATGAAATAATCATCAAATTCAATAATGTGCGGAACATATTTTTTATTGTTTATTGTCTTGTCGATCACGTCTCTTGTCCATGTGTCTTTACCCGACGGAGATTTAATTCCACGATTATACAATTCTGTTTGAATGGCCTGCAAACTGTGTCCGTTGATCGCCATATCATATATCATTCTAACAACATCGGCTTCGTTTTCTTTTATGTAAACATAACCATCCTCGTCCCTACCGAAGCCCTAACATATTCTGCCAAATAATCGTGATTCGTATAAATTTAGTTTTTTCATTTCATCATTCTCCTTTTCGTTATAATTTTTAATTGTTAAATTAGTTTTCATTTTATCAACACCTTTATTAAAATCTTTTTTAATTATGTTTTGTTTCATTCTAATTCCTCCTTTGCGTAAATAAAAAACACATCTTGATTTTACTCAAAATGTGCTTATAATTCCCATTCTCAAATTATTAAACATTACTATTATGATGTTATATGTATCTCTACCCTCTTCGCATCCTCATCTTATCTTGTTCATTCTGTATATTCCCAATCTGAATTATTGTAAAATTTGCATATAAAAAGAGGCAAACATTACTATAACAATGTTATAAAAAATGTTTGTCTCCTTATAGCTCGTGTCAAGTCAGTACAAAAAAACTATTATCGTTATTATCAATTATATCATACACAATATATATTTGGCAAGTGTTTCCACGAGGTTTTATTACACCTGTTGCTTAAACGAAAAAGCCATAACATCCATAGTTACGGAATTGTTATGACTTTTGGATTGGAAGATATTATCTCATGCCCATACTGTTATTGAGAAGTGTGGTACTATACAGGAAAAGCACATCCTGATTATCGAACTTAATGAAATTTCCCAAGAAGCTGCTCTGTAAATAGCGTATATCCACTACAGTTACTTTGCTGTAACCCGGAACCAGCAGCGGAGCGAGGCTGCTGCCGAAAGAATCCCTGAAAAGCACCAGCTCTTTATCGGTTTTGGCATTGGGATTATCTATCTCTATAAGGGCAGACGTGCCGGAAAGGAATATTTCGTAAGGGTCTTTGCCGTATGCCTTCTCCATATCATACATATCCCCTGTTACGGCTTTGCCGCTGTCAAAGTAGCTTACCTTACATTCAGACAGGATATCATTGGTGAGATATTTAAGGGTATCGGGCTTTGAGGGCAGAGCCGACTGCCCCATATATACACCCTCAAAGGGATAATCAAGAGTATTTACAGTGTATAGCGATTTAGCATCGGCACCCATGCTCTCTGCTATATGCCAAGCTATATCTTGAATTTTCTCCTGTCTCCAATGAGAATCTGTTTTGTAATAGTCATCAAGAGTCAACATAGGAAGTATATCAATATATTTCATGTAGTCCATTTCATGCTTGAAGCTGCTTATAAATTCTTCGTAATTAATTGACGGATAACCGTTTTTCTGCGCAAGGAAGTAGTTTTTGTCCGGAACTACGGATAAATAAACGTTGACATTTTTATCCTGCATATATGTTTTATACAGATAATCAAATCTTTCTTTGGCATGAGATGTCATATGAGGATTTGCCGGGTATTCAATTTTTGATATATGTCCGTCTGCCGTAAACAAGCCGTTATTATCCTTTTTATTTAAAATATACTCAGCGAACATTGCTTTAAGACTTCTGAGCTTGTCTCGTGCAGGGAATTGGTCTGCGGCGTAGCCTTCAAACTCTGACATAAATTCTCCTGCTGCAACAGAATCTAACGAAAATACCGGCTTCTCAGCCAGAAATCTCCTTTCGCTTTCTGAATATATGGTATGCGGTTTAAACAGACACAAAGCTGAAATTGCAGATATCATCAGTGCAAATATCACTGTAGTTATGATATTCTTATGTTTCATAATGCACCTCCTAAAAGCGGAAATAAAGAAAGGGATTAAATGAGCCATCAGCCAAATATCCGGTAACAATCAGCAAAAGAACGGCGAAAATTATAATTTCAGCTACATCCGGTAAAAGTGTATTCTTAATCCTTGCGTAAAATCTGTTTCTGATAAATTTAACTGCAGGAGTAGCACCGATTGCTGCTATAATTAACACAAAGCCGTAATTTTTCAAATTGTACACCGTTTCCGCTGAAAGCAGCGGCAAGTCTTTCATGCCAAACATACCCCTCAGATAATCAAATGCTTGTGCGAGATTTCCTGCAGAAAATATCATAAAGCTTACAAATACAAAGAAAATCACATAGATATGAGCAAATATTTTGTGCTTCTTAAGTATGTCGGTAAAAAAGAATTTCTCAATAGTGAGCAATATGCCAAAGTACAGACCCCATATGATGAAATTCCACTCTGCGCCATGCCAGAAGCCTGTAAGGAACCAAACTATAAAAATATTAAAAAGCATGCGCAGCCGCTTAACACGATTACCGCCCAGAGGTATATATACGTAGTCTCTGAACCATGTGCCCAGAGATATGTGCCATCTGCGCCAAAACTCGGATATACTTCTTGATATAAACGGATAATCAAAGTTTTCCATGAATTTAAAACCGAATATTTTACCAAGACCTATAGCCATATCGCTGTAACCGGAAAAATCAAAATAAATCTGGAGCATGTATGAAGCACCATACAGCCAATAGTACATAACCGACAAATCGGCAGACTGTGTAAATGTATCACACAATTCACCCAGGGTATTTGCTATCAGCACCTTTTTGGCAAGACCTATGATAAGTCTCCTGAAGCCGGCAGCAGTCTTGTCAAACGTATGACTGCGGGCGGCAAGCTGTCTGTCAATATCAGAATATCTGACGATGGGACCTGCTATTAACTGCGGAAAAAGTGCAATATATGCTCCAAGATTTACAGGGTTTCTTTGGGCGGTAACAGTTCCGCGATACACATCAACCGTATAACTCAAAATTTGAAATGTATAAAAACTTATACCTATAGGCAAGGCAAGTCTGAGAAGCGGAATTGACAGTCCTGTTACCGAGTTGAAATTTGCTATAAAGAAATCAGCGTATTTAAAGTAAGCAAGTGCTGCAAGGCTTAAAGCCACAGAAACTGCCAAAAACAGCTTTGACAATGCTTTGCCCTTAAAGTGCTCTATCAATAATCCGAATACATATCCGAGCATAACAGTGGCTATCATTAAGAAAACGTATTTTGGCTCTCCCCAGCCGTAAAATATAAGGCTTGAGATTAGCAGTACTGTGTTTTTTAATTGCTTGGGTGATATAAAATACACTACAAGCACTGCAGGCAAAAAATAATATAAAAATGTAATACTTGAAAAAATCATGATCTCTGACTCCTTAAAGCTTACAGCTCCGTTTATATTATTCTTCCAATGTCTTGGGACACATTACAAAGAATACCTTATTGCCGGAGCTTCCGGTAACCATCTCATCTGCTTCAACGCAGATATTCCATCTGAGGTTTGCATTTTTTTCGAGTTTTGCTATAAATGCTGATGCATCTGAGGCATTATTAAGTTCAAAAACATAACCCACAAAAGGTATGGAACCGATCATAGGAGCAAACATCACCCCTGATTTAAAGCCGGTTATCTCCGCATTATCAAATCCGGACAGTAAGCCCTCCTCCACCGGCATTGCACCACCGCTGAACTTAATGGCAGAATTAGTCAAGAGTGCGTCTGCAATTTCCTGAGTGGTCATACCGGAAGATGCCTTTGTTTTAAAGTCCGCAAGCAAAGTCTTACCCAATGTGGTCGGCGCAGGTACGGGAGTTTGTGTGGGTTTTTGTTCGGGTTTTGGCTGTATCTGGGGGGTGTCTGACGGCTTATTCGCCTGAGGGTTGTTTGAATTTACGTTTGATGTCTCTTTATCATTTACTGTGTTTGACTGCTTGTCCTCTGTTGGTTGGGATTTTTCATCATCTGCAGATTCCTGGATGTCATTGTCTAAAACGTCTTCATCAGATTTAATATTCTCCTGTTTACTTGTCTCGGTGACTTTGTCAGTCTTGCCCGGATTATTTTTAGCTGCATCATCACCGCAGCCTGCAAGTGTTGCCATAACAGCAAAAGATAAAATAATACTAAGTAATTTTTTCATGTTTTTTCTCCTTTTTATGTTTTACGCTAATAATACTTTGTAATGCATAAAAAGGTTGCAGAAAATTTCAAAAATAATTATATTATATAAATTAAAAGTCAAGATAAGCTGTTTATTTCATAATTTCAAATTAAATTTGATTTATTATATTACAAAAGCAGACGATATGTCTCAATCGTCTGCATAAATCATAGTATTTCTTTAATGCATTGTTACTTCATCAATTTGAGCTGAATATTAATTTATAAGGGAAAATCATGCATTCAAGATTATTTATATACATTTATCGTATCTGCAGGATAACAATATATTTGCCCTAATGTAATCCCGGTAAATCTTTCGGCATACAAAATATCCTGCTGATTATATATTCTGTATGAATTCCAATCATAAAAATATTCCCATGATACAAAAATATTACCGTTATCAATTGAGGTAACATATCCTACGGGTATATAAGCTGTACCTTTCTTCCATACCTTCTGTCCAATATAAAATGACTTTGCTATCATGAGCACAAGAATATTGCAATTATTATTTTCCCAAGAAACCAAATTAATTTATTATAAAATACAAACTTTAACAAAATCTTTTACTGAGATTTCATTGTGCTTTACATTACAGCTTAAGCACAAAATTTTCACTCCACCCTTTTGGGCATTTACAAGTGCTTCAGCAAAAGCATTGTGAGTTTTTCTGTTCGGCGTAAAATACTCTGCCTCATCTGTTTGTGCGATAAACACAACATACGCCTCATAGCCATCGTTTACACATTTTAAAAGCTCATTTATATGTTTGAGTCCGCGCTCCGTAGGAGCATCGGGGAACATCAGTACACCGTCCTTTTCCAGAGTTACGCCCTTAACTTCAACAAATATTTTTCTATTGTCTGACTCAATGTAGAAGTCAAATCGTGAATTCCCGTATCTGCACTCGGATTTAATAATAGGCGATATACCAAAATATTCTGAATTTGACGCCCATTCAGCAAAAACTTTATTTGGGGCAATGCTGTCTATATTAAACAGCTTTGTGCCTTTGTATACGCTTACCAAGTCATATCTTGTTTTGCGCAGTGGATTATCACTCTCCTGCACGTAAACTTTTGCTCCGGGAATAAGCAATTCTCTGCATCTTCCCGTGTTTTTTACGTGGCATGTTTCAACTTTGCCGTCCACCTCAATACTTGCTATAAATCGATTCGTTCGAGACAAAAATACGCCTTCTTTAATATTATTGTATATCATATGTCACCTGAAATATATTATTTTTTATATAATAACAGCTTATATTTGAAATGTCAAGATTTATATATGGTTTTGTGATTAATTTGCACGAAGTGCAACATCGCTGATACAAAGTATCAAATCATTTGTACAGTTGCATTACCTTTTAGTGATATTCCATCTTCGATGGAGTGATATTTTTGCATGGCAAAAGCGATATTGAAACCTTCGATTTCAGTGATATTATATTTGCCATTTAACTGTGCGAAGCACAATATCACTCGGCGTAAGCCGAATATAACTGCGCAGCAATATAACTTGACGAAGGCGCCATGAGCGAAGCGAGGAAGTGCCCTTGGGGTGCAAATATAACTGAAAAAAGACATCAAATGGATGTCTTTTTTCATGGAAGAGCCAAATGATTTAGATGCCTTTTGATTTTGCACTATCGTGCAAAGTAAAATTCTTGCTCTGCTATAGCTAAATTATAGCTGAGTCCCATCCACAGTTAAAACAACTTTTCCTACATTTTGTCCTTTATAAAGGATATTATGTGCAGTTTCCGCCTCAATTATCGGCAGGATTTTATAAATTGTTGGCTTAATCTCTCCCGTTTCAATTTTTGGAAAAACTTTTTTTACAAGCTCAGATAGAATAAATGCTTTCATTTCTGGTGTTCTTGACCGAAGTGTACTTCCAATAATACGAACATTCCTCACATAAATATTTTTTAAGTCAATTTCTGTTTTCTGTCCTGCAAGGGCTGCTATCATAATCCATCTTGCGCCATGATTTAAGTAATGTATGCACTTACCCATTATTTCTCCACCAAGACAGTCAATTGCAACATCAACCCCATGTCCATTTTCAAGCTCCCGTTCTAAAACCTCAACAATATTTTCCTTACTTGTGTTAACCACAACATCAGCATTCAGGTGTCTGATTGATTCTTTAAGCTCATCCGAAAGAACAGTTGTTATTACTCTTATACCAAACGCCTTTGCCATAGGAATAATAACGCTTGCAAGTCCGCTTGCACCTGCATTCATTAAAAGCGTATCGCCTTCCTTAATATTTCCTTCAATAAAAAGATTAAGATATGCTGTTGCAAATGCTTCCGGTATGGCTGCTGCTTCTACCATTGAGCAACTTTCCGGTACAGGCATAAGCATATCGTATTTTACGTTAACATATTCTGCATAGCCACCACCACCCAAAAGTGCGCAAACCTTATCGCCAACTTTCCAGTTTGATTTTTCTGCCGCTTCCTCTCCAACTTGTATAATGCTTCCTGCAATTTCCAGTCCCATCCATTCAGGACAACCTGCAGGCGGTGGGTAGTCGCCTTCTCTCTGCATCAGGTCTGCACGGTTCAGAGCTGCTGCTTCAATTTTAATAAGACACTCATCTTTTTTCATTATAGGATCCGGAACATCATCCCATCTTAAACTTTTGTCATTGTTTACAAGTATTGCTTTCATTATTTCACCCCATATTTCTCAAGATATTTATCCATACGCTCATTAATGTTTGTATTGTACCTTATATCATCAATTGTGATATTCTCCAGTTCTCTCCTTAATCCTTCTTTGAGTGGCATTAAATCTTCCTGCTTCATACCACTGATTGAAAGAATTTTGCTGTTATCTACAATTCTGTCAAAGCATCTGTCATATAAAAGTTGCTGTTTTGCGTAAGTAGCACCTTCGGCTACAATATCCAAAAATGTTTCGTCATCAACTGTTATATACTTAAGATTACCAAATTCCTGATAGATTTTTGCTACCTCTTTCCAAGTCATATGTTCAGAAGTGGATACATTGTAAGTTTGCCTGAACGCTTCAGGATTAAGTATAATGCTCGAAAGCATCTTCGCAACATCACCTGCCCAACTCATTGTTGCCTGTTTTTTCATTGCACTTTCAGGAAGTACAACGGTTTTCCCTCTTAACATACGGGAAACTACTACATCCGCCTCTAAAATTGTCAGCTGAAATCTTTTCTTTGAATATGTTATAGCCGGGCGAACTATAGTATAATTTTCATAAGATGAACTATTGAGCAAATCCTCTTCCTCTGCTTTGTATATAGAATACTCAAACTCTGTTACAAAGTCCTTCGGTTTTTCAACATCCAGAAGGCGTTTTGAAGTCTCACTGAGAGGCGAATCATCTGCATAAATTCTATATGTCGACAAATATATGTAATGCTTTGTGTTTTCCAAAAACAGCTTATAGTATTGCTTAAACAGTTCGACAGAATTATATATCATAAAATCCACAATCGCATCGTAATTTTGTTCGAGTTGTTTTCTTAAAAATGTTAATTCTTTCGCGTCAGCTTTTATATATGTGAGCTTTTCATTATTACTTGTCACATCGTCAAGAGTAACGCCTACAACAGCATATCCTTTATCGAGCAGTTGCGGTATCAGATAAACTGCCATAGCTCCGGTTGCACCGAGAACCAATATTTTCTTATCATTCATGGTTTCCCTCCAAAAGTTGTATTTTTTCTCTCATTATTTTTGCCTCCTCTATCGTTGGTTGAGGTCCTCCGGTATTGGAATTTTCAAGGCACAAATACATACACGAGCCAAGCACCGGACCTAGTAGTCTATGCTTTCTGCAATGACTTCCGTTGCACAAAAACAAAAATGGAATATTAAGTTTTTCTTTCAAAAGAAAATTCGTCCTGAATGCATCCTCTGCCTCTTTATCGCTATTTGCAACAGTAACAACCTTTGCAATATCAGCACCGCGCATCTGTTGCAGTTTTGCAATTTCAAGAATATTTTCAGGCGATTTATATTCAAAAATATGTGTTGACATCAAAACCTCTGCGCCTAATTTATGAATTTCAGATATAAATTCTTTCTGCTTTTGAACAGCGTAAAAATCACGTGTAACTTCATCAACAGAACGGCAAAACATATCCGTACGAACATCAATAAGTTTTGCTCCGCACCTAGCCATATCAAGAAGTTGCTCTGCCAGATAATCATCTGTCAGTTCAGGTTGGGAGTTGTCACGTATATAATTTGTAATATACACATCTCTGCCGTCTGCAGCATCTATAATTCGTTTGATATTTTCCTTGTTCTTGTCCTCAGGTTTAAATCCCTGCGCAAGTATACAAAATGCCTCTGCCCCCTGATTAATGCTTCTTTTTACTCCCAATATAACATCATCAACACTTGGTTTTCCAATCATAACTGTGAGTTTTGGGTTTGAAGTATCGGAAAAATTAGCCATAACATTCATTATCCTTTCTTAATTTTCTATATACGATTATACACTTAACAATCATACCCATCAATAGAAATTTTGATAATAAATTTATATTATTCGATACTTTTTTCAAATATATTCTTGACATATTTATTATAATTGATATAATTAAATACGGTGATACTAATGAGTTTTTTAGAAAATATAATTGTAAGTAAGATAACACATATATCAATCGTAAATTATAAAAGGCATGAAAAAACAACAATGAGAATGCGTCCCTGGTATGGAATCGCATTCTCGCTTGGCGGAGAACTGATATATCTTCATAACTCAAAAAAAATTACTCTTTCCAATAATCAAGTTGTATTTATTCCCAAAAATTCAACTTATGAAGTCGATTGTACAAAGCCGGGTTCATTTGCGGTAATTAACTTTCTGTCAGCAAAAAAACTTAATATCAACGACTTTATCAGTATGGATATAAGGAACATAGATATATTTCAAAGGGAATTTTTAATTATGCATAAATTATTTCTATCCGGTGCACCGCAAAAGAAATATGAAAATCTATCTTCACTTTATAAAATGTTTTCTATGCTGATAAATTCTTACGATGAAAAAAGAATACCTTCTGTGCTGAATCTGGCACTCAGACATATTGATAATAACATCAACAGTTCTGAACTTTGTAACACGCAGATAGCCGAAAACGTTGGCATAAGCGAAGTATATTTAAGAAAACTTTTTGCAAATAATCTATCCACCACAGTTAATCAGTACATTCAAAACAAGCGAGTTGAAAGCGCTAAAATATTGTTAACGGAAACGGCTATGTCCATAACGGAAATTTCTGAAAAATGCGGATACTCATGCATATATTATTTTTGCAGTTCTTTCAAACGCAAAACAGGATATACTCCCTCACAATACAGGAACAATAATGCCCGCAGTTTCTTTTAGAAATATCCCTTTCTCATCCTGTATGCTCTAACTTGCATCTATTATATAATCAAGTCGGAATTTTATGGGATTTATGCTGATGTCTCAGGTTTGAGACCGGTTGAAACGGTAGGTGCATCTACTGTCTTTTATTCAAATTGAATTTATGAAAAAACCAAAAAGTGCGAAATGGATGCAGATTATTTTTAGTGATATTCCAACTTCGTTGGAGTGATATTTTTACAGAGTAAAAGTGATATTGAAATCTGACGGTTTCAGTGATATTATATTTGCCATTTAACTGTGCGAAGCACAATATCACTCGGCGTAAGCCGAATATAACTGCGCAGCAATATAACTTGCCACAGCGCCTACGCAGTAATCCTCTGTGGTCAAGTGCTTCGCACGTCGTGGTTCGACCTATCTATCATACCAATAAAAAAAGGCCCTGCGGACCTTTTTTTATTGGTACGCTTGATAGGAATCGAACCTACGACAACCCGGCGTCGGAGGCCGGTGCTCTATCCACTGAGCTACAAGCGCATGTGTTTGGGACGCGTATTTGGGCGTCCCTTATATTAAATTTTATTTAATGCACTCTTTAAATACATTGAATATTTCCTCGGAAATATCATCTATAGTTCTGATGGTGCCGTCTTTAACGCAGGACACCCTGTGCCAGCCGTATTTTTGAGCTACGGACACTGCGTTATCGTATGATTTTTGCAGATATCCTTCATCGGATTCGTGAATATCCTTCACTTCTGAAGAATTAATTTTATTGAGACGATTTTTCATAAGCTCCATGGCATACTTTACCGGCATATCCAAAAATATAATCAAATCGGGTTTGGGAAGCTCTAATTTTTCGTATTCAAAATCATATACCCAATCAAGGAATTGGTCTTTATCGGCTTGATTTGAAATTTTGGATGCCTGGTGTATCATATTTGAGGTTACATATCTGTCGGCAATTACCACGTCGGTATTTTGGAGACGTTCTCTCCATACACTGCGTATGCTGCCCACTCTGTCCACAGCGAAAAATGCTGAGGCGGTATAGGGGTTTACGTCGTCTGCCCTGGCACCGAAATCACCGCCAAGGTACATCTTAACGAGAGATGATGTATCGCTGTCATAATTGGGAAATACAATCTTTTCAACAGACATATTCATGGATTTGATATTTTTCAAAAGCTTATTGGACTGGGTCTCCTTACCGCTGGAATCCACACCCTCAATAACTACAAGTTTATAATTCTTCATATCATTCTCCCAGGAAAAGCTTTCTATTTTCCAATGCTTTGCCGCAGCTCATGGCTCCTTCGGGACACGGACCTGCTACGCATGAAGGACCTGCATACTTAAATATGGTAGGTGCTGCTTCTTTAACGAGCACAAGCATCCTGCAAGCCATCTCTCTTATCTCCCACTGGGCTCTCTCGCAGCAGCGGTGATTAAAGAAGTTGAGCAGGCTTCTGGCATTGAAGGTGGCTATCATCTTGGTCTCGCATGCATTAGGGAGTATATATCTGGCATCTTCTATTGCTTTTTTCTCTGCGGCATTCTTTGCCTTTTTCTCACTGATGCCATCGGAAATCATTTTATCATAGTGCTTTTTAAAAAGGATATCCGATATCTCATTGTATTTCTTCAAATCATCTGCCATAGCTTCTTCAAAAAGCTTTTTGGCTTCGGGGTCGTTTGCTATTTCAGGGGGAGTTATGTACTCAAATTTACCTTCGTTTACATATCTTTGGGATTTCACACTGTAGCTGGCAATCCTGTGTCTGGTAAACTGAGCCAAAAGGCTTCTGGATACGCCCTCTATACCGAAGGTAAAGCTGATATGCTCTATGGGACTTTCATGCCCCATACTCATGAGCCTGTCTATAAAAGCAACTGTCTTTTCTTTATCAAGTCCGTTTAATATACCGTCTATCTCGGATGATGAATAGCATAGCTTAGCTGCTGCTGCAACTATCTTTTCGCAATCGGGATTATACTGCAATAATTCAACATTCATCTTAAATCACTCCTGTGGGAATTTTTTTCCGTTTAACAAAACGGTAAATCCAAACTTGGGTAAATCCATCATTCTGCCTATTCTGGAAGGCTGCTTAAGTAGCCTGTAGAGCCACTCTATACCATGCTTCTGATAAAACTCCGGTGCTCGCTTTACGGTGCCGGCAAACACATCCAGACTGCCTCCTATACCCATGGCAACACCGAAATCAAGCTCATCTCTGTGCTCGGAAATCCACTTTTCCTGCTTGGGTGCACCAAGACACACAAAGAGTAAATCAGGCTTCTTTTCATTGATGTCGGCTATTATGTTAACCTGCTTTTCTTCATCGAAATAGCCGTCTGCACAGCCTGCTATCTTAATGCCGGGAAACCTGCGAAGCATTTCCTCTCCTGCAGCCTCAGCCACTCCGGGCTTAGCTCCGAAAAGGTATACACTCTTGCCGAGAGGTGCCATCTTCTTAAGCACAGCGCATGCGGTATCGAAGCCTGCAGCCCTTTCTAGTATGGGGTTTCTAAGCATCTTTGATGCATACACCACACCTATACCATCGGCAGTGAGGATATCTGCACTGTTTAATACCTCTGCAAATTTCTTATCACGGTATGCCATCATTATAATTTCGGAATTAGGAGTAAAAACACATCTGCGTTTATCGCCGTTAGTTATATATTCAATTATTTGGTCTGCGGCACTATCTATGGTATGCTTGCTGACCTTAATTCCAAGTATATTTACCTTATCCATAGGCTTCCTCCAAGCAAAATATATATCTATTATACTATTTTTTATTCACAAAATCAATAGTTTTTAAACATTTGCCGGAAGTTTTGATATTAATCCCGATAAATGCTCGTCATAACCTATATTTTCTATATGCCATTTACCGGAATCGTATGTTACCGTGGTAACGGAAGCATTTGATACCCAGGGGATATTTTTGGCTTCGGATAAGCTGAGATTTTGCCAGATGCATGTCATAACTCTTAATGGTGTACCGTGGGTTGCAACGCATACAGTCTTGCCATCATTTAAGCTTGCTATTTTTACAAGTTCAGCATTTATACGTTTTTGCAGGTCACGGACACTTTCACCGCCTGTGCAGACGGCATTGCCAATATCTGTAAGCCAGGTCTGATACTCCGGGTATGTATCTGCAATCTTCTGAAAGCTCATGCCCTCCCATTTACCGGCGTATATCTCTCTTAATTCAGGACTTGCAATGAGAGGAATGCCTGTGGCTTCACCAATGCATTTGGCTGTATCATAAGCACGAATTAAATCACTGGTATAGATTACATCTATACCGGCGTCTTTTAAATATTCGGCTGTGACTTGGGCTTGCTTATGTCCAAGCTCGGTAAGACCCATATCTGTATGCCCCAAAAATGTCTGAACGGCATTGCCTTCGCTTTGACCATGCCGAACCAATATAAATTTAGTCATAATCAGAACTCCAATCGTAAAAACCGGCTGTTACCTAAACTAAGCAACAGCCGTAATATATTATTCACTTAATAATTTTTCAAGTCTGTCTATACCCTCTTTGATGTTTTCAAGACTTGTAGCATATGACCAGCGCACATAGTCGGGAGCGGCAAAGCCGTTGCCGGGTACTACAGCCACAAGCTGCTTGTCGAGGAACACCTCTGCAAAATCATCGGCAGATTCTATAAGCTTACCACTTATGGTCTTGCCTTTCAATGCACTGATGTTCATCATTACATAAAATGCACCCTGAGGCATAAGGCAGCTGACACCGTCTATGGCATTTATTCTCTCTGCCATATATTTACGTCTTTCATCGAAGGCTTTTTTCATCATATTGAAGTCATCCAAAGGACCGTTTAATGCGGCAACTGCAGCAGCCTGAGCGATTGAGTTGGGGTTAGAGGTGGTATGACTCTGAACATTGCTCATAGCCTTGGCTATATCTGCATTTGAAGCAGTATAACCTATCCTCCATCCTGTCATGGCAAAGGTCTTGGACACGCCGTTTATGATAATTGTTAAATCCTTAATCTTATCGTTAAATGAAGCGATGCTCACATGCTCAACACCGTCATATACGAGATATTCATATATTTCATCGGATATAACATAGATGTTGTTTTCTACAGCTACATCAGCTATTGCCTTGAGCTCTTCTTTGGTATACACCATACCTGTAGGATTGGAAGGGCTTGTAAGCACAAGCGCTCTTGTCTTTGGTGTAATGGTATTTTTGAATTCCTCGGCAGAAAACTTAAATCCGTTTTCTTCCTTGGTATATAATATAACCGGAACACCGTCATTGTATTTAACCATCTCCGGATAGCTAACCCAGAAAGGTGCGGGAATTATAACCTCATCACCGGGATTTAATATAGCACCGAACGCATTGATAAGAGAATGCTTGGCACCGTTGCTTACTACGATATTTGCGGGTTCATAGCTAAGGCCGTTGTCTCTTTTGAATTTATCACAGATAGCTTTCTTGAGCTCCAGTGTACCGGAGGCAGGTGTATACTTGGTAACTCCTGCGTTGATTGCAGCAATCGCCGCATCCTTGATGTGCTGAGGTGTATCGAAATCCGGTTCACCTGCACCAAAGCCTACAACATCCATACCGTCTGCCTTCATCTGCTTAAACTTAGAGTCAATCATGAGTGTAGGTGACGGTGATATTCCTTTAAATTTATTTGATATTTCCATTTGATAACCCCCAATAAATTTGCTGTCTGCGTTATTATTACACATTAGCATATATTTTACCATACAGTGGCAAAAAATGCAAGTTATTTGAACATAAATTTCAAATTTCTGCAAATCTTCGCCTTTTTTGGCAAAATATGCCTTATATTTTGAAAGTTATATATACCTTTTTGCCAAATTAAGCATAAAATGCATTTTCAATATAATTTATGTTTCTGTCTCCTGTGTATACTTCGCATACATCAAATGAAACATCTTCATAGTTATGATATGATACCAGAAATGCTCTGGCTGTACGTATGATTTTCTGCTGTTTGGGGTAATTAACAGCATCGGATGCAAGACCGAAGTTGGTATTATGACGGGTTTTGACCTCAACGAATGCCACATGTCCGCCGAGCTTGGCGATTATATCTATCTCACCGTTAGCGGCTCTGTAGTTTCGTTTTAATATGGTGTATCCGTTTTGTACCAGATACTTGCAGGCGATATCCTCCCCTGCTTTACCTATGGAGACTGTATTCATCTTACATGCTCCCTTACACCCTTGAATGTCATACGATGTATGGAGCACGGGCCGTATTTGGCAATAGCTTCAAGGTGCTCCTTGGTACCGTAGCCCTTGTGCTTTTTAAAGTTATACTCGGGGTACTTGGAATCAAGCTCCGTAATATACCTGTCTCTGGCAACCTTGGCAAGGATAGATGCCGCCGCTATTGACATGCTCTTGGCATCACCTTTTACGATTGTCTCACATTCTACAGGCATTTCTCCGCAACGGTTGCCGTCTATGAGCGCTATATCCGGAAGCTTATCAAGACCCGAAACTGCAAGGTTAAAGCACTTTAATGCGGCATTTAATATATTAATCCTGTCTATTTCCTGCTCGCTGACGCTTACTATATTATAGTAAAGAGCCTTTTCGATTATCACGTCAAAGAGCTCCTCACGTTTCTTTTCGGTAAGCTTCTTGGAATCATTAATCTCGGGGATGACTGTATCTTTATCAAATACCACAGCAGCGGCAAATACCGGCCCCGCAAGAGGTCCTCTGCCGGCTTCATCTACACCGGCTATAAGCTCATAGCCTTTATCATAATATTTATATTCGTATTCAAGCATATTTATTTTATCTGCCATCAGTAAAATCCTCCGGTCTAAAAATCTGAAGGGGTTTCCAAAGAAATCCTGCCAAGCTTTGCACCTCTGAATTCGTCAAGCAATATCTTGGCGGCACGCTCCGTGTCTATCTCTCCTCCGGATACCACAAAGCCCCTCTTTCTGCCCAAAAGCTCCAAAAGCTCATATCCGGGAAGTGAGTCAAAATCTGTCATCTTGTACCTGGCAGTGAGGCTCTCCGGATATCGTTTGCTGAGCACTTCAAGAAGTCTGCAGGCTATCTCCTCTATGTCCATGATTTCATCCTTAATGGCACCGGTAAATGCAAGCTTTTCGCCTACGGCAACGTCCTCGAATTTGGGCCATAGTATGCCGGGAGTATCCAAGAGTTCAAAGGAGTTGGGCAGTCTGATCCACTGCTTGCCCCTGGTAACACCGGGTCTGTCTCCCGTTACGGCACTTTTCTTGCCGGAGAGCTTGTTGATAAATGATGACTTGCCTACATTTGGAATACCAACCACCATTATCTTGATAGGTCTGTTTACCAAGCCGCGTGCTTTGTCGTGGGCTATTTTATCCTTAAGGATTTCTTTGCACGAAGCAAAAATATCGTTTAAAGACTTGCCCATGGTTGAAGATATGCTCTTAACCGCAAGACCCCGTGATGCGAAATATCTCTCCCACTCCGAGGTTATGCGCGGGTCAGCTATATCGGATTTATTGAGCACTACAAGTCTCGGCTTATTGGGGAAAATCTCATCAATCGCAGGATTGCGGCTGCTTAAGGGTATACGCGCATCCAAAAGCTCAATCACTATGTCGATGAGCTTTTGGTTTTCTTCCATCATTCTTCTGGTTTTGGTCATATGACCGGGATACCACTGTATATCCATTTATATCACCTGCTGTTTACTTATTTATATAATGTGCCGAATGTGCTGAAGGGAAGCAATCTGATATGTGCTTTGCCTATGATGTTTTCAAGAGGTACAGCACCTACATCCTTGCTGCGGCTGTCATGGCTGTTGTTGCGGTTGTCTCCGAGGACGAAAATGGTATCCTCCGGAACCACGAAGGGGTATTCAACCGAGTTTGGTACTATGACATTCATCTCTTCCAATATATAATCCTCTTCCAGAAGCTCACCGTCTACAGTGACACCCTCGGGTGTGATATCGACCTCCTGCCCCTCAAGAGCTATAACTCTCTTAACATATGCGGTGTCCTTGTTGGGCTTGCGGTCAGTCTCGCTTATAGGCGGATGGAATATAACTATATCGCCCTGTGCAGGTGTATAGCCTATAATCCTCGTAAACAGTGTATCGCCATGAGCCAATGTGGGGTCCATGCTGGCACCGTCTACTCTAACCAGTGTAAATACATAGTTTCTTATAACAAGGGCAATGACAATTGCCACTGCAATAGAAACAACCCAATCGAGGATTTCCTTCCATATATTCTTTTTGGGAGATTCGTTCTCCTGTATGGGAGTCTCCTGTACAAATTCTTCGTTACTCATAAGTATAACCTACCTTTCAAACGTATTTTAGTATATAAATTAAAAGCTATGGACAAATCATTGGCCATAGCATTAATTACGTAGTCATGTAAAGAGGACCTACTGTAAGTCCTCTTTACATTTGAGTGGTCATATTTTCTCTTTAACTCTTGTTGCCTTACCGACTCTGTCACGTAAGTAGTAGAGCTTAGCTCTTCTGACTTTACCTTTTCTGACAACTTCGATTTTAGCAAGTTTAGGAGAATTTACAGGGAAAGTTCTTTCCACACCAACACCGTAAGAAATTCTTCTTACAGTAAAGGTTTCTGTAATACCGCCGTGTTTCTTGGCAATGATTGTACCTTCAAACACCTGGATTCTTTCTCTGGAACCTTCTTTGATAAGCACGTGAACCTTAACAGTATCACCGATGCAAAGCTCAGGAAGGTCTGTTCTTAACTGTGCGCTTGTTAAGCTTTCAATAATATCCATCATTATATCCTCCTCTCTCCGTAGGCGTTCTTGCAAAGCACTATAGACCCAATCGAAAAGGTCATTTACAGAGGACCGCCCGTATACAATTAAATATTTTAACACAACTTGCCATAAAATGCAAGCATTTTTTTACATTTTTTTAAATTTTTATGTTAATTCGCAGATGATGATTAAAAGTGAGGCTTTTGGTTGTATTTTTCAAGCATATCCGGTCTTTTGGCGGCGGTTTCTGCAAGGGATTTCTCCATACGCCACTTAGATATCATAGCATGATTGCCACTAAGCAATACCGGAGGAACCTCCACCCCATGAAATACAGGCGGGCGTGTATACTGCGGATACTCCAAAAGTCCGCTGTAGTGAGATTCATCGGTGAAGCTGTCCTCATTGGAGAGCACACCCTCTATCATACGGCTTACGCAGTCAATAACAGCCATTGCAGGGATTTCACCACCGGTAAGCACATAGTCACCTATGGATATCTCTTCATCTACTATCTCGTCAATTATACGCTGGTCTACACCCTCATAATGACCGCAGAGTATGACGAGGTTATCCATACTGCTTAGCTCCACCGCCTTTGCCTGATTAAAGACTCTGCCCTTGGGAGACATATATATAACATAGGGCTTGGTATCAAGCCTTTGGCATATGCTCTCATAGGCGAGATAAATGGGCTCTGCCTGCATTACCATACCTCTGCCTCCGCCGTAGGGATAGTCATCTACACGATTGTGTTTATTGGTAGCGAAGTCACGGATATTTATAACATCAAATTCAATTATATTATTTTTTTCTGCCCTGCCGAGCATGCTGTCGTGCAGGACTCCGCCGAACATTTCGGGGAAAAGTGTAAGTATATGAAATTTCATGACCTGAATCCCTCCACCAAACTTCGTTTGGTTCCCTCCCTTTAACAAAGGAGGCATTAGTTTAGTAGTCCTCTTGGCATAGTTATGTGAATGTAGCCCTCTTTGACATTTATCTCGTTTATTACATCTTTAATAGCGGGTATAAGTATAGTTCTGTGGTCCTTTGTCCTTACTGCATACACGTCATTGCTGCCTGTGGTAATGACATCTTCTACACTGCCGTACTCTATGGCATCATCTTTGACCGTAAGTCCTACGATATCGACCACTAAGTAAGTGTCCTCCGGAAGCTCATCAAAAAGCTCTCTGGGAGCATAGAGAACCTTGTTTCTCATTCTCTCGGCAGCATCCATATCGTCCACACCTTCAAGCTTCAGAAGAACGCAGTTTTTCTGATATCTGACACCTTTTACCTTGTAATGCTTTTTATCATCTGTGTACAAGACATCAAATGCTTCAAATACTTCGGGTGCGTCTGTCCATGGGTTGACCTTAACCTCTCCGCGAAGTCCGTGAGTGTTTACTATCTGCCCTACATCTATGAATTTGTCCATAATAAATCCCTCCGTACAAAAATATGAGGCCAAAAGAGCCCCATATTAAAGTGAATTATTGAACTATCTCTACAACAACACGTTTGTTTTCTCTGCCGGCTGCAGCCTTGATAACCGCACGGATGGATTTGGCAATCCTGCCCTGCTTACCAATAACCTTGCCCATGTCTGCTTCGTTGACACGAAGCTCGAGGACGGTTGTCTGATCGCTGTCAATCTCTGTAACGCTGACATCCTCAGGGAAGTCAACAAGAGATTTTGCAATGTATTCTAATAACTCTTTCATAAGCTTAAACCTCCCGATGCTTATTTAATGATACCGCTGATCTTAAGCAATTCCTTAACAGTATCAGTAGGCTGAGCACCTGTAGCAAGCCACTTCGAAGCCTTTTCAGCGTCGATGTTGATTGTAGAAGGATCTGTCTTAGGATCAAATGTACCGATTTCTTCGATAAATCTACCGTTTCTGGGATATCTGGAATCAGCAACAACAACTCTGTAGAAAGGAGCCTTCTTTGCACCCATTCTCTTTAAACGAATTTTAACCATTAAAATTCACCTCCAATAAGTAATTAATAAACAATTATTATTTAAATGCTATCTTAAGAAATTACCGAAGCCGCCCATAGCGCGCTTCATTTTCTTTGGATTGCTAAATTGTTTCATAAGCTTCTGCATCTGTTCAAATGACTTCAAAAACTGATTAACGTCATGAACCTGTGTACCGCTGCCGTCTGCTATACGTTTCTTACGGCTTGAATTGATGATAGAGGGATTCGCTCTCTCCTTCTTGGTCATAGATGTGATTATAGCTTCTATGCGGTCTATCTTTTTTTCATCAAAGGATGCTCCTGCCAATGCCTTTTTATTGACACCGGGCAGCATACCGATTATATCTGTGAATGAACCCATCTTACGCATTTGCTTCATCTGCTCCAGATAATCATCCAGAGTGAAGGTCTGCTGACGGATTTTCTTTTCAAGCTCTATAGCCTGCTTTTCATCAAATGCCTGTTGAGCCTTGTCTATGAGACTGAGCACATCACCCATACCAAGAATTCTGGAAGCCATTCTGTCCGGATAGAACCAGTCCAAGTCGGTGAGCTTCTCACCTTGACCGGCAAGCTTTATGGGCTTGCCCGTAACTGCTCTTACAGACAATGCCGCACCGCCTCGGGTGTCGCCGTCCAGTTTGGTAAGCACTACACCGGTGATATCAAGCTTTTCGTTGAAGGCTTCGGCTACGTTCACCGCATCCTGACCTGTCATAGCATCTATGGTAAGAAGAATTTCCGACGGTTCTACGGTATTTTTTATGTTTAAAAGCTCATCCATGAGCTCTTCGTTTAAGTGAAGTCTGCCGGCGGTATCTATGATAACCACATCGTTGCCGTAATGCTTGGCGTGTGATACGGCATCTGCAGCGATTTTAACTGCATCATTGCAGTCATCTATGGAAAATACCGGGATTTCAAGCTGCTCTCCCACTACTTTGAGCTGTTTTCTGGCAGCAGGTCTGTATACGTCGCAGGCTGCAAGGATAGGTCTCTTGCCCTGCTTTTTAAGTATACCGCCTATCTTGGCGCTGGTGGTGGTCTTACCGGCACCCTGCAGACCTACCATCATTATAACGGCAGGGCTCTTGGAGCCGAAATTAAGCTTTGATGCCTCGGTACCCATAAGAGCTGTGAGCTCTTCGTTAACTATCTTGATAACCTGCTGTGCAGGTGTGAGGCTCTCAAGCACATTGGAGCCGATAGCTTTGTCCGATACGGATTTGATGAAATCCTTAACTACCTTGAAGTTAACGTCGGCTTCCAGCAATGCCAGCTTAACCTCACGCATAGCCACTTTAAGGTCGGCTTCGGATATTTTACCCTTGCCTTTTAACTTTTTGAATGCGTTTTGAAGTTTCTCTGATAAGTTCTCAAATGCCAAAGGTAAAACCTCCTTTATAAATCATGCTTCGTTCCTGATGATATCAAGCAAACGTGATATCTCGCCGTAAAGCTTTGCATCAATTACCGTACCCTCTTTTAACATAGAGTCGATTTGGTCTGCTGCACGGGTAATACCGGAAAAACGTTCCAGAAGTCCCAGTCGCTCTTCATAAGACTTAAGCTCTAAACCGCCGCGGCGGATTTTATCATGAACACCTTGTCTGGTAATGCCGCAGTTTTCGGCGATTTCCGAGAGTGATAAATCCTCCTGATAATACTCCTCCATCATAGAAAGCTGCTTCTCATTTAAGAGATTGCCGTAAAAATCAAGAAGAAGCGATATACTCATGTCCTTCATCAAAATCACTCTCACTTTCACACGGTGTCAAGTAATTTACTTTACAACCTAATATATTATAATATATGTGTATAGGTTTGTCAAGTGTTTTTTTGAAAATTTGCAAAAAAATTACTCGCAAAGCTACCGGATGCTTTGCGAGCAGTGAAATTTTATTCACCTATCATTGCATTTGCAAAATCAAGTGCATTGAATTCCTGCAGGTCATCCATGCCCTCTCCTACACCTACGAGCTTTACCGGTATGGAGTGCTCATGAGCTATAGCAAGGACTATGCCGCCCTTGGCACTGCCATCAAGCTTGGTGAGGATTATGCCTGTGATTGAGGCACTCTCGGAGAATACCTCGGCTTGATTCACAGCGTTCTGACCTGTAGTAGCATCCAGCACAAGGAGAGTTTCTCTTGAACAGCCGGGAAGCTCACGTTCTATAATTCTGGATATCTTGGCAAGCTCATCCATGAGGTTTTTCTTGTTGTGGAGTCTGCCGGCGGTATCGATAATCATAACATCGCTCTTTCTGGATTTGGCGGCGGCTATGGTATCAAACACAACCGACGCAGGATCCGAGCCCTCTTCATGCTTTACTATGTCGGCGCCTACTCTGTCTGCCCATATCTGAAGCTGGTCTATGGCTGCCGCACGGAAGGTATCCGCAGCACCGAGGAGCACCTTCTTGCCTTCGGATATATACTTAGCTGCCATCTTACCGATTGAAGTGGTCTTGCCCACACCGTTTACGCCGATAACCATTATTACAGCCGGGGTGGTTTCAAGCTTCAGGGTATTGTCATTTTCGCTTAAAATTTCTGCCACTATTTCGGCAATTTCACCTTTGACTTCTTCTGACTCGGTAAGGTGCTTTTCTTTGACCTTTTTTCTGAGTTCGTCTATGATATATGTGGAGGTCTCCACGCCTACATCCGCCATGATAAGGGCTTCCTCAAGCTCCTCATATAAATCTTCATCTATCTTTTTAAAAACCTTGAGGACACTGTCCACCTTTTCATTCAAGGCATCACGAGTCTTGCCCAGACCTGCCTTAAGCTTGGCAAAAAATCCGCCGTTTGCTTCTGCAGGTGCTTCGGCACTCTCCGGCATGATATCTGCACTTTCTGCAGGTTCCTGCTCTGTTTCCGGGGTTTCGACCGTTTCGGGATTTTGTATTATGGTTTCCTCTGTATCGTTTTCTTTGTTCTTTTTAAAAAAGTTAAACATCAGTTGTAATCCTCCAAATCTTCAAATTTGAGCTTAAGAAGCTTTGATACGCCCTTCTCCTGCATGGTGATACCGTACATGATATCTGCAGCCTCCATGGTACCCCTTCTGTGAGTTACCACTATGAACTGGGTTTTCTCGGAGTATTTGCGTATGTAGTCTGCAAAGCGGTATACGTTGTTATCGTCAAGAGCCGCCTCTACCTCGTCCAGTATACAGAATGGTGTGGGGCGAACTTCAAGCACCGAAAACAGCAGTGCAATTGCGGAGAGTGCCTTTTCGCCGCCGGAAAGCACCATCATGTTCTGAAGCTTCTTGCCCGGGGGCTGTACCTCTATTTCTATACCGCTCTCAAGCACGTTGTCCGGGTCGGTCAGGGTAAGCCTGCCTGCGCCACCGCCGAACAGCTCATGGAACACACTGTTGAAACGTGTCTGTATGATATTAAAGCTCTCCACAAACTTCTGCGTCATCACAGTCTGCATCTCTTTTATTATATCCTCAAGCTTGATTTTGGTTTCATCGAGGTCTGCCTTCTGCTCGGTAAGGAAATCAAATTTTTCCTTAACCTCTTTGTACTCCTCTATGGCATCTATATTGATATGTCCCAGCTGCTTAATCTGACTTCTTAATGAAGACGCCTCCTTCTGGGATTGGTTCATATCAAAATCAGCTTTTTTGTATTCAAGGGCTGTGTTGTATGTAAGCTCATATTCATCCCAAAGCTTATTGATTACAGCCTCCACATCGGACTCAATCTTGGCATTTTTCGCCTCCAGACGTGCTGTCTCCTGCTGTAGGAGATAGATTGTCTCATTCTGGTCTTTAAGTGAATTCTGAATTGATTTAAGCTTTGCGGTGTCGCTTTCATAGCCTTTTTGCGTCTCGAGAATTTTATTTGCAATTTCCGTCATTATCTCACAATTAGTAGCAATATTGCTCTCATGAGCGGCTATATCGGATTTGAGCTTTTCATTTATCTGTCCGATGTTTGATATATCATTTTGCTTTGCGGCAAGCTCCATGGCAAGAGAATTTTTGTTTGCACTTAAGGAATATATGCTCGCATGAGCCGCCTCTATATCCTTGTCTATGGTATTGAAGCTGATTCTGTCGGTGAGGACACTCTCCTGGAAGCTGTCTCTCTCCGAGACAATCTCCTCTGCCATAAGAGTAAATTCATCTGCAGCGGCACGGGATTGTCTTATTTTTTCTTCGTTTTCCAGTATTTTGGCATTAAAGCTGTCGGCCTGCTTTTCAACATCGGCAATGCTCTTTAAAATATCTCCGTTTTCATTGGTTATTACAGATATAGAGCGAGTCAGCTCGTCGATAATACGTTTTATATTTCTGTACTCCGATTCAAGCCGAACTGCTTCGTGCTCGCAGGAGTTGATTTCATCTTCAAGGGCAGCTTTGGTATCTGCCATCTTGTTGATTGCTGCTTTAAGCTCTGCGATGCAGTCGTCATTATCGTCGACTGTTTTCTGGAGGATTTTGGCTTCTTCTTTTAAACGTTCTATCTCTTTGGAACGTCCCAGAAGGCTTTGATTTTTATTAACACTTCCTCCGGTTATGGAGCCGCCTGCATTGATAAGCTGACCGTCGAGAGTTACTATCTTGAATTTATAGCCGTTTTTCTTAGCCATATTTACAGCATTGTCTATATTGTCTGCAATGACACATCTGCCCAGCAAATTTTTGAAAATGCCGTCATACTCCGGGGCGTATTCCAAAAGGTCACACGCCACTCCTATAAATCCCTTATCCTTAACGGGAGGGTTTTTCATAGGATCGCCCTTTACTGATGTAATGGGCAAAAATGTGGCTCTGCCGCCCTTTGATTGGCTCAGTGAGGATATGCACTTCTTGGCGCAGTCTTCATCATCTACCACTATGTTTTGTATCATATTGCCCAGGGCTATTTCTATGGCGGTTACGTACTCATCTTTAACCGTAATAAGCTTGGAGATAAGTCCGTGTACACCCTTTATGTTTGAGGACAGCACGTTCTTTACTCCCTTGGAATAACCCTCAAGGCCTTTTTCCAAATCTTCAAGAAGGTTAATCCTGGAAAGCTTGGAGTTAAGCTCTGTAACCTTTTTGTTTTGGATTTCCTTGGATTTTTCCAATTCTTCTCTGGAGGCAAAGTACTCCTTCTTAAGCTCTTCCATCTTAGCAAAGGCATTGGACTTGGAGGTTTTATTCTCCTTGATTTTATCCTCAACCTCACCGAGCTTTACTGTGTTTGACTCCTTTGACTCGGATTTCTGCTTCAGCTCATCCTGGAGGGCTGCCTTTCTCTCGTCAAAGTTCTTTATAAGCACATTAAATCCCGAGAGACGCGCCTTAAACGCAGATATTTCACCCAGCAGAGCCACAATATCACTTTTGTGTTTCTCTGCCTCGGCGTTTTTCTCATTAATCTTTTCATCGTATTCAGAGAGCTTCTTATCGCACTTGGTGAGCTTCTCCTCCAATACGAGCTTACGTGCTTCCTTGTCTTTGATATCGGCTTCGTTATTCTTAATGCTGATATCGGTAAGAGAAATCTTTTCTTCTATAATTTTGGCATCCGACTGCCATCTTAATACATTCTCGGAATTGTTTTTAATATCGTTTTTGAGTATTTCAATCTTACCCTTGATGGTTTCATTTTCTTTCTCAAGAGCAAATGACTGTTCTTTCAATGTGTTGATTTCTTCGTTTACTTCGCTGAGCTGGTCGGTCTTGGCACTAATTTGCTCACTTATAAGGTCAAGACGAAGCTTTTCGTTATTGAGCTGTTCATATGTATCCTTGAATTTCTGTTTGCCTTCTTCCAAATTTTGTTTCTGCTTGTCTATGTTGCGAATGGCAATATTGATATCCAACCCCTTTAAAACTTCTCTTAAATCAAGATACCGGCGCGCTTTTTCTGATTGAATACGAAGCGGCTCCACACGTTCTTCGAGATTAACAAGGATATCTTTAATTCGCACAAGGTTTTCTTCGGTCTGTAAAAGTTTCTTCTCCGATTCATTCTTGCGGTATTTGTACTTGGTAATACCCGAAGCTTCTTCAAAAATATGTCTTCTCTCCTCAGCCTTTGAGGAAAGTATCTGGTCAATCTTGCCCTGACCTATAACTGAATAACCCTCCCTGCCAAGGCCTGTATCCATAAACATTTCATGGATATCCTTAAGCCTGCAGGGGGTATTGTTTATGTAATAATCACTCTCACCGCTTCTGCTGACACGTCTGGTTACCTTGAGTTCATCCTGGTCTATATTAAATATCTCATCCGAGTTATCCAATGTAATGGTAACCTGCGCAAAACCAAGCTGGCTTCTCTTCTGGGTACCTGCAAAGATGATATCCTCCATCTTGCCGCCTCGAAGGCTCTTGGCACTCTGCTCACCGAGTACCCAGCGTATGGCGTCGGAGACATTGCTCTTACCGCTTCCGTTGGGGCCTACTATGGCAGTGATACCCTGACCAAACTCCAAATCAATTTTATCTGCGAAGGATTTAAATCCTTGCATTTTAATGCTTTTTAAATACACAAAAACACCTCAAAATACGAATTTATACAACATTATTATTGTATCACACTTCGTAATAAATTTCAACAATTTTGTCACAAATTTTTAACTTATTATAATCAACGGACTTGTCTGCAATTACTTTTAAATTCAGATTGTATTTTTCCTTAAAATAAAGCTTATTGCATTTTTGATGGCCTATAACCTGAGAAACTCTGCCCGGATTGCAGATGATTTTAATTTCATTGCATTCAGTCTTAAGGTTATGCTCAATGAGCCTTCGGATAATCCTGCCCTCTGCCAGTTCTCTTACTGCAGGATGATAGGGACCCTTTACTGTGTTTTCATTGATATCATCGGTTGTCTGAAGTCCTACCCTTATTATAGATATATTTTCACGTTCAAACATAGGTATGATTTCGCTAAGTGCTTCTACCGTCTCCTCGGTAGTAAGGGGAGTGTAAGTGCCCTGCTCATGCATGATGTATAAGTCTGTATCCGGTACCACCAGTGTAGGATAAAGTCTCACGCATGACGGCTTAAGGGAAATCAAATCCCGGGCGGTTTTAATCATTTTGTCATAGTTATCTCCGGGAAGTCCAAGCATCATCTGCAGTCCAAGCTCTATGTCATAGGACTTGATAAGCTCTGATGCCCTTACTACATCATCATAGCAGTGTCCCCTGCGGCTTAATGCTAACACCTCCGGGTCTGTGGACTGCACACCAAGCTCTATACAGCTCATACGGTATTTTTTCAAATTAGTCAATATACGCTCGTCTATGTAATCAGGTCTTGTGGAGCAACGCATGCCGGTTAGTGAGCCATCTGATATATAGGGATATGCCGCCTCCAAAAGCTCCGTCTGCTTATCAATATCTATTCCGGTAAAGCTGCCGCCGAAAAATGCCGCCTCGGCATAGTATTCACCTGATATGGTGGAGAGGTTTTCTTCAATTATTCTCACCACATCATCTGCAGTGGTATCGGCAGTGTGACCGGTGATATGCCGCTGATTGCAAAACACGCAGTCATGCGGACACCCTTTATGGGGCACGAAAATAGGTATGTGGTATGTTCTCATATTTATAACTCCGAAATAAAAAGCCGTCCGCAGTAATTATAATCAATCCCACGGGCAGCTTAGTAATTAATTATGAAACTGTTTTCTCGCTTATACGCGGTTTTGCCTTGGAAATAAGCTTAGGCTTGGCGTTATCGGTAATGCACGCCTTGGTTATGATGCATTTTTTGAGGTTTTTCTCTGAGGGAGCTGTGTACATGACTTCACTCATTACCTCCTCCATGATGGAGCGCAGACCTCTGGCACCGGTTTTGCGTTCAATAGCTTTATCGGCGATAGCACCTAAGGCATCCTCCTCAAACTCCAACACAACGTCGTCCATAGCCAAAAGCTTGATATATTGCTTAACAAGAGCATTCTTGGGCTCTGTAAGTATGCGAATCATTGCATCCCTGTCCAGGCTATCCAGTGAAACACTGACCGAGAGTCTGCCTACAAATTCCGGTATAAGACCGAATTTGAGCAAATCACGGGGCTGCATTTCCTTGAATAATTCACCCACATCCTTGGAGGTTTTGGAGCTGACATCTGCACCAAAGCCAAGGGATTTCTTACCTATGCGTCTCTCTATAATCTTATCAAGTCCGTCAAATGCACCACCGCATATAAATAGAATATTGGTGGTATCAATCTGTATAAAATCCTGGTGGGGATGTTTCCTGCCACCCTGGGGCGGTACAGAAGCCACCGTACCCTCCAAAATCTTAAGAAGCGCCTGCTGCACACCCTCGCCGCTTACGTCACGGGTAATGGATGGATTCTCAGACTTGCGTGCTATTTTATCTATTTCATCAATGTATATTATGCCCTTTTGAGCACGCTCCACATTGTAGTCGGCAGCCTGAATTATCTTAAGGAGAATATTCTCCACGTCCTCTCCCACATAACCTGCTTCAGTAAGTGATGTAGCATCTGCTATAGCAAAGGGCACATCAATTATCTTGGCAAGAGTTTGGGCAAGCAGAGTCTTACCCGAGCCTGTGGGGCCTACCATAAGTATATTACTCTTGGAAATCTCCACATCGTCATCACCATCAGCTATGTGATTAATTCGCTTATAGTGATTATACACAGCTACCGCCAGACTTTTCTTGGGAGCATCCTGCCCTATGACATACATATCAAGGATTTCCTTAATATCACTTGGCTTGGGAAGCTCCTCAAATATACTCTCATCATCATAGCTCATTGTTTCGAGCTCGGTATCGAGTATATCATTGCATATATCTATACACTCATTGCATATATAAACACCGCCGCTGGGACCTGCTATAAGCCTGGTAACCATATCCTGCGGTTTACCGCAAAAAGAGCACGAAATACTGTTATGCTTATCGCTCATTTATTGCAACACCTCATATATAATTTTGCCCGCCCTGTTTTTTGGTGGGCGGGCACACTTAAATCATTATTTTCTTTTTTCGATAACCTCGTCCACCAAGCCGTATTCTTTAGCTTCATAAGCAGACATAAAATTATCTCTCTCGGTATCCGCACAGATTTGTTCATACGGCTTACCTGTTCTGTCACTTAAAATCTTGTTTAAGGTTTCCTTCATCTTTATGATACGTTCAGCGTGAATCTTGATGTCGGTAGCCTGACCCTGCATACCGCCGAGAGGCTGATGAATCATAACCTCACTGTTGGGAAGAGCGAATCTTTTGCCCTTGGCACCTGCCGCCAGGAGAAATGCTCCCATGGAAGCTGCCATACCAATACAAATTGTTGAAACATCACACTTAATATACTGCATCGTATCGTAAATAGCCATACCTGCAGTAATTGAACCGCCGGGGCTGTTGATGTAAAGGTTGATATCCTTATCGGGATCCTCTGCCTCTAAGAAAAGCATCTGTGCAACAACAAGACTTGCTGTAACATCATTAACCTCATCGCTTAAAAATATAATTCTGTCCTTTAAAAGTCTTGAATAAATATCGTACGAACGTTCACCTCTGTTGGTTTGTTCAACAACCATTGGTACCAGACTCATATTATTCGTTCTCCTCCTTCTTCTTTGCAGCTCTCTTAACCTTGGCTGCATCAACTATAAGTGTTACTGCCTTCTTGAGCTTTAATTCTTCCTTCAAGCTCTCTAATTCGCCGTCTTTAACGAATTCCTTTAACTTATCAAGCTCCATGCCATACATCTCTGCCATATTCTTGAGCTCGTTTTCTACATCTTCATCTGTAACTTCGATATTTTCCTTCTTGGCGATTTCGCTGATTACGAGGTTTGATTTAACTCTCTCTTCAGCCTGCTCCTTGTACTGCTCTTTGAAGGAATCGGCTGTCATGCCTGTAAACTGCATATACTGCTCAAGGCTTAAGCCCTGTGAAGAAAGTCTGTAGCTAAATTCTCTCATCATATCCTCAACAGCAGTGTCAATCATGCACTCGGGGATATCTACCTTTGCAGCATCTACTACAACCTTGATAACATTGCCTTCAAATTCATTAGCTGTCTTTTCTGCGTTTGCCTTATCAAGCTTTGCCTTAATGTCAGCTTTGTATTCATCAAGTGTATCAAACTCACTTACGTCCTTAGCGAAATCATCGTTAAGCTCGGGGAGCTCCTTAACCTGGATGCTCTTAACAGTTACCTTGAACATTGCAGGCTTGCCCTTTAACTCTTCAGCATGATACTCTTCGGGGAAGGTAACGTTTATTTCCTTCTCTACGCCGATTTTAGCACCAACGAGAGCTTCTTCAAATCCGGGTATAAACTGACCGCTGCCGATTTCAAGCTTATGGTCTGTGCCCTTGCCGCCTTCAAATGCTACACCGTCTACAAAGCCTTCAAAATCAATAACAGTGTGGTCACCCTTCTTAACAGCTCTGTCCTCGACATTTATCATACGTGCATTCTGCTCGCGTGCAGCTTTGATTTCTGCATCAACATCTGCAACCTTAGTCTTGTAGTTTTTCTTTTCTGCGGATACACCCTTGTATTCACCAAGCTCTACCTCGGGCTTTACGGTAACTGTAGCTGTAAGTACAAGCTCCTTGCCCTCTTCTATGGTTTCAATATCAATTTCGGGTCTGTCTACAGGGTCGATACCTGCTTCCTTTACAGCATATTCATATGCATCGGGGCATACAAAGTTCACTGCATCTTCCCAGAAGATACCCTTACCGTAATATTTTTCAATAATAGCTCTGGGAGCTTTACCCTTTCTGAAACCGGGTATTGCAATCTGCTTAACATTTTTCTTATAGGATTTTTCAACAGCAGCGGCAAAAGCCTCTTTGTCTACCTCAATGGTAAGCTTGACTGTGTTCTTTTCAATTGTTTCGTTCTTTAATAATTTCATTTGTTCAGGTTCCCCCTATATAATAAATTTCATTTGATATCCGTGCATCCTTGCATCGGTTATATATTATACCAAACTTTACAAAAAATTTCTATAGATTTTTTTAAAATTTTTTGTAAAATTTGATTTTTTGTTTATTTCATACCTCAAAGGGTGTAAATTTAAGATAATCTGCCGAGGTCAGACGATATTGTATGCCGTTTACAGCTCCCTCAAAGGAATTGTAAGCAGAGTGTGAATGAAGATGACCGTAAAAGCAATGAGTAACCCCATATTTCTCCATGAGTGACACCACACCCTCATCCGGAATATGCTCCCGGGTAAAGGGCGGATAATGGAGAACACAGATTTTCTTATCCGGCAGGATACCCGTCTGTGTTAAAAGTCTCTCTCCATCCTGCAAAGAAAGCTCAAGCCTTAAAAGCTCACGGTTGTAGATTTTTTCATCATCTTCACCGAAGCCGCCATCACCGGGAAGCGACCAGCCCCTGGTGCCCGTGATAACACAATCCTCACATATAACGGCGTTATTCTGCATGAATTCGATAGTCTGAAATCCGTTTGCAGTCAAAAAAGAATTCATCTTAGTCATGCTCTCCCACCAATAGTCGTGGTTCCCCTTAAAAAGGAGTTTACGCCCGGGAAGCGAATCAATAAAGGCAAAATCCTCTGTACAGTCGTTTAAGTGCATAGCCCATGAAATATCACCGCCTACAAGGACGGTATCTGAAGCAGATACACAAGATGACCAGTTATCATAAATCCGCTGTATGTAATTGTCCCAAGCAGAGCCAAACACCTCCATGGGTTTATCGGTACCAAGGGAAAGATGTAAGTCTGACATAGTAAATATTGCCATTTATTCACCCCGTTATACAATCAATTCTATATTATATATCATTTATTGTTTAAAATCAAGTTGTAAATTCAATAAAAATGTGTTATTATATTAAAATAGGTATTATTTATAAAAAAATGCATGTTTTTTTATGTTTTCCTATTATTATTTGCACATAGGATACGGATGTTATGAAATACTTGATTAGAAATCATATTTACAAGTTCATATACATTTTGATTTTACTGACTACGGTATACAGGATTTTTTCCTTTGAGAGCAATGTAATTAAAGACAGAAAGGCACTTAAAGAAGGTAACCAATATGTTATTACCTGCACAATTGCTTCATTACCTACAGAAAGCTACGACACAGTAAGCTTCACCGGCAAATGTCTCAAAGGTCTCAAGATTAACGAAAAGCTGTGTGTGAACATAAGATACGCTGATTTGAGCGATTTCTGCCCCGGAGACACTTTGACACTAAGGGGCACCATAGAGCATCCCGATACAGCTATGAATCCCGGTGGCTTTGACAACCGCAGTTATCTTAAATCACAAGGTGTATCCGTAATCTTCAATTCGTCGTTGGCAGAGATTAATTATCATAAAAAGGGCTCACTCACTTCTTTTTATAAAATGCGTGATAAAATAACCCGTAGAATATATGAGTTTCTGCCGGAGGATGAAGCATCGCTGGCAACTGCACTGGTAACAGGCAGTAAATCCAAAATGAGTAACTCTCTCAAGGAGAACTACAGACGTGCAGGTGTATACCATGTTATAGCAGTATCGGGGCTTCATTTGAGTATGCTCATCATGTTCATATCATCTCTTTACATAAATTTAAAGCTGAAAAGGCGATACAAAAGTATAATAGCATTAGCAGGGACGTTTGCCGCAGGAGTATTTATGTTTGTTTTCACCGGATTCGGAGTATCTGTGCAAAGAGCTGCTCTTATGGCTGTGATTGTGTGCAGTGCACCATTTCTCAGCCGCGAGTATTCCCCTTTTATCTCCTTGTTTTGTGTAATGTGCACCACACTTTTACTCGAACCTTATTCATACAGCGATATATCATTTCAGTTATCATTCTCTGCAACGGCAGGTGTGCTTATGGGTGCAAGTCTCTCTCAAAAGTACAGCCTGAACACAAGGAAATTCGGCAGTGTGTTGGAGTCATTTATGATTACGCTTTGTGCGAATCTGATATCTCTGCCTTTTTCGGTATCTGCATTTAAAGGTGTGTCTGTATCCGGACTTGTAAGTAACCTCATAATACTGTTGATAGTACCCTCGGCTCTGGGAATGTCATATTTGTTTTCTGCATTGTGCATATGGGCGCCGGAGCTTATTTGCAGGTTATTTTCATACATCGCTGTAGTGCCGGTATACGCCATGAATATGCTGACGGGTATTTTTGCCGAGATGCCCTTTGGATATATTAATATCACTATAAAGCTTCTTGCCGTAATATTGCTGCAGATAATAGGAATATATATACTGATTAAGCTTCGTAAAAGAAAAATATCTTTTGTCCTCTATATGATATTTATCATTGCAAATTTTTCATTTGTGTCGTATAATATAGATAATGAGCAATGCAGTGTCACCTTCCTTAACGTAGGTCAGGGAGAATGCACCCTGATAAGCGACACAGACTCAAACACCATGATGATAGACTGCGGAAGTGAATCGAAGCCGGATACCGGGCAGACGGAGGTGATTCCCTATCTCAATTCAAAAGGTATATATCACTTAGATGCACTGGTGGTGACACATTATCACGATGACCACATAAACGGTATATATACATTAATTGAAAAAGGATATGTAAAAAAGCTCATAGTTCCTGACAGGGTGATTTCTGCCGATGAGAAATATAGCAGTAAAAAGCTTTATGAGACAGCTGTAAAGCACCGAATTCCTATAGAGCGTGTATGCAAAGGAGATAAAATCTCATTTGGCAAAAAAGGTGTATTAAAGGTCTTAAGCCCCGAAAGCTCTTACAGGCTTGATGCAAATAATAATTCCTTGGTTACAAGCTTTGAATACGAGGGCGTATCATTTCTCTTCACGGCAGACATCGAGGAATACGGAATGTATGCCGTTATGGATGACATAGAGGATACGGATGTGATAAAGGTAGCCCATCACGGTGGCAGAAGCACGTTGTCTGACAATATAGCGAAGAAGGCGAATGCCGAATATGCGGTAATATCCTGCGGCAAAAACAACAGATACAATCACCCCCACCCGGACACACTAAAGAAATTTAAAAGCTCAAAAATACTAAGAACAGATATCCACAAAGCTATCACATTTACGATAAAAAACCATAAACTCATAAAGGAGTAAGACAATGTATAACATTAAAGACGATATTAAAAATTCCATATACAAAAATGCATATATTCTGTGCGGAGAAGAGGAATTCTTAATCGACCACTATTCCAAGGAAATAATAAGTGCAAATACCGACGAAGACACAGCACAGTTTAATCTGATGAAAATCTCAAAGGAGCTCCCTTCCGAGGAAGATATAGATGCATTCATTAATTCATATCCCTTTATGAGCGAAAGGAAAGTACTGCTGCTTCATGACACCGGAATATTTAAAAAAGCATCAGAAAATCAAAAAAAATACTGGAGCGAGCTTATACAATCCATACCCGAATATGCAATAATTATTTTTGCAGAAACACAGATAGATAAGAGGAGCTCTCTGTACAAACAGGTATCCAAGATATACCCTGTATGTGAATTTGAATATCAAACAACCGGCACTCTTGCATCATGGCTTATAAGGCTTTTTAAAAGCAGCGGCAAGACTGTGACATCTGAGGATGCTGCATATATGGCAGAAATCTCCGGTCCGTCAATGATGTCTCTGAAATCCGAAGCCGAGAAGCTCATATCCTACTGCACCGAAGCCGATACAATCACAGCTGAAATGATTGATAGCTTAGTTACAAGGAATATAGAAAACAAGGTTTTCGGTATGGTGGACGATATTGTAGCATTAAACAGAAATGATGCATTTATCAAGCTTAGTGATTTAAAGGCACTAAACGAAGAACCGATAAAAATTATCAGCATAATATTTAAAAAATTCGCTACGTTTCATAAGCTGTTGATATTAAAATCAAGACCGATGAGAGAAATTTGCTCGCTTACGGGACTATACGAAAAACATGCCAAAAACAATCTGGCACAGGCCGATAAATTAGGAGCGAGGAAAATAGTGGCAGTAATGTCAAAATGCCGAGATATGGATTTTGCTGTAAAAAACGGTTCAATCGATAAATGGCTGGCAACCGAAATTATAATAAATGAAGCATTGAGCAGATAAATCTCAATGCTTCATTTATTATTTCAACTGTTTTTTCTCGTCATGACAAGATACAGCACACCCATGCCTGCAATTGAGCCGACAACGAGCATACATACAGCTATAATCCAGCGATTATCCTCTGAGTGGGATTGTTCACCGGGAGCCGCAGGCGGGACAGTAGGAAGTGTATCCGGTGTTTCCTCATCTACAAGTGCCGTGCCATCATCATCTACAAAGTTGACACACTGCTCCACCGTCTGAGGATAGGCAGCATATATCCTGCCCTCTTCGTCAAATTCAAACTCCTTCACCTTGGCATTGGAGCGTATGAAACATGTGATTCTCATAAGGTCACTTAAGCAATCTTCTTCATGCATATCTTCATGAACTACAATCTTACAGCTTGCATATTCATTGGAATCAACCTTATAGGCGCCGTTCTTAACCACATATGCATCACCTTTTTTATCCACAGATATTACAAGGTTATCCGATATTATGGGGCTATTGAATTCATCAGGAGTATGCTCCTCACAATATGAATACTCAAAAGCGGATACGGTGATATCAGTACCTATAAGCTTGGATGCAGGTTCACTTAGTACATGGTCTACGGTTATGACTATCTTTTTTTCGCTGATATCCTTAACAGAACCGAGAATCATATGGTCCTGTTTGCCGGATATGAATCCTACCATATTATCTGCATGTGCCACCATGACACCAAGCATCACACAGGCTATACAGATTAATGCAAATATTCGTTTCATAAAATCACCCCGGAACTAAATTAGTATAATAATTAAAAGGGGTCACGTGTTAATCGTGCACCCCTTCGTAATTATTATGTGAAAATATTATTCTTCAGAAGCGGCTTCTTCTGTTGCTTCTTCTGCAGCTGTTTCCTCTGCAGCTTCAGCTACGGGAGCTTCTTCAACAGGAGCTTCTTCAACGGGAGCTTCCTCAACGGGAGCTTCAACTGCTTCCTCAACAACCTCTTCTGCTGCTTCCTCTGCAGGAGCTTCTTTAGCAAGAAGTGCTCTGATACTCAAACCAATCTTCTTGTTTTCAAGGTCGATTTCTACTACCTTTGCCTGTACGTGCTGTCCTACCATGAGTTCATCTTCTACCTTGCCGATTCTCTTATCAGCAACCTGAGAAATATGGATAAGTCCATCTACACCGGGATAGATTTCAGCGAAAGCACCAAAGGGAACGATTCTAACTATCTTACAATCGATTACATCACCCTCTGTAAGCTGCTCAACCTTCTTCCAGGGATTGTCATCAGCATTCTTGAAGCCAAGTGAAATCTTGCCTGTTTCTTTGTCAAAGCTGATTACATATACATCAACTACATCGCCTTCCTTAACAACCTCGGAGGGATGCTTAATCTTAGCCCAGGAGAGCTCGGAAATGTGGATAAGACCGTCTACACCGCCGATATCTGCAAAAGCACCAAACTTGGTGAGAGACTTAACAACACCCTGATATCTCTTGCCAACTTCAACACCTGCCCAGAACTGCTCTGCAAGAGCTGTTTTCTGCTCTTCGATAACATTCTTAATAGAGCCCACAATCTTGGTTCTGCCGCGCATCTTCTTGATATCTATAATTCTGAAGTTAGCTGTAGTACCTACAAGCACTTCTAAATCAGCCAGATATCTGTCGCTTGCCTGTGAAGCGGGGATAAATACTCTGATACCCTTACATGTAACGATAACACCACCGTTAACAACCTGTGTTACCTTGCCTTCGAGGATTTCCTTTGTTTCAAAAGCATCCTCAACTTCTTTTGCGCCCTTCATAGCAAGAATCTTCTTCATGGAGAGTGTAACTTCACCTTCCACGTCATTTACTCTTACAACGAAAGCTTCGATTTCGTCACCGACTTTAACAAGAGACTTAATGTCTGCCGAAGGGTCATCAGACACTTCGGAAGCGGGAACAAAACCATCTGACTTATAGCCGAGGTTAACACTAACGCCGGCTTCAGAAACAGCAATAACCGTTCCTTTCACTATATCCCTTGTATTTAAAGTGATAAGAGATTTTTCATACTCCTCAAATTCTGCAGCGAAGTTCTCGCCGCTGTTTTTCTGCATTTCTTCCATCTTTTCGACTACCTCCTTAATGATTGCGGCCGGTGTTGAGGCACCTGCCGTTATACCAATTTTCTTTGGTATATTTATATCTTGGGGTAAATCCCCAAAATTTTCGATTTGGTAAGTATTTTTACAATACTTTTTGCAAATGGCGGTAAGCTTGGTGGTGTTTGAGCTGTTTCTGCCGCCGATTACTATCATCATATCGACCATAGCAGCGATTTCACCTGCTTCGGTCTGCCTTTTATTGGTTGCATTACATATTGTATCAAAAACTTGTACACTTTTGCAACTGTTTTTTAAATAATTTACAATTTTTTCAAAACTTTCTCTGTCCATGGTGGTCTGACTGACCACGCATAATGTATCATCACTATCTATTTTACCACTTAAATCCGGAATGTCAAGAGCAATTATTGCATTATTTTCACACCAACCGTTAATTCCTGCTACTTCCGGGTGATTTTTGTCTCCTATTATCACGATTTTATCCCCGTCGTCATATGCCTTGGCTACTATGTTGTGAATCTTTTTGACGAAGGGGCAAGTGAGGTCTGCATATGCTAAGCCCCGCTCTTCAATATCAGCTATGACCGACTTGGCAACACCGTGTGCCCTTATGGCAACCTTGGAATCATCCGGGAAATCCTCGGGAGATTCATATGCGTATACACCCATGCTTTCAAATCTTTTTACCACATCACCATTGTGAATTATAGGCCCCAATGTGGATACGCGTCCCAGAGCAGCCTCGGCTTCAAGACTCTCTACAGCACGCTGTACACCGAAGCAAAATCCCGCACTTTTGGCTAAGATAATCATAAAGCACCGCCTAACGCCTTAATTGAGGAATATATATGACAAGCGGCATCGGCTAATTCTTCCTGATTAAGCTTTCTGCCTGTATAGCCGGACATATCCACCGGCTTGCCAACTGTGATTGATACCTTAGAAAAGGGCTTGTATGACGCATCTATATGTACCGGTATAACGGGGACATCTGCCTTGGCAGCTATGAGCGCCACACCGGGCTTGGGCTGTGCATCGGGGTGTTTCTTTTCTCTGGTGCCTGTGGGGAATATACCCAATACCTCTCCGTCTTTGAGTGCTCTGAGTGAAGCCTTGACAGCTCCTATATCACCGCTGCCTCTCTTTACGGGTATGATATTTATAGACTTAAGATACCACCCTACAACCGGTATTTTAAAAAGCTCCTGCTTAGCTATAAAACGTACCGGACGCTCCATGGCACAACCGAGAACAACCGGATCGAAATTACTGATATGATTACTGCACAGTATGCAGCCGCCCTCTTGGGGCATATTCTCTGCAGATGTGACCTTGATGGTGAACACCTTGGTAATATACCACTTAACTATTGAGCTGATTAAATTCATCACTTATCGCCAACCTTGTCTGCAATAATGTTTTTTATTTTTGCAACAGACTCATCAAAGCTTAAGTCACTTGTGTCTACAAGGATGGCATCGTCCGCCTGTTTAAGGGGAGCACAAGCTCTTGTGGAATCGTTGTTATCTCTTTTTATCATGTCACTTAACACATCTTCAAAAGTGACATCCTCACCCTTTAATATAAGCTCATCATAACGGCGCTTAGCTCTTGCCTCCGCTGATGCGGTAAGGAAAATCTTGATATTTGCAAACGGAAGCACCACAGTGCCTATATCTCTGCCGTCCATAAGGCAATTGTTATCAGAAGCAAGTGAGCGCTGACTCTGTAAAAGCCATGCTCTTACCTCAGGAATTGCCGCTATGGCAGAAGCCCCTGCGGAAACCTCGGGAGTACGGATATAATCTGTAATGTCACTGCCGTCACATAGCATATGCTGAGTACCGCCTATATATTTAATATCCAATGCGGTATCATCAAGCATGGATATCACCCTCATGGGCTCGTCCGAAATACTTATGCCTCCGGTAATTGCCTTATACGCCAAAGAGCGATACATGGCACCGGTATCTATGTACATATAGCCCAAATCTGCGGCAACCTTCCTGGCGATGGTACTCTTGCCTGCACCTGCAGGGCCGTCAATAGCGACATTTATCATCACGTTTACCCCTTTTTACACAAATACTATTATAGTATACACTAAAATTTTAATTTATACAACATATTTTTTCAGTTTTTTTAAAATTGTAATTTTTTTGTAATCTAAGAATTGAATTTATTATCAAGTACACTCAAGGCATCTATGAACTTGCGGGTGTATTCTGTTATCTTCTTATCATTTCTCATTATATAGCCTATGACGTATTCTCCGGAGCTTAAGAGCGGTATGGAGAGTAGATTGCCTCCGGCAAGGATGGAATGGTTCATAGTACCCGTACCTATGGTATAGCAATCGGTGATGAGAAGTAAATTCATGAGTGTAGCCCTGTCTGTAATACGTACATTCTTATCACAGGATATCTTGGCAGAAAACTCCTCTGTAAACATGGAAGCACCGTAATCACCCTGCTCATACGTAATATAAGGATAGTTGGCAAGGTCAGCAAATGTGATTTCCTCTTTATGGGACAAGGGATGAGTTTTCCTTATGTACACATGAAATGGTGTTCTGAAAAGCATATGAAATCCGATTTGCTTTTTGCTTAAGAAACGCTCCATCAAGTCCATATCGGAATCCTTAATGGCAAGTATGCCGATATCGGAAAATGACATCTCCACATCATTTATGACATTAAAGGTCTCAACCTCTCTTAAGGAAAAATCAAAATCCTCCTCAGTGATTTCATTTAAGAAGCTTCCGAAAATCTCAGCGGCAAAATCATAGTGCTGTGTGGATACGGATATACGCTTTATTTCATTTGCCGCAGAGTACCTCTCAGTAATATAATCAGCCTGCTCTACAAGCTGTTTGGCGTATCTTACAAATTCAGCACCGTCATTTGTAAGATACACACCTTTATTGGAACGCTCAAAAATTTTTATATTGAGCTCTGTTTCTATAGATTTTACTGCACTGGAAATACTGGTCTGAGCAACGAAAAGCGATTTAGCTGCTTCGTTAAAGGAACCTTTATTAACTATTTCCAAGATATATTTGCACTGTTGAAGTGTCATACAATCACCCCGATAAAAAAACTCCCGTCACTGCAAAGAATAAGACAGCCGTAAGCGATATCACACTCCAGGCAGCAAGGTTGTTTTTGCTTTTAAATTCATATACAATATAACTTATATTATACACCAAAATCCAAATATACGCAAGTAAAATTAATAATTTATACACCATTATTTTAAGTCTCCGGATACAAGATTCACTTTAACATCAAACTCTGCATTTTTAAGCAGCTGCTCCCAGTCGTATTTGTCGTAGCTTTTTTGCAGATAAAACATTCTCTTGGCAGCTGACTTGACATCTATCACGTCGCATGCCTTTACAGCAGCGGATTTGAGAAATCTCTCTATATCTGCCGAGGCAGATTTACTGTCAAGCTCTCCGTCTGCCTTTACATACAGCTGTGCATCTACTGCTGCGATGTCGTCTTTGATATTGATTTTAATATCCGGTGTTTTGGTGCTTTTGAGTCTGATGCCCTTATAATTTACTGTCTTGGTGCCCAGAAATAAACCTATCACCCAATTATCGGTGAATTCAGCAATAAATCTGCCCTTGGATATAAGTGCACTGCCGATTACAAATGACTTATCCTCCGATATATTCTCTTCCTGTGATTTTGCGGTAATCACAGGTGCCAGGGTCTGCGTACCGCAGTGATATGAATTGGTGAAATCGCACATCCTGAGACTTGATACATATCCCTTGGTCTTTTGGAAGATATTTTGGAAATACCTTTCGGGATTGGACTCAAGCTCCGGCTTTAAATTTTTAAGATATACGGAAGGATTGGTATCGCTGATTGCTATAAGTGCCTGAGGGCGTACGGAGGCAGTTTTTTCAAAGTAACTGACATCGTCATACATATCGCTGTATGCACTTTCCTTGGAAAACAAGATAGCAGACAAATGTGAGAAGCTCAACCTTTTGCTGAGCTTGCGATTGATATGCTCCACAGCGGACTTTATATCACTGCTCACCTGAGAAAAGCACTTCATGGAGGCACCGTCTCCCTTGCTGTCCGAAGAATATCCGCTTGTATCTGCTACAGCAAAGGTATAGCGGCTAAGCTCGGATGCCTCAGCCACTTCTATACCTACAGCCATTACTGTAGCCAAGGTATCTATCTCCTCGTTATCATAACAACCGGTGAGACCCATCATCGAAGCAATCGTTACAGCAATTATAAATTTTTTAATCATTCTTCTTCCTCCATGACTTCTTAAATTTGTACAGAACTGCAGTTAAAGGCATTACGCCAAAAGCAAACGCAGGCAAAATTACATTGACTGCCTTTTCACTAACAAAGCCCGTGAGGGTAATGAGAAACACGAGAAACACAAATGCCGGTGATACTGCCCTCGGGTCACTTAGGTTGAAAAGCCTGGCAAATATAATTACAGCGAAAAGCGTAAGGGCACTTACGGATATGAACCCCAGAAACATCCACATAAGAAACACAAGTCCGTCAAGTCTCTGAAGAACGACCGTATAATTGGCAAGGGATGCCAATCTGTAAAGCGGATAGGTATACTTCTCCGATACGGGATAAGGTACACACAGTGTGTAAAAAAGTGTGAGTACCGCAGTAATTACACCGGCACCAATGACCGCTTTTGAAGCTGTAAAAGCCGACCTGCGACGATTTCTGATATATCCGGATATGATATAAAAATATACCACATCACCGAATACATACAGCATATTGAGCACATTTACTACCCTGCCCTTGCCCAGCACGGGGCATATGTTGGTATAGCGAGCCTCAGAAAGTGATGAAAATACTATGATACCGGCAAAAACCAAAAATACTAATCCTGCGGCAAGTGCGTATCTCGTAATGGCTTCAAGGTTAAACAATACTGCCGAAAGCACGGATACACTAAAGAGAATAAGAATAAATATCCTCGGTGTATCAGTGAGCACAAATTCGCTTATTGCACGGGAAAACAGCTCCATTTTTTGCGCACCGTTCATAAGGGTTACAGCAAGCAGCACAAAGCCGAGAATAGATGTAAGAGCTTTGCCGTATACTGCGGTAAACACCTCAAACATATCTGTGTGTCTGATGAGCAGGTTTACAACCAAGGTAGCAAGCAGTGCAATCAAAAGACCGCAAATACAATTTATAAATGCCGCAGTACCCGAATTTGACACAAAAACCGCAATGTCGCCAAGCGTCACTGTAGACAGCATGAGTAGAATCAGGAGCCATTTGGTCTCCTTTGCTCCGATTTTTTCCAAAATTATTCCCTCCATTTACGGCTGATTTTTGCCTTTTTATACATATCCTTGGGTTTGAGATACTCCTCTCTGGTGGTGCCTCTTTTCCAAATCGGCGCTCCGAAAATAAGGTTAACACGGTTTCTTGCAGCAGCAGGAGTAAGCGGAGAAAGGAAAGGAACACCGAAGGATTTGGTACCTATGCCCATAACAGTATTTATAAAAAACACTACAGCTACTCCGTACAAACCGGCAACAGCACCGCCCAGAATATACAGAAACCTGGAAAATCTGAAGGCAAATGCCAAAGAGTAAGACGGCACGGTAAAGGATGCTATACCCGTAACAGCCACTATAATAATCATAATGGGGCTTACCAGATTGGCTTCTACCGCAGCCTGCCCCACTATAAGACCGCCCACTATACCCAAGGTAGAGCCTATAGGTCCGGGTACTCTTATACCGGCTTCCTTGATAAGCTCAAAGGCTACCTCCATAAGTATGAGCTCCATAAGTGCTCCGAAAGGAACCAAAGCCCTGGAGGATGAGACCGTAAGCAGTATATTCGTAAGAAGCAGCTCGGGATGAAAGTTTAACACTGAAGCGAAAACCGCCGGGAAAAGCAATGATAAAAATACCGCTATATATCTTAAGAACCTTATAAATACCGAATACGGATACCTCAGATACTCATCTTCTGCAGAGGTTATAAGGTCAAAAAATGTAGCCGGCATTATGAGCACATGGGAGCTGCCGTTGAGTACAAATGCTACCCTGCCCTCGGTGAGAGCTTTGCATACTCTGTCCGGTCGCTCGGTTGTGACCATCTGCGGCACAGGCAGAAATGAAGCCTCCTCTATATATTGCTCTACATCCAGTGAAGACAGTACATATTCTGCATCTATTAAAGAAATACGTTTCTTCACTTCAGCTACCAGGCTTTCATTGGCTACGTTTTTTAAATACGCTATGGCTCCCGGAGATTTGCTGGTTTTGCCTACGGGGATATTCTCCATGACCAAATCGGGAGTGTTTAGTGTTTTGCGGATAAGGGCGGTATTGCATCTGAGGACTTCATTGAAGCCCTCGTGAGGTCCTTGTATGACTGCTTCGTTTTCCGGGTTGCCGACACTGCGGTGCTCCCAGGATTTGACATCCATGGTAAATCCGCATTTAAGGGTATCTATAAAGAGTACTGCATTGCCTATATTTACCGTGAGGAGTAATTCATGTATGTTATCATTCTTTTTGACTTGTGTGTGAGTTATAAGCCCGGTTTCCACCAGATTTTCCAATCCGTCTTTATCGGTGGAATTATTAAGCAGCATCAGAGGCTTCAATATAAATTCATCTATGGATACCGCATTGGATAGTCCCTCTACACATATAATAAAAGCACGATAGCTCGTATTTAGCAATTGCACGGTAAACTCACGTGTAACTATATCTCCGTTTTGCGGCAAGGAAAACAGCTCCCTGATGTATGCGATATTTACATCCAAATCCCCGCTGACATGATTCATAACCTCTCGGGGTGCACTTTTTGACGGCGGCTCTATATCAAAATTATACGGTTTGTTATTCTCGTTATAAAAAAACAGATTTTTCATATATTCCCTCCCGGGATTATGTTTAACATAGAACAAAAAAATATTCACTGTATAAAATTCACCTTTAGGGAGATAATTGGATTGAGGTGATTTGTGTGTCGGATAATATTGAAAAAATAAAATTAAGTATCAAAAAACATTTGGGTACAAAGTGTTGTGTGCTTTCAAAGCAAGGAAGGAAGAAGGTGCTTTTTGATAACTGCATCATAGACTCGGTGTACCCGGAAATCTTTGTAGTAAAGCATACAGATGCAAAAACCCTGAAAAGCAAAAGCCTGGCATTTTCTTATACGGATATTCTCACCAAAACAGTTTTTCTCTCAAAATCAAAAATTACCGAAGATGAAATGGGTGCATAATATACATCCTTGCCAATAAAATCATGTAATATATACAATGTTTGGAAAATGTTTTAAAAAAATTGCACAAATTTTAATAATCATCTTGAAGAATTATAAATAGTATTGTATAATATACTTACAAGTATTATATATACAATATATTTTAAGGAGGAATTTGGGATGATAAAATTAGTTGTTGGCAAGAAGGGTTCCGGTAAAACAAAGACTATGCTGGATGCTATAGCACAGGCTGTGGAGACCGAGAACGGCAATGTAATCTTTGTGTGTAATTCTGCAAGACATATGCTTGAGGTAACACACGCTGCAAGGCTTGTAGATGTTTCCAATGCCGATACGGAGACTTTCAGACTGTTTAAAGCTTTCATTATGGGGATGTTGTCCCAGAATTATGATATCTCACATATCTTCATTGACAGTTTATTTAAAATTGTACCTGATGACGAGGACGGACTTGCGGACTTTATCGAAAAGCTTGTTTCAATAAGCGATGATGCAAATGTTAAGTTTACAATATGCATAAGTGCAGACAAAAACGAGCTGCCCGAATCTATCCATAAATACATTTAAAACCAAGTAAACTCAGCCGTCTCACCATAAGGCGGCTGTTTTATTGTAATTACATCCGTAAGAAAGGCAAAACAAATGGCAAATGACAATATATATATATCCGTTGCCGGTGAGGCAACAGCAGAAATAACAGAAAAAAAATCCCGTTTCATAGCCAATATCCTCCATGTGGAGACCGAGAGCGAAGCGGCAGCGTTTATAGATAAAATAAAAAAACAGCACTATAACGCAAGGCACAACGTATATGCGTATATTTTATCAAACGGAGTAAAAAAATATACAGATGACGGCGAGCCCTCAAAAACTGCCGGTTTGCCCATACTTGAAATGATGGAAAAGCAAGGTATAACCGATGTGGTGTGTGTTGTCACAAGATACTTCGGAGGTACTCTCCTGGGTACGGGAGGACTTGTGAGGGCATATACGGAAGCTGCCAAGGAGGGTGTAAGTGCTGCCGGTGTAGTTACCATGACAAAGTGTGAGCTTATGGAGCTTAGAGTACCCTACCCCAATCTGGGGTCTGTAGAATACCTGCTCAAAAGCATAGGTGCCAATTGTGAGGATAAAAACTATGCTCAGGACATAACACTTACAGTGAGCATTGAATGTGAAAAAGCCGACCGACTGCTCACCGGTATCAAAAACGATTTTGCCAATGCCGTGCAGGTATACCCGAAAGGTCAGGTGTACAGATGAATAACAAAAAAATTGCCCACATGCTTGCAGTGATAAGTGTGATGTTTCTGGCACTGATTGTATATATGACTGCATTTGATATGGTGCACCATGACAAGTATGCCTCCGACACATCAACCGACAGAGAAAAATACGTACGCAGAGGCACCATATATGACCGCAACAAGGTGGTACTCGCCGAAAGCACAGGCGAGCTTAATAATCAAGAAAGGCTATATCCCTACAAAAACAGATATGCACATATAATAGGCTTCAAATCCCGGCGGTATGGAGTAAGCGAAATAGAAAAAAGGTATAACAATGAACTGATGGGCAGCTCATCGGCACCGGTTACAGGCGACCTGGTTACACTATACGAGGACATAAAGTCAATGTTTGACAAAAAAGAGGAACAGCAAGGTGCTGACATCACCCTCACTATAGACAACAATCTGCAAAAAGTATGCTATGACGCACTGGGAAGCTACAAGGGCGCAATAGTTGCCATGAATCCCAAAACCGGTGAGATATATGCCATGGTAAGTAAGCCGGATTTTGACCCTACACCCGACAACCTGGAAAAAAACTATGACAAAATAACGTCAATCGACAAATCCTTTGTGCGTAAATGCACCAACGAGACCTACTTCCCCGGCTCCACCTTCAAGGTAATAACCACAGCCGCAATGATTGAAAACGGCATGGATGATTTTACTTTTGATGACACAGGTGAGCTCACTGTCAAAATCAAAAATTACGGTGAAGGCGAAGGGAAATTCCTGGGTGAAACAAATCTGGAAACCGGATTTAAAAATTCCAGTAATATATATTTCTCCGAAGCGGCAAATGAGCTCGGCAAAGAAGCACTGCTAAACACAGCAAGGGACTTTCTGTTTGAAGAAAGCATTGATTTTGATAAGCTGGGCATGGCAAAGAGCAAGCTTCCTGCTGAGGTAGCTTCACCGGGCGATATAACAAACACGGCTCTGGGTCAAGGAGATGTACAGGCTTCTCCCCTTCATCTGGCAATGATAAGCTCGGCAATCGCCAACGATGGAGTGATGATGCAGCCTTATGTAATAAAACAGATTTCCGGTGCGGCAGGCTTCAAAGCTAAGCCCAAGGAGCTGGCAGTCTGCATCAAAGGCTCAACCGCAGAAAGGCTCAAGGAGCTCATGAAGCTGTGTGTATCCCATGGTACAGGCACCGCCGCAGCAATATACGGCAAGGACGTTTGCGGCAAAACCGGCACTGCAGAAGTAGATGTGGAAAGAGGCATAGCCCATGCACTGTTTATAGGCTTTGCGCCATATGATGACCCTGAGATAGCAATCTGTGTAGTGGTGGAAAATCTTCCTCACAAAAACACAGGCGGTACTGTAGCGGCTCCCATTGCACGTAAGGTATTGCAGAAATATTTTGAATTAAAATAATTTAAGAATAAATCACCTGCCATATGCGAAAACTGTCATAAGGAGGTGATTTTTTTATGGATTTACAATCAAGTCAGACAAAAATAAATCTTATGCGTGCATTCGCAGGAGAAAGCATGGCAAGAAACAGATACAACATGGCGGCATCCACTGCATTTAGCGAGGGGCATCATGCTATAGGAAGGATATTTGACTTTACAGCCAAGCAGGAGCAGGCTCATGCAACGGTATTTTACGGTTTTTTAAAAGACGTAAACGACACCAACTTTGACATCTGTGCTGCATACCCCGTAAATGTATACGACACCACACAAAAGCACCTTGAAGCGGCAGTTAAAAACGAATATGAGGAATACGAATCTGCATATAAATCATTTGGCGACACAGCCAAAGCAGAAGGCTTTAATACAATAGCAAACGCATTTTATAAAATAAGTGAGATTGAAAAAATCCACGGCGACAGATTCGATTTGTTTTTAAAGGCACTTCAGAGCTCATCGCTGTACAAAGGCGGAGACGACACAATATGGGTATGTACAAACTGTGGTCATATTCATACCGGCTCCGGAGTACCTGCGGCGTGCCCCGTATGTTCACACCCTCAGGGATACTTCGTAAATGACTGCTTCAAAGAGAAAACAACTATTTTGTTATAAAGGAGAATCGATATGTGCTCAAAGGGATTTTTGGGCGGTATAGTGACCGGTGCTCTGCTGGGTGCAGCAGTGGGAATGCTTGCCGACCCCATAAGTGATAAACAACACAGAAAAATCAAAAGCAGTGCCAGCCACATGTTTAAAACAATCGGCGCTGTGATTGACGGTGTAATGGACAGTATGTAAATTTTAAAAGCCCCGTTTTCAGCGGGGCTTTACATGTTATATTTCCATTTGTTTGGCGAGAAACATGGAGGCGGCATTGGCGAGCTTGATTTCAACATCTGTCATTTTATCCTTTTCACCGGAACGCATAACCACCACATTGCCCAGTACATCACCATCGGATATGATCGGCGATATAACACCTGCTGTATACTTCTCATAATGGTCTGTAACAGGTACGGTCTTAGAATCTGTGCACACGATTGAAGTTTTCTCCTCCATGACACGTTCCATCTCCATGCTGACCGGTTTTTCATGAAGCTCTCTCTTGGCAATGCCGGCAGTGGCTATAATGGAATCTTTATCGGTAATGCATACCGGGAAGCCCGATGTCTTATACAAAGTTTCTGCATATTGATTGGCAAAGTCGCCAAGCTCACTCACGGGGGAATATTTTTTAAATATTACCCCACCCTCTCTGTCTGTATATATCTCCAGCGGGTCGCCCTCATTAACGACATTGACAGTATAAGCCTTGTCCGCTTGATTACGGACTTTGTGAATATACTTTGTATTAAATGAGTTACCTATACTGTCAAAATGAAAATTTGCGTTGTCCTCGTTCGGCAAGGTGCCCGTTTTTAGTAATTGCTCTATGTCAGCTCTTAACTTGATTTCTATTATTCCGCTTTCAAATACTGTGATTTTCTTGACTATTAACCCGATTTCAACCTTTGTCAACTGTTCTTTCTTCAAGATGTCGTCAAAGACTTCAAACACAGTCTTGCTCACTCTTGCTATTTCTATCACTTGGCCACGCTTACTCATATTATGTTTTAACTGCTCTTGCAGTCCGTGTATGCGGTGTGTGATTTCTTCTTCTATGTCAAGATAGGTTTCTTCTATAAGGTCGGGGTCTTCGGGGCTGCTTGCTAACTCTTTGACCTTTTGTTTTTTAACAGCTTTAAGTTCTTCTTTTGCACTCGCAAGCTGACCCTCTAAAAGTTTTATAACCTTTTCGCTTTCCTTTACGCTGTCGGCTTCGGTGGCAATAGTCTTTTCAAGTTCGGTTATCATATCCTTGCAGTTTTCTTTTACAAGCCTTATATAATCTTTAAGTACATTGTCTAAAAAGTCAACTCGTGTATGATGTGTCGAACAACCACCTTTGCTGTTCTTTTGATAACCACCACAAATATATGAGGGTGCAAGGTCGCTACGGCTTCGGCTGAACATAGGACTATTACAGTCGCCACAGAAAAGGTATCCTGTATATGGGGTAGGATATTTTTTCACGCCTCGATAGTGTGTGTGTTCACTACAACGGAGTTCAAGCTGTGTCTGTGTGAAGAAGAAAAGTTTATCGTCAATAATTGGTGTGTGATGATTTGGTATAACAATATGTTCGTCCTTGTCCGTTTTCTTATCTGAGCCGTTAATACTGCCCCTTGTGTACTTGTTGCCCCGATATATTCCGCAGTAAAAATCGTTACGGAGCAGTCCGTCAAGAGTTGCTGTATTCCACGCTTTGCTCACTTGTCTTTTGTAAACTTTCCCTTGCTGTTCTGCTCGTTCCTTTTCTTTCATTCTTGGAGTTGGTATGTTCTTTTCTGTCAAAATCTTTGCTATTGTATCATAGCCTCTGCCCTCGTAGGCATATAGGCGAAATATTTCCTTAACAATTTCGGCTTCGTCGGGTACGATCTCAACAACTTGCTTGTTAAAAACTGTTTTTAAGATATAGCCGTAAGGAACGGCACAAAGCCACTCGCCCTCTTGTTGCATAGCTTTTATACTTTTTCTTACCTTTTTGCTTGTTTCTGTGACCGGAAGTTCATTAGTCATAAAGCGAACAGATATGTTAAGCCAATCGTCGTGAGTAGGAAAGTCAACACTATCCATAATGCTGATAATGCGGACACCTGCATCCCTCATTTGTTCAAGCTCCCATAACCCTAAACTTGTACGGCGTGAGAAACGGCTGAAATCTTTGACAATCAAGATTTTTGACTTGCCACTCAATAATGCTTTTCGCATATCTTGATAGTTTTCTCTTTGCTCAAATGTATAGCCCGATTTATCTTTATCAATGTATTCTCTTACAGAACAATTTGGAAAAGACTGTTTGACGAAATTCCGCATAATTTTAAGCTGATTTTCAATAGATGTGTTTTCGTCGCTTTCTTTTTCTGTATCGACAGAGATACGAGCATAAAGCGATATTTCAATATTTAACTCTTTATCTAAAACATTACTATCCATATCATTAAAAACTCCTTTCGTTTTACTTAATGACATTGTAACATAAAACACTTTAAATTGCAAGCTATATCACTAAAAAAGAATATTTTCCAACAAGAAAACCGCCCCTTCCGGTGCGGCTTCTTCTATTACATATAATTATTCAGTTCGACAAATTGGAATTTGTCACAATCTGTTTTATATCTGCACTGTTTTAGTCGCTATCGTTTCTCTAAAGACTTTATCATGTTCGACAAAAATCAATGTAGGCGAAAACTCTTTTATTAGCTGCTCAATTTGCATACGGGAATACACATCAATAAAATTGAGAGGTTCATCCCATACATAGAGATGCGCTTGCTCACAAAGACTTTTTGCTATTAACACTTTTTTCTTCTGACCGCCTGAAAAATCTTGAATATCTTTCTCAAACTGTACTCGCTCAAAGTCCATTTTTCGTAGAATTGCTTTGAACAAGCTTTCATCTATATGACTTTCGTTTGCAAAATCTGACAGATTGCCTTTCAAATGTGAGGTGTCCTGCGACACATAAGAAACTACAATTCCAGAGCCAAGTTGTATCGTACCGGTATGCTCGATTGGCTCACCGATCAAGAGTTTAAGCAAACTGCTTTTGCCGCTTCCATTTTTACCGTCAAGTACAACACGATCCCCTCGCCGTACTGTAAATGAAACAGGCTCGCATACTGTGTTTCCATCATAACAGACTGAAACATCAGAAAAGGTAGCGAGTGTATCAGCGTGATATATCAATGGAGTGAGTTTCAAATTTTCGGCAGATTCGATATTTTTCAGAAGTCCCGATTTCTGCTCAATTGCTTGCTGTTGTCTTGCTTCGATTGCCTTTGATCGTTTCATCATTTTTGCCGCTTTATGACCGACATAACCCTTGTCAGCTGCTCCTATTTTGGATGCTTCTACACGATCAGACCATACCGCAGAGCGTTTTGCCGCTTGCTGTAATCGAACAATATCCTTTTGTAAGCGCTCATTTTGTCCGAGTTCAAATTCTTGCTGCCGTTCAAAGTTCGCCATCCAAGACGAAAAATTTCCGCTTTGTACTTCAATACTTGCTCTGTTCAGCGACAAAATGTGGTCAACACATCCATCCAAGAAGCGACGGTCGTGAGATACGAGTATAAAGCCCTTTTTCTTTTTCAAATAGGTAGCTACTATTTCACGAGCTTGCACATCTAAGTGGTTGGTAGGCTCATCAATTAAGAGAAAGTGTCCTTCATTGCAAAACAATGCCGCCAACAGCACCTTTGTCTGCTCACCGTTTGAAAGAGTTTCAAAGGGACGATAAAGCACATCTGCATCTACATCCAAATAGGACAGCTCTCGCATTAACTCCCATTCTTCAGCCGCAGGTGCTATTTCAAAGAAAATTTCGTTGGTGAACTTCGCTTTGTCCACTACGGGATATGGAAAATAATCGAACTGCACAGATGAGTGAATTTTCCCGCTATACTCATACTTTCCGAGCAAAAGGTTTAATAGCGTAGTTTTACCTCTGCCGTTTCTTCCCACAAAGCCGAGTTTCCAATCGGTGTCGATCTGAAAGTTTACATTTTCAAAAATGTTATCATAACTCGTTGGATAGGAAAATGTAAGGTTTTCAATTTTAATCATTGACATAAATATTATCCTCCTTTGCGTGTCATACGATATAAAGTCGGTTCGGTGAATGTTTACTCCGTATAGATTTCACCAAAAGGAACCGACACTATACGGAGTAAATCATGTGTAACTATCTGTTCTGCACTATTCATAAAGCACCTCCAAAACAAAATAAGAGCCGCAAGAAAGTTTATCCTTGCAGCTCGTCATAGCATAATAACACCAC
>JAGATB010000029.1 GCA_017621495.1 Clostridia bacterium
ACCTTTTCTGCTTTTTGTGGTATAATTTAAGTGACTCATATTGATTCCTCTTTTCTGTGTTTTGTTTGGTCACTTAACATTATATCAGAGTTTTCAATCTGAGTCATCTTTTTTTGGCCATTTTATTTTACAACTTTCCATTAAAGTACCTGTGCTTCCTGCTGTACCATGGTAGAGTGATACTTCTCGAGTATCATTTTGGACAGCTTTTCTCGCATTTCCGGGTTTATAGGGTGGGCTATGTCTTTAAATTCATTATCTGGAGTTTTGCGGCTGGGCATAGCTATGAAGAGCTTCTCTTCACCCTCGATTATTTTTATATCGTGAACCACGAAGCAGTTGTCAAACGTCACCGAAACAACCGCACGCATTTTTGCATCACTTGTCATTTGTCTGATACGAATGTCTGTAATTTCCATAATTCAAAGTCCTTTCAAGAAGATTTGTTGATGTTTTCATTGATATCTTTTACTAAATTTTCAAAAAATATTCGTTTTTGGAAAATAAGTGTTTATTTTTTTCTCATTTGGGTGTATAATTAGGTATCAATATTTTTAATTGGAGTGTTTACATTGGCTGAATATGTTCATTTTATAGGTATAGGCGGTATCAGCATGAGCGGTATTGCCAAGATTTTATTAAATAACGGTATTAAGGTTTCCGGTTCAGATATATCAGAATCTGACTCGGTTAAGGAATTAAGAGACCTGGGTGCAATTGTCAATATAGGTCACAGCGCAGACAATATCCAAGGTCAGGATATGGTGGTATATACCTCTGCAGTGCATGATGACAATCCTGAGATAGTTGCCGCCAAGGAAAAAGGGATAAAGCTTATAGACCGTGCCACCATGCTGGGCATTATAATGAAAAACTACAAAAATGCCATAAGTGTGGCAGGTACTCACGGCAAGACCACTGCTACTTCCATGCTGGCATATGTGCTCCTGGCTGCCGAGATGGATCCTACTATAATGGTAGGAGGTAAGCTTGATGGTATAGACGGCAATCTGCGTATAGGTAAAAGCGACTGTTTTATAACAGAAACCTGCGAGTATATGCGTAACTTCCTCAAATTTTTCCCCACGGTAGCGGTTATACTTAACGTGGAGGAGGATCACCTTGACTATTACAAGGACATAAACGATATCATAGACGCATTTCAGAGCTTCTGTGGCCTTGTGCCGGAGGATGGCTTCATAGTGGTGAATAATGAAAGTGATAACGCCCTCAAATCCGCAGAAGATGCCAAGGCAAAGGTATATACCTTCGGCTTTGACGGTGCAGATTTCAGTGCTGAGAACATCACATACTCAAGCTATGGTTATCCCTCATTTGACATATACTCAGGCAGTGAGCTTATAGGTCATCTGGAGCTTAATGTAGTGGGTATCCATAATGTATTAAATGCCACTGCCTGTGCACTGGCAGCATCGAAGCTGGGTATAGGCTTTGATATGATAAAGAAAGGCCTGGAAGCTTTCACAGGCACCAAGAGACGTTTTGAAAAGAAGGGCTTCGTAAACGGTGCGTTGGTAATAGATGATTATGCCCACCACCCCACAGAGATAGAGGCTACACTGAAGGCTCTGGGTAATGTGAACCACACAAGCGAGTGGTGCATATTCCAGCCACACACATATACCAGAACCATAAGCCTGATGGACGATTTCGCCAAGGCTCTGTCCATGGCAGGTAATGTAATCATAACGGATATTTACGCCGCAAGGGAAAAAGACACCGGAATTGTACACGCCAAAGACCTGGCGGATAAAATAGATAATGCAGTATATATAAAGGATTTCAAGGATATAGAGCAGTATATACTGGAGCACGCAGCCGAAGGGGATGTGGTCCTTACAATGGGTGCAGGCGATGTGTACAAAATCGGTGAGAATTTATGCAAATAGGGGACGACGTCCCATTTTTAAAGACAAAATAAAGTATCTGACTTTCGTATGCTGTGACTGTGAAGAATATTTTAAAAGTCTTAATCCTGAAAACGCAGAATAAAATAGTAAACATCTGTAACATTATATTCGTAGGGGAGGGCATGTAGACCATCCCCTACAATGCTTGACAGCATGAATTTCCTTTTATGCATAAATTTGGTGTTATAATAAATTCAAGAACAAGTTTTACTTGTTGCGCAGACTCTATTAGTCGCCAAAAACAAATAAATTGGAGTTTAACGTACCAATGTAGCGAGTGACGAGCGGGGATGCGACCTCGTTTTGTCAACGAAATCGCAGATTTCGTTGACATAAACAGGTCCGTCCCCAAGGGCGTTCGAGCGTATCAAACTAACAATAGAGCAAAACATCCGCCCTGCGTAAAGGAGCATACCCTACGCCGACCACGAGTGCTGTTTTGCTATCTGTAATTTTCGTCTAAGCGATTTTCGGGGTCGAGCTGAATCGTTCGCATTTGCTCACTGGTGCAGCTCTAAACGGGCAGGACAATAAGGGAACTGAATTAATGTCCTGCCCGTTTCCCCTCGAAAATCGCTTATACTCAAAAACAGCTACCAAAAACAGCCCTCTATGTCGGCTACGGGTATGCT
>JAGATB010000030.1 GCA_017621495.1 Clostridia bacterium
GCTAACATTAAGTTGTAAGCCCCGGTACCTTACCCTTTAAGGTACCGGAACATGGCGACCGAGAAGGGGCTCGAACCCTCGACCTCCAGCGTGACAGGCTGGCATTCTAACCAACTGAACTACTCGGCCATGTGGTGGGAGCTACAGGGCTCGAACCTGTGACCCTCTGCTTGTAAGGCAGATGCTCTCCCAGCTGAGCTAAGCTCCCGTACATGTCGCTGTTCATCAGCGACTATGATAGTATACCTCTTTTTTGCTCAAATGTCAAGACTTTTTTTGAATTTTTTTGAAAAATTTTCAAATATTTATTTTATTAATGATTTTTATAAGCTCATGAGGCTCTGAAATCACCTCATCTGCCCCGTTTTCCATGAGTTCTGCACTGTCACGAAATCCCCACTGCACACCTACAGTATATGCACCCAGGTTCTTTCCTGTTACCATATCCACACCGGTATCTCCTACATATATAATTTCATCACTTTTCACATTCATGGTATCCAGAGTCATGTATGCACCCTGAGGATCGGGCTTAATCCTGACTCCCTCCACCTGACCTCTTACGGTGTGCAGGAGCCCCTCGGGGAATTTAGCTGTACAAACCGACCTTGCCGCATAATCCGGCTTATTTGATATAACTCCGGCAGTTATACCGCGTTTTTTTAGCTCACAAAGCATATCTGTGATACCGGGATAGGGCTCGGTAAGATATGTGGGATTTGCATCGTAGCTTTCGTTATAAAATCCATACACCTTCTCATACAATTCCGCAGAGAAGCAGTCTCTCTCCTTTAGCATACGTTCTATGAGTATTTTAGCACCGTCGCCCACCAGATACTTGTACCGTTCTTTATCTATGGGCTCTATGCCGTATTTTGCGAGGGCAAGATTAGCGTAATAAGAAATCGTAGTCAGTGTATCCAGCAGGGTGCCATCCAAATCAAACAGGCATGCCTTTATCATTTGGCAACCTCCTCGTACAGCTCCCTTAATTGCTTCTCATCAAACTCATACTTGTTGCTGCAGAAATGGCAGCTAAGCTCGGTTTTGCCGTCCTCGTCAATAATCTTCTTAAGCTCCTCTGCACCTATTGATATCAGAGCTCTCTCTACCCTCTCTCTGGAGCAATTGCAGTGGTAGCGGGTATCTATAGTATCTGTGATATGATACTCAAATCCGCAAAGAAGCATTTTTAGTAAATCCTCGGGGGTTTTGCCTTCATCAAGCAATGCGGTGACTGATTTCACAGCTTCGAGATTAGTTTCCAGCTTGGTTATATCATCATCTGTAGCCTCCGGCATCACCTGAATAATAAATCCGCCTGCTGTCTTGACAGTATAATCCTTATCCACCAGCACACCCAGTCCTACCACCGAGGGTACCTGCTCGGAAACTGCAAAGTATTTGGTAAGGTCATCACCAATTTCGCCTGATACGAGGGGAATCTTGCCGATATAGGGCTCTTTCATACCGATGTCGGTAATAACAGTCAAAAAGCCGTCAGTGCCTACAGCACTGCCCACATCAAGCTTGCCGCGAGAATTCAATGGCATATCCACTACAGGGTAATCCACATAGCCCTTTACATTACTTTTGCAATCGGAAACAGCCAGCACTCTGCCCAGAGGTCCGCCTCCGGTAAGCTGAAGGGATACCGTATCCTTGTCACCCTTAAGCATTGCCCCCATCATGGAAGCTGCAGTAAGCAATCTGCCCAGAGCTGCAGTAGCCACGGGAGATGTCTTATGGTGGCGAAATGCTTCGTTAACAGTATCCTTGGTAAGGCAGGCAAATGCCCTCACGCTGCCATCGTCCGATACTGCTCTTATAATATAATCTGACATAGTATTTTCCTCTCAATAATTATATTCAAGAGGCTGTAAAAAAGTCATATCTTTTCACAGCCTCTCATTAATCATATATTATGATAAATCCTGTACATAAAGTGTTCTTACGCCGTTGTCATCAGCCTTGGGAGCTTCTGCCTTCTTGCCGCGGTTTTCCAGGAAGGTCTTAGCAACCTGGGGGAAGAGCGCATACGAGAGTACATCCTCTTCACATTTAGCCAGGTCTCCTGCTTCCTTGGTGTACTTTTCAAGCTCGGGCTCCAGGAGGTCTGCAGGTCTTACGGTGATTACTTCTTCATCACCTATAGCCTTCTTCCTTACTTCTTCGTTAACTTCAGCAGGAAGCTTACCATATTCGCCCTTTAAAAGACCTTTGGATTCTTTGGTTATCATCTTGTATCTCTCACCAAGGAGGATATTAAGAACAGCCTGTGTACCTACAATCTGGCTTGTGGGTGTTACAAGCGGAGGATAACCGAAATCCTTTCTTACTCTGGGCACTTCTTCAAGCACCTCATAGAGTCTGTCCTCTGCACCGTTATCCTTGAGCTGACCCATAAGGTTGGACAGCATACCGCCGGGAACCTGATACAGAAGTGTGTTACCGTCTACATTGAGCACCTTGGGATCAAGGTCACCTCTCTGTGTAAGCTCTGCTGCAATTCCTCTGAAGTGTGCAGCAGCCTTGGAGAGAGCATCCAGGCTTAAGCCTGTGTCTCTGTCTGTACCTTGGAGAGCTGCAACCAATGACTCGGTAGCAGGGTTACTGGTACCGTTTGCCATAGGAGAAAGTGCGCAGTCTACTATATCCACACCTGCCTGTGCAGCCATGAGGTTTGTCATATCACCTGTACCTGCAGTGTTATGTGTATGCAGGTGAATCGGAACGCTTACATTCTCTTTGAGCTTCTTTACCAGGCTATATGCATCGTAGGGTAAGAGCAGGTTTGCCATATCCTTGATACAGATGGTGTCTGCACCCATCTTTTCCAGCTCGCAGGCAAGCTTTACGAAGTAATCTTCATTGTGAACGGGGCTTGTGGTATAGCTGATAGCAGCTTCACACATACCGCCGTATTCTTTTACATATTTAATAGCGGCTTCGAGGTTTCTGGGGTCATTGAGCGCGTCAAAGACTCTTACAACATCTATACCGTTTTCTATGGATTTTTTACAGAAAGCCTGCACAACGTCATCAGCATAGTGCTTGTAACCGAGGATATTCTGTCCTCTGAAAAGCATCTGAAGCTTGGTGTTGGGCATATGCTTTTTGATTGTACGGAGTCTCTCCCAGGGGTCTTCGTTCAAAAATCTCATACAAGCATCAAACGTAGCTCCGCCCCAGCATTCTACCGACCAGTAGCCAACCTTGTCAAGAAGTTCAAGAGCAGGAATCATATCCTCTATCTTCATTCTTGTCTTAGCCTGAGACTGGTGAGCATCTCTTAATATTGTATCTGTAATATATAACTTTGACATAATGCGTATCCTCCTTTATTAACCAAGCATAGCAAGGAGTGCACCTGCTGCAATAGCAGAGCCTATAACACCTGCAACGTTCGGTCCCATAGCGTGCATGAGAAGGAAGTTGGAAGGATTCTCTTCCTGACCGACCTTCTGTGATACTCTTGCCGCCATAGGCACAGCAGAAACACCTGCAGAACCGATAAGCGGATTGATTTTTTCCTTTAAGAAGAGATTCATAAACTTCGCAAGAAGCAAACCGCAAGCAGTAGCAACACCAAATGCAACAACACCCATAACTATAATCTTGATTGTGTCAAGACTTAAGAATGTGGAAGCTGTAGCTGTAGCACCTACGGATATACCGAGGAATATTGTAACAATATTCATAAGCTCGTTCTGAACCGTCTTGGAAAGTCTTTCGCAAACGCCGCTTTCCTTTAAGAGGTTACCAAGCATGAGACATCCTACGAGGGGAGCTGCCGAGGGTACAAGTAGAGCAACGAAGATTGTAACCACAATCGGGAATATAATCTTTTCTGTCTTTGATACAGGGCGGAGCTCCTTCATAGTTATCTGACGTTCCTTCTTGGAGGTAAGAAGCTTCATTATAGGAGGCTGAATTACCGGAACCAGAGCCATGTATGAGTAAGCCGCTACAGCAATAGGTCCTAAGAGCTCAGGAGCGAGCTTACTGGTAAGGAATATAGCTGTGGGGCCGTCAGCACCGCCGATGATACCGATGGAGCCTGCCTGTTGCGGATTAAATCCAATCATAGATGCTCCTATAAAGGTAGCGAATATACCAATCTGAGCAGCTGCACCGAGAAGCAAGCTCTTGGGGTTAGCGATGAGAGGACCGAAGTCTGTCATAGCACCTACACCTACGAAGATAAGGCAGGGGTAGATACCCAGCTTAACACCTAAGTACAGATAGTCTATAAGACCGGGAGTTACGGCATTTGTAGCCTTGAATAAATCCCAGTGTACATGTCCGTCTGCAAAAAGCTCTTCGTGGAATACTTCCGCGCCCATAAGGTTGGTAAGAAGCATACCGAAAGCGATAGGCAGGAGCAAAAGGGGCTCAAACTGCTTAACAATAGCCAGGTACAGAAGTACGCAAGCAATGAGTATCATTATGATAGAGCCCAAGTTATCGGCTGTCATATAGAATCCTGTCTGCTTTAAGAAGTTCATAATAGCATCTGTTTTGGAGGTCTCCTCAGGATTCAAGATATCCTTAGCAGTTGTAGCTTCAAAAATCTTTTCATAGCTGCTGCTCTGACCCATCATCATAGCCATCTGCTCTTCCTGTGTAAGGGTCTTGTCCGCTAAGTCCAAATCAGCTGTGAGGGGTATGTACATAAGCTGTACATCAATTACGGGAGCTTCGGAAGCATCATAGTCCTTTATCTTTACTGGGAGCTTGATGTTCTTTTCGCCGCCGGCTTCCAAATCACCATCAATGATAAGACTTGCAGTGGTATTCTGGTCAATGTTCTGATATGCTGCGGCAGCACTTATGAATGTTTCAAACTCAACCTCTGCTTTGGTGTCGAAGTTGACAGCAATGTTATTTACCGCATATTTGCCTTTGTTGGCAATGGTTATATCAAGTATTTCCTCATCCTCGTCATAGGAAACGCTCTTAAGGTAAAGTGCAGGATCTTCGGCGTCTTTAATATCAAGAGCCGCAAAAGCTGTCATGCAAGAAAAGAGCATTACAACGAGGAGAAGGGCAGAAAATATTCTCTTAGTCATTTTTCTTTCCTCCGATTGTTAAATTACTGAATTGTGCAAAGAACAGTACCGTTGGAAACTGCAGCGCCTTCCTGTACACATACGGAAGTGATAACACCGTCATTTGCTGCCATGATTTCGTTTTCCATCTTCATAGCTTCGAGGATAAAGAGCACCTGACCCTTGGAAACTGCATCTCCGTTTTTAACCTTAACAGAAAGGATAGTACCCTGCATGGGAGCCTTTACTTCTTCGCCTGCGCCTGCAGCTGCGGGAGCCTGTGCAGGTGCTGCAGCGGGAGCACTCTTAGCAGCAGCTGCTTCCTGCTCGCTCATAAGCTCTATGGAAATTGCATATTCTGTACCGTTTACGTTTACCTTGTAAGTTTTCATGATAAATTTCTCCTTAAATAAATTTTTTAATAATTAAACTCTTTTGAACGATGTAACCTTGATATTTGAAACATCTGTTCCCAATTCTTCTGCGATTACTGCACATACTCCTGCAACAATCTCCTGTTTGTTTTGTATAGGCGCACCTGCATTGGCGGGAGCCTGGGCTGAAGCTTTAGCCGGAGCGGGCTTTGCAGCTTCCTTTTCGGGCTTTGCAAACATTTTGCAGACTTTACTCATAATACTTGTAAGGAGTATAAGACAAATTAGTCCTACAAACACAGTGCCTATGCCCATGATACATACAAAAGCTATATCCATTGTTTTTCCTCCTTTCATGGGTCGATAATATATATTAAATTACTGTCAGAAAAGGTGTTGACGGCAATTCTGCCGACAACACTCCAATTTTTCCCTTATTTCTGTATTTCTACATAAATCCTTTAATTCCTCTTTTAAAAATCAACAATTCGATGTAAAATATCCATCTAAATTAAGGCACAATTCCCAATTTGCGACATTATCCGGCATCTGCTCATCATCCCACTCAGAGGGTGCCTTAAACCTTAGTGCACGAAGCTGTTTCTCCAAATCCACACAGTGAGATACCGCATAGCGTATGCCTTTGAGGTCTATGGCATTGAGCATAGCCTTGCCTAATCCATACTCCAGAGAGAAGTCCTTAAATTCATCCTTTACTTCGATAGAGTCTATCACAGCATATTCATCATAAAGATGCATCACTCCCACCCCCATCACCTGACCGGAATCACGCATTACCATAACCGAAGCACCCGGGTGAGGTGTTATGTTCATCTGTGCAAGTGCGTCTGCACAATTATCCTCAAGCTTAATTGTAAGCATATGGGCTCATCCTTTCATCAATCGTTTAATCTCTGCATCATTTAAGTGTCTCCACTTACCCAAAGGCAGTTTACCCAGCTCTATGCCACCTATAGCAGTGCGTTTCAAAGCGAGCACATTGTGCCCCACTGCTTCACACATCTTCCTTATCTGACGGTTCCTGCCCTCGTGAATTATAATTTTTACCACAGAGGAATTACGCCTGTGTTCCAGCACCTCGACCTTTGCCGGAGAGGTCTTTTTGCCGTCTATATATACTCCCCGTTCCAATTTATCTACGGCGCCATGGAGCATTATACCGGATACCAAAGCTTCATATACCTTTTCCTTCTCATGCTTGGGATGTGTAAGTGCATAAGTAAAGTCTCCGTCGTTTGACATTATGAGAAGCCCCTCTGTATTGTAGTCCAGTCTGCCCACAGGATATATCCTCTCGGAAATATCCGTCACATAGTCCATCACGGTATTTCTGCCGCGTTCATCACTGACTGTGGTAACACAGCCTGTGGGCTTATTTAGCATAATATATATCTTTTTACCTCCGGGAGTTACACGTCTGCCGTCTACATATACTACATCCCCGTCTGATACCTTGGTTCCCGGCTCTGTTACCACAGAACCGTTCACACTTACCCTGCCCTGTGCTATAATTCCCTCAGAGGCACGCCTGGACGCTACCGAGCACAGTGCCAGATATTTTTGCAGTCTCATTTCTTCCATCAATTCACCCCGTTTCAAGATATTATTATACGATAAATTTCAAATTTTTTCAATACCAAAACACTTAGGACTTGAAATTATTTCACGAAAATGTTATTATTTATATGACTTAAATATTGAAGGGAACGTTAATACTTATGAGAATGAGAAGAAAAAAGCACAGAGAAGAACGCATGGAAGCATGCTCCGAGCTCCTGATAAAAAGCATTTCGGACTACAGAAATGACCTTAAGGCGATATTTGACGATGATAAACCTCTGCACATGGAGATAGGCTGCGGCAAGGGTAAGTTCGTCACAGAGATGGCAATGCTCCACCCGGATATTAATTTCCTGGCGGTGGAAAAGTGCTCCGATGTGCTGGTGCTGGCACTTGAAAAAGTAAAGGCTGCCGGGCTTAGCAATGTAAGATTTGTAAACGGCGATGCAAATATGTTTTCGGACTTTGACACAAACACAAGGTGCGATGTTATATACATTAACTTCTGCGACCCCTGGAAGAAAAGCGGCTACTCAAAACGCAGACTGACTCACGGCAATTTCCTTGCTATGTATGAAAAGCTGCTTGTCAAGGGCGGAGCCATACATTTCAAAACGGACAATCAGATGCTCTTTGAGTTTTCACTTAATTCTTTTTCCGATTACGGGCTGAGACTAAAAAACATCACCCTCGACCTGCACAACAGCAAATTCGAGGGCAATGTAATGACCGAATACGAAACTAACTTCACTAATTTGGGTCAACCTATCTATCGATGTGAAGCGGTTTATCAAAATCAGTAAATTCATGCAGAAGATGCATGACACTTAATCCGATACTGCGTGTATCATCTATGGGAACCGAGTCTGCCGTCACGGCGGGTACGGTTCCTATTAATTTGTCATCCATATACATCTCTACTATCCCCACTGTTTCGCCCTTTTCTACAGGAGCATCCACACTGCCGGGGGATTTGAACCGGGTAACATATCTTTTACCGTCCACTGCCGCTACGCTAAAATCACTTTCACATAATATATCTACACTGTCTTTAACTCCGTTTTTTACTATGAGCTCTGTCAGTGGCTCTCCTTTTTCAGCCATTGTTTTGCTATGTACACGTTCAAAGCCGTAATTGAGCATATTGGTGTGATCGGTCCAATCATCCGGAGCACTTAGAGTAACAGCTACCAATGTCACTCCGTCTCTCTCTGCTGCAGATACCAGGCACCTGCCGGATTTCTTGGTAAATCCGGTCTTGACACCTATGCAGCCCTCATAGCGTTTCAATAGCTTATTGTGATTGGTAAGGAAGCGCTTGGGAGCCTCTTCATTGCCTGTAATTGTGGTCTGATATGTAGATACTATCTTTCTGAAATCATCATTTTTCAGCCCGTAGGCTGTGATGGCAGCCAGGTCTGCTGCAGTGGTATAGTGACCCTCCTCATCAAGACCGTTGGGGTTTTTGAACTGAGTATTTTTCACGCCTATCTCTTTTGCCTTTTTATTCATCAGCTGTGCAAAGCTTTTTACATCGCCGGATACTGCGCAGGCTATTGCTACAGCGGCATCATTTCCGGAATTTAGCATAAGTCCGTATACCAGCTCTTTGAGGGTGAGCTCTTCACCGTGTTTCAGATAAATTGACGACCCCTCCACGCCAACTGCTTCAGGGGCTATTTTAACTTTTTGCTCCGGATTACCCTCCTCTATGGCGCATATTGCGGTCATTATCTTGGTGGTGCTTGCCATGGTAAGCCTTTGTGATGAATTTTTTTCGTATATTACCGAGCCTTGCTCCGCTTCAATGACTATAGCCGCTTTGGCACTGGTCTCCAGAGCATGACAGTTTAAAGATACTGTGCACAAAATAAAAGTAAGTATTATACAAAATCCATTTTTCACACGATTCTCCCCTAATTATTGATATTATTATTGTATGCAGAAACGGTGATAAATTGACTGTGTGGTGATAAATAGAAATTTAACTTACTGATATAGAGCAAAATATCCTCAGCTACCTCACAATTCGCGCACACATTAATAAAGAGAATGACCTGCGTGTCGCTCCGAGGGGATACCGTCTGCGGAATGACACATAGGTCATTCCCTACGTGTGATACATATTATGAAATTTTATATAGAATACTTCGCTTTATACTCTGCATACTTAGCGGCAAAGTCATTTTCGCCGTCTACCTTTACGTGACTTAAGTATTCATGAGTTTCAAAGCTGCCGTGGGCAATTTCCAACATACACACCGCTATATTTGAGCAGTGGTCTGCTATTCTCTCACAGTTAGTGAGTATATCCGACAGTATGAAACCATACTCCACGGTGCAGTGACCCTCTTTGAGTCTCTGTATGTGGCTCGCCTTAATCTTATGCTTCAGTCTGTCTATAACCTGCTCCAAAGGCTCTACCAGCTTGGCACTCTCCAGGTCTTCGCTTGTAAGTGAATCGGTAGTGAGCTTTAATATATCGCACACTGCGTTTATGATTATACCCAAATCATGCTTGGCATCCTTAGAAAACTCTATCTGCTTTTCGTGCATTTCCTGAGCTACCTCCAGGAGGTTTACCGAGTGGTCGCTCATACGCTCCACATCGCCGATTACATGCAAAAGCTCTGTCACAGCTTTGGAATCCTTATCTGTAAGGCTTCTTGCAGATAGCTTTACCAGATATGTGCTGAGCTTATCTTCATATTTATCTACCAGGGCTTCGCTGTCTACTATGGACTTGACCTTCTTCTGGTCAAAGGAGTTTATCATGGAGGTGGCATCCAGTATAGCCTTCTTGGTGATATCAGCCATGTCACACACCAATTCCTGACATTTCTCTACAGCAAATCCGGGCATCTCCAGGAATCTGTCGTCCAAAGTACCGAATATATCGCCTTCTTCCCTCTTGGAGCCCTTGATGGACTTCACTGTCAGCTTTTCAATTGCTGTACAGAACGGAATAAGTATTATAGTAGAGATTATATTAAAGAGTGTATGAAACACTGCTATATTAAATGCCGATACATAGTTATCCATAAAGGCAAAATCGATAACTGCATGAAGTATATAGAATACACTGGCAACTATAACCACGCCTATCATCTTGATATACACGCAGGCTATAGCCACTCTCTTGGAATCTGTGTTACCGCTTATGGATGAGAGCACAGGAGTAATGGTTGTGCCTATATTCTGACCCAGTATAATCGGAATAGCAATTGAATAGGGTATGGTACCCGTAATTGCCAGTGCCTGCAGTATACCAACCGATGCAGACGATGACTGTATAATCGCCGTGAGAAGTGTACCCGTAAGTATACCGAGAATGGGATTTTCAAACATAACCAGAACCTCAGCAAATGCAGGGCTGTCCTTTAAGCCGTCCATAGAACCGCTCATAGTCTCCATACCAAACATAAGCACTGCAAATCCCAGAAGTATAGTACCTATATCCCTCTTCTTACTGGTTTTGGATACCATAGTCATAATGACACCTGCCGCAGCAAGGATAGGTGTAAATGATGCAGGCTTAAATATCTTAATCCAGAAGGTATCTCCGCTTAATCCCGAAAGGCTGAGCAGCCATGAAGTAACAGTAGTACCTACATTGGCACCCATTATGATGCCTATAGTCTGCCCGAGCTTCATAATGCCGGAATTAACAAATCCTACGAGCATTACGGTAGTAGCCGATGATGACTGGATAACCGCCGTAACAAAGAATCCCAGCAAAAATCCCTTAAAACGGTTGGATGTGAGCTTAGCGAGGAAGGATTCCAGCTTACCGCCGGCAAGCTTTTTTAAGCTGTCGCCCATTACATCCATACCGTAAAGGAAAAGTGCCAGACCGCCTATCAGGGTCAATACATTAAAAAAATCCATAACTTTCCTCCGTAAGTAAAATTAATGTAAATTACATATTAATTATAAATGATAACATGTAAAATTCACTATCAATTCTACCTTAAATTTATGTAAAATTTTACGGAGGAGTGTGTTTTATCAGCTTACCTTCATTTCCAGGCGGATTTTATCTGCAATCATTGCTATGAATTCGCTGTTGGTGGGCTTACCTCTGGTGCTGAGGATTGTATAGCCGAAAAGCTCATTAAGTATATCCGGATTTCCTCTGTCCCATGCTACCTCTATAGCGTGTCGTATAGCTCTCTCCACTCTTGATGAGGTGGTGTTGTAGTGCTTTGCCACCGTGGGGTACAAAAACTTAGTGATGGAGTTTATGGCGTCCATATCCTCTATTACCATCATGATGGCGTCTCTTATATATTGATAGCCCTTAATATGTGCCGGTACACCCAATTGCTGAATATACATTGTGATATTGGTCTCCAAATCCTTGGAATGTGCACTGCCCGCGGCGCCGGTATCCTTGGTTTTGTCACTTAATATATCATCTATCCTGTCGCACAGAGCCTGCATATCAAAAGGCTTGATAAAGTAAAACTCCGCCCCCAGCCTTGTGGCATTGGTAATTATAGAATCGTACCCGCTGGCGGAGAACACTATAATCTTGGGCTTCTTTACCAAAGCATTGTTGTTGGCAATTCTGCTAAGGAGTGTAAGCCCGTCCATAACCGGCATCACAATATCGGTAAGGAGTAAATCCGGTTTGGTCTCCAACACCATCTCATAACCGCTCTTGCCGTCATAGGCGGTACCTATCACATCGTAGTTTTCATTTGCGGACAAAAATTCACGTATATTTTCGCAAAATTCTCTGTTATCATCCACAATCAGAATGGTTTTCTTCTTTTTCATCTAAAATAACCTCCCAAAAAAATTTAAAATATTTCAAAACTTTATGTTTATTTTAAATGCGGGAGGTTAATTTGACAACAAAGTTTTTTAATACTGTCAAATGACGATATATTGTGTCACATTAAAACGGCATTTGGCTTTTTTCTACAAAATTTGCAAATTTTTGAACTTTTCGACAATCAAAATCCAAGATATTTGAACTTCAAATTAATGTATCATATCTTAAAACAGGACAAAAAAATACCTTGCATCCGATCAGAATGCAAGGTTTGTAGACTTTTATCAGCTTTTTTATTTATTAACTGCGATATTTCAATTTATATCTTACTTTATAACGAAGTAATCAGCAGGATTGACGTACTCATCATCCAATGTCATTTCAATATGCAGATGGGTATCGTCAGCTGTTTCAAAAAGAGCTGTATCCCCTACTGTGGAAATAACCTCCCCTTTTTTTACATTTTTGCCGATACGCACCATATCCGTACCGGAAAGATTGGAGTATGTGCTTTTAATACCGTTTTCATGGTCTATGGTTATAGTAAATCCGTATCTGAAGTCATTGGTGGTATTGGATATAACTCCGTCTGCTACTGCACACACCTCTGCGCCTAATGGAGCAGCTATGTCAACACCGTTATGGACACGCCAATCCTCCAGCGTTTCGGAATACAGGGGTATATGATTTGAGAATTCCTTCAGCACACCTCCGCTTAGGGGCGCAGAATAAGTTATGGGAGAAGATGAGACTTCAATTGTTTCTTCGGTTGTTTCATTAACTTCGTCAACAGGCTCTGATGTTTGCGTTGGGGGGTCGACCTCTATTATTTTTTCTTCAATCCGGGGCTTGGAGCTCACCTCATCCAAATTATCATCTGCTGCAGCTACAGGTGTATCGGGGATGCTGTCCCTCTTAGTTTCCATTACCGTATCGGAGAGCAGCGACACTGCGGTTATGGTTATAAATGCAGCTGCTATACATGCCGCTACCAAGCCGGCTGATACAGCCTTTTCCTTGCCGGAGGAGGTTGTTTTATAAGATTTCACTATTTGCTTCTTCATCAATCCACGTCCTTTCAGATTGATTTTTTCCATATATAAGCTTTTTTATTCCTTGATATCACTTAAATATCCCAATTCTATGCCCGTGTAGTATTTTTTAAGAATTTCATCATAGGTATAACCCTCCTTGGCATAATAGTTAGCACCGTATTGACTCATGCCTACTCCGTGACCGTAGCCCCTTACCTTAAATAAAATATATTCTTCACAGGGTACTGCTTCAAAGCAGGCAGATTTTAGGTTGAAGAGCTTTCTGATATCCGTTCCCTTCAGCCTGCGATTGCCGATTTCTATGGTCTCAACAGCACCGCCCTGAGTTTTGGCTGATTTTCCCAGGATTTTTTCGCTGAAATCAACATTGTACTCTTTGCGGAGCTTTTCTTTAAACTCGTCTAACGGAACCCTGACTTCAGATGCATAATCCGGCACCTTCAAATCTCCGGGGCTTTCTACACTTTTTAGATAACTCACGCTGCCGCCCCATACATCGGTGGCATCTTCGGTGCGTCCCGGAGAATAAGCATGAAATACCGCCTTTATAGGTTCACTGTCGTAGAGTGCCACTATATTTTGAGTATCGCTTACGGCTTTTTTGCATTTTTTCAACAGAGAACTTGCATTTTTGCCCCATTTCTTTTTAGCTTCATCTATGGTTATATATGCCTGACAATGTGTATAATCCGTACAGATATCCGCACCGTTTTCATGAGATTTATCCGAGCCGGAGAGCACCTTCTCTATGGTGTACGTCCTTGCTGCCACAGCCTGCGCCTTAAGTGCCTCAATCTCAAACGAAGCGGGCATTTCTGCAGCAATTACCCCTAATATATACTCATCTGTATCCATGCTTTTTACCTTATCCTCCGATGCAAAATACACATCTATCGTGCTGTGTATTTTGCTGCCGTCATCCATATCTCCATTGCCTGTAAACAAAGCATTATAGCACAGGGGTATTGCTATAACCGAAAGCAACAAAATTGCAACCCAAATCAAAATATATTTCAAAATTCACCTCTTAAGAATGTAAATAATATCCAAAAAATTAATATTGTTCAATATTAATATATAAAAAAACATCAAATATTATAACATAAAAATATTTTGGTTGAAAATATTTAATAAAAATGTTATAATTATTATATTGTAAGATCACTATCTAAGGAGGCTCCACATTATGAGTGAAACCAAAAACACCAAAAACAAGTTTACAAATATTTGCGGAGACGCAGTAGAGTACTATCGTATAGATAAAGATGACTACCTCACCTACCAGGTTAAGAGGGGTTTGAGAAACATGGACGGCTCCGGTGTACTCGCCGGTCTCACAAACGTAAGTGAGGTTCATGGCTACGTAGTAAGCGAAAGCGAAAAATCACCCATACATGGTGAGCTTTCATACAGAGGCTATAACATAAATGACCTTACCAAATCATTTGGTCTGGACAACAGATTCGGCTTTGAGGAAGTTACATATCTGTTGCTGTTCGGTAAGCTTCCTACCAGGCAGGAGCTGGAGGATTACTGCAAGTTTCTGGCATACAGCAGGGATTTGCCTGCATTCTTCACAGAGGATATGATATTAAAGTGCCCCAGCCGTGACATCATGAACAAGCTCTCCAGAAGTGTGCTGACACTGTACTCCTATGACAAAAATCCCGACGACTGCTCGATTGAAAACGTACTTAAGCAGTCAATCAAGCTTCTGGCAAGGCTGCCCATCATAGCAGCCCACGCATACAGCACCAAAAGGCACTACTTTGACAACAAGAGCCTTATACTTCACAGACCCAAGGCTGAGCTGTCAATAGCAGAAAATTTACTCAGAATGCTGTCCAAAAACAAAGAATTCACAGAAGAAGACGCACGCATACTTGATACCACCCTCATGCTCCATGCAGAGCACGGCGGCGGTAACAACAGTACATTTACCTGCAGAGTGCTTTCATCATCGGGCACAGATACATACAGTGCCATAGGCAGTGCTATAAGCGCCCTCAAAGGCCCCAGACACGGCGGCGCCAACTCACAGGTAATGAAGATGATGGACGATATACAAAAACACGTGAAAAATTGGGAAAGCAGAGACGAAGTATATAACTATCTGTGTAAGATAGTCCGTAAAGAAGCCAATGACCACAGCGGCCTTATATATGGCATGGGTCACGCTGTATACACTCTGTCCGACCCCAGAGCAATCATCCTCAAAGAAAACGCAAAGAAGCTCGCAGACAGGCTCGGATATCAGGAGGAATTCAACCTCTACAACCTTATAGAAGAGCTTGGTCCCCAGGTATTTAAGGATGTGAAGAATCAGTCAAAGGTAATTTGCGCAAACGTGGATTTCTACTCGGGATTTGTATATAAGATGCTCAAAATCCCACCGGAAATGTACACACCTCTCTTTGCGATTTCCAGAACCGCAGGCTGGTGTGCTCACAGAATGGAGGAAATAATCTCCGGCGGCAGGATTATCCGTCCTGCATACAAGAGTCTGTGCAGAAATTCCAGAGAATATATACCGATTGATGAAAGAGAATAAATATTACTTAAACAGAGGCAGTAAAAAAGTCGTGACTTTTTTTACTGCCTCTGTAGTTTATTCAAGCTCAAGTATATATACTTCACCGTCTATATAGTCATATGCGGCAAGTTTTTTTGAGGATACAACTTCATATATCCACTGCTTTTCCCAACCGCCCACATCACTGCCGTGATAGTGAATACCATCTTCCAGCTTAAAATACTTTCCTTCTTCAAAGGGAAGATTGTATTCGGTATGGGTAGAGCCGTCATCGTTTACATCATATTCCACGTAAAATCCGTCATCATTTGAATATCTGCCGGTAAACGAATCGGAAAACTCAAAAATATCTTCTGAATTATTCTCTATTATCAGCCACCGTTCTGTAGTATTAAACTGAGAGTTACTGTCGTTGTAGCCGTCCAATTCATTAAACAGCTGCAAAGCCTTGGTGTATTCTCCGTCTCGCTTATACTTCATTGCTTTGCCGTAGTCGCACTCCTTTACCATGTCCTCATCGTCCATGTCCTCAAAGAGTTTTTTTGCATCGTCAAACTTATCGTTTCTGTAAAGCTCCATCGCAGAATCATACCTGCATTCTTCTATAAGCTCTTCGGCATCTTCATAACCGTTTTTTTGGAGCTTTTCCAGTATGGTAAGTGCCTTGTCCGCATCACCCTCATCATAAAGAGACTGCGCCTTGAGCATCATGCATTCATTTGCCTTATCGTCTGAATCGGAATACCCCTTCTTCTTTAATGTTTCAAATATTTTCAGCGCTTTATCATAATTACCGTCCTCAAGCAGCGCATCGGCATTTTGATAATCACATTTCATGACCATCTCTGCGGAATCTTTATACCACTCTATCTGCTGAAAAAGCTTCTTGGCAGAATCGTATTTATCGTCGCGGAGCTTCCGATCTGCTCTTACGTATATATCATTATAATGGTAGTTAACTCCGAATACCGTACCGCCTACACACAACAATACCGCCAGGATAACTGCAGCTATTATAGGTGTCTTCTTGATTTTCTTTTTAGGTTGGGGTACGAATGTAGGTTCGCTGCGGTAAGGCGTCATTGGAGGATTATATGTCCGGGCTGCAGGTGTGGCAGGCGCAGTACGCATCACAGGATGGGGTGCAGGGTTGGGTCTGGGAGCGTATGACTCCGTGGTGAATTTACCCTCCAAAAGGTCCTCAAGACGTTTTCGCATCTGTTCCGGTGTCCGGTATCTGTTTTCGGGGATAAACTCACAAGCCTTGAGTATAATTTCCGACAAACGCGCATCGGCATTTGCCGGTGCAGGAATACGTGTGCCCCTCATTCTGGTCTCCAGAGCTTTCTCTCCGTCACCGAATGTCAAGCCCGTACGGAAAGGCTCTAAGTTATTATTAAGAAGCTTATACATCACTATACCCAGTGAATATATATCTGCAACTGCGGTGTAGTTTTCCCCTTTGAAAATTTCAGGTGCCATATAGGTGTAGGTACCCTTCTTAGACAAATTACTTCCGGTCTTTTCCAGTATACGTGCCACACCAAAATCACCGAGTTTAAAATCGCCTGTCTCCGAAACGAATATATTGGTGGGCTTAATATCTCTGTGTATTATATTATATTTTTTGCAGACCTCCAGAGCCTTGCATATATCGATGCCCAGTTTAATCACATTCTCACGTGTGTTATGGGTTTTGAAAAATTCGTTCATAGGCGTGAGCAGCTCCATGCGGATGAATATATCCCATCCGGGATAGTCTGCACGCTTTTTTACATCGTGATCCTCGTAGCTCACTATATTGCTGTTGCCCTTGAGCATGGACATAAGCTGAAATTCTCTGATGTATTCCTGTACAGTTGAGTAAAATACCTTCTCTACGTCATCCTCGGACATCATATAGTTTTCTTTACGGAAATTTTCTATTTCCGCTTCGGATGACGGTATGGTTATGATTTTCATAGCAGATTTAACTGTAGAAAAGTCATGTCTCTCCACCTCAAACACAGAGCCGAAGGCACCGCTGCCCAACTGCTTGGTTATGTACCATTTACCATCTATGGGTTCGTATTGTTTATAGTAATTTATATCCATTTAATTATTTCTCCAATACACGATTTATTTTGTATCAGTCCGCACAATGCATCTGACATCAATCCGCCGTCGGCGAGCAATATATCAGCCGTCAGAAATCCCACCGCTGTACCTATTGCCAAGACAATCAAAGCTATGATTACAAGGAATACTACCCGGAGCACTTCCTGGTTGCTTTTGGCTCTGTCCGGATTTACAGCCACATCTACCACGATAACGGAGACATTATCCTTGCCGCCGTTGGCGAGGGCATCACAAACCAATTCTTCACAAATTTCCTCCGGAGGTTTAGCACTCATAAGGTGAGTGTTTATCGCCGGTGCAGTAACCATGTCCGTAAGTCCGTCACTGCAGATCAGGATTTTGTCTCCCGGTCTTAAGGGTATGTTGTTGGACTTATGCGGCTGTATGATCATCTCTTTCTTATCAATGCCCAAATGCTGTATGAGTTTATTTCTGTCTTTATGATTTTCAGCTTCTTCACGAGTTATCATACCCATCCTGTAAAGCCTTTGTGCAAAGCTGTCATCTACGCTAATCTGACTTAATGTGCCGTTTCTGTGCAGATAAACTCGGCTGTCGCCTACGTTGTACACCCTCATGGTGTTGTTGAACACAACTATAAGCGCCATGGTAGCCCCCATGCGGCCGGAGCCAAGCTCCTGCATACGTGCACAGATACGTTCGTTGGCAACCTCTACTACGTTACCTATAAATCTGTCTGTATCTACATTCTCAAAAGAAACGCATCTTTGGTGCAGCTCATGAGTAACAGATGCCGCTATAAGTGATGCCTCCTCACCGTATGCCTCTCCGCCCATACCATCAAATACTGCATATACAAACAAGCAGCCCTCCGGCTCATCACGCAGGGTAATACCGCCGTCTCTGGTCTCGGAATTTAAGTATACACCGTTAAAATATATATTGTCTTCATTATTGGCTCTGACGTGTCCTTTATCTACGGAAACCGCCGCAGAAAATCTCAGAGTGTTCATGGAAACCACCTCCCATACTGTCTAATATATCACTATTGTCGTATATTGTCAACCGGATACTCACCTTTTGAAAAAATTATGAAATATTATCATTTATTCAAAGGTAATTTGCTGATGTATTTTTATGTAACGAGATATAGTTTTTCTATTTTTCGACTTGTAATTTGTTAATTTTTGTATTACAATATAGATATATAAATTACGGAGGTATCTATTATGGAAAAAACGAATTTGTGGACAAAGCTTAATCATGCAGATGCCATGAGCTTCTGCGACAAATATATTGATTATCTTAATGCTTCCAAGACAGAGCGTCTTGCAGTGAAAAGTGCTGAGACCCTTGCACTGGAGGCAGGATTTAAACCCTTTGAGAAATTCACAGAGCTAAATCCCGGCGACAAGGTCTACTTTAAAAACAGGGGCAAAAATATAGTGCTTGCAGTTATAGGAAGTGATGATATAACCTGCGGTACAGCGATAGTAGCGGCCCATATAGACAGCCCCAGGCTGGATTTAAAGCCCTCACCGCTGTATGAAGACTCCAATATGACATTATTTAAAACCCATTACTACGGTGGTATAAAGAAATATCAATGGACAGCAATTCCGCTGTCATTAATAGGCGTGGTTATAAAAACTGACGGCACATGTGTAGAGGTAAATATCGGAGAAAATCCGCAAGACCCTGTGTTTACCGTAACAGACCTCCTGCCTCACCTGGCTCAGGAACAAATGGTCAAAAAGATGAACGAAGCATTTACCGGAGAGGATTTGAACGTGCTCATAGGTTCAATACCCACCGACTGCGAAAAAGATAAATACAAGCAGACAATACTGGATATATTAAAAGAAAAATATGATATATCAGAAGAGGATTTTGCAAGTGCAGAACTTGAAATTGTACCTCAGTTTAAAGCCGCTTCCGTAGGTATCGACCGCTCTATGGTAGGCTCCTACGGTCAGGACGACAGAGTGTGTGCATATACAGCTCTTAAGGCAATCCTTGAGACTGATTTACCCAAACGCACTGCGGTATGCTTCCTTGCAGACAAAGAAGAAATCGGCAGCATGGGCAATACCGGCATGAAGTCAAGATTTTTTGAAAACTTCCTTGCTGAGCTTATTTACAAGATAAAGGATGAGTACAATGACCTGTATCTCAGAAGAACACTGTCTGCATCCATGTGTCTGTCGTCGGACGTATCTGCAGCTGTTGACCCCAATTACAAATCCGTAAATGAGCCTATGAACAGCTCATATTTCGGTCAGGGAATATCTATATGCAAGTATACGGGAGCCAGAGGCAAATCCTCTACCTCTGATGCCAATGCAGAATTCGTAGGATTGATAAGAAAAATACTGGACGAAAATAATATCGACTGGCAGATGTGTGAGCTTGGCAGAGTAGATTTGGGCGGCGGAGGCACAGTAGCACAATATATAGCTAATCTGGATGTAGATACTATCGACGTAGGGGTAGGACTGCTCTCTATGCACGCACCCTTTGAAATCGCAAGCAAAGCCGATATATACAGCGCATACATGGCATATAAAGCATTTTATGCATATAAAGGTTAAAAATATTATCTAAATGCACCAACTCCCGTGCTATGTTGTACTTACATAGCACGGGAGTTTATTATGGTAATAAGGACTTCTGTTTCCAACTGCTAAATAACAAATATTCCGTTATGCCGAGAGAATATAGGAAAATGGGGAAGTAATTCTACTGCTCTCCGTCAAAAAGTGCAATTATTTCCGTAAATACACCCGGGTCAAGCTCATTATACGGCTCATGGAAGGAGGTTGACACATTGCTCACAACAATCAAACCTCTGTCATCCCAATAAACAGTCTTGCCAAGTGCTTCTGCCAGTGCTCTCAGCGGTATCAATGTTCTTGAATTCTCTGTTTCTGCAGGAACATCAAGAATAAACTTTTCACCGTTTACGAAATACACTGTGTTTCCAAGTTCAAACTCAGCGGTCATATCATCCAATGTAACAGTAATCTTACCAGTTTCATGCACATAATCAACTTGTGCACCCATGCTCTCGGAAACAAATCTCAACGGCAGAAGAGTTCTGCCGTTTTTAACCACGGGAACTACATTTACATTTTCATCAACCACAGCCTTTACGTTATTAACATAGGCGGTGTTTTTGCCGGGAGATAAAACTACAGTATGATTGAGCTCATACTCGTTAATCTTTGATATCTTTCCTGCTACGGTATCTGTTTTGAGTACTGCTGTACCCTGTGCTCCCGCTATCACAAGACTAAAACCGGGAATGGTAATCGTATCCGCATAGTCTTCCTCATATGTAGTGGGCATGACTATATTTTCTGTCAATGCTGAGTAGCCGCTTCTCGAGGGCTTTACCATGTAATCGGGGAAGTTGTTTTCCGCATCGCCCCAGGATACCTGTCTGCTAAGCTGCAAGCCATCCACGGACACGGTCATTTCCTTATCGGTATGATTTACAAATACAACATTGTTTATGGAATCCGCAGTACCCAGAGCATGAGCACTTACGTCAGGCAGATTAACCACATAGGAGCCGTTGTTGCTCCATGGCCAATCCATGATTTCATAGCCCACGTCAACACCTGTGATATCATGATAATGAGTATTGCTGTTAAAAATCTTACCAAGCTCCTTAAACACATAAAAACGTGTCAGCTTTGTCACATAGTCATTAAGCTTGTTATCGGACCAATAGGGCGATATACCGAATTCCGAGGAACCGGTAATATCCCAGTAATTTGTTATTTCCACCACGCCGGTTTTGAGCATCTGCATGAGTCTCTCGCCATCGCTTATGGCTGTTCCCAAATCCCATGAAGTCTGCATTCTTGTGGATACGGCCATATCCTTTACCGCCATTCTTTCCTCTTCGATATCTCCCCACTCGGTAAGCCACAGGGGCTTATTTCCGAATTCTCTGTAGGACAGAAGAAGGTTAAGATATATATCCTGATTGAATGCGAAGTGATTTTTCATATATTCATCCTGAGTGGTGCAGGTTATCTGTGTCTGATGTGTGTAGGGATGTATTGCTACGGTATCGTAGGCACCACCCGCTGCCAGCTTTCTGTTCCAGTAACGTACACGTCCCGGGGTGGTGTATTCCCAGTCCTCTGTATTTTCAAAAGCGGTGTTGTTGGGGTCTGCCAGAATCCTCTTTTCCATATCCTTACTGAGTCCTACCGTTGCCACTACTACATCGGGATGTGCTTCCTTTATTGCCTTATAGTACTTATCCATCTCGGCGCAAAAGCCGTCAACGGTCTGCCATGCCTCCGGCCATATTGATGACGCTGCATAGGCTTCGTTTATAAGCTCAACAAACACCGGCTGATTTGTATTATTTTTAATTTCGGTAATGCATTCCACTATATCCTCGGGGGAATTATAGTAACTGCTGGTATTTAAGCAATACACCGCAGGAATATCACATTCGTTTGCAAGCTCGTATATATCCTCCATGGTGAAGCCCTGGAATTCTCCGTTGTATGATGCAGTGGACACCTTGCCCGTACGCCAGTCAAAATAGCAGGATAAACCGCCGCCGGGTACACGGGTGATATTGTAACCTGCATCTTTTACAACCTCAATCATCTCAGGTCTGGCATAGGCTTCTCCGCTGTTTAATGCGCAACGGTCGCCCTGAGCAATTCCAAAGAAGTATGGCGGAATTTCATGATTTACTCCCGTTGCGGCAAATGTGGCGATACCCGTACCGGGGTCGGGATTTTCCTTGACCGTAAGAGTAAGCCATGCTGTATCTCTTATGCTTCCGCCATAGGCAAGCTTCGCAGTAATTACAGAAGTGCCGGGTTTTAACGCACGGACGCCTATTCTTTCGCCCTTGCCCACTATTTCCACAACACTCGGGTCACTGCTTGCCCAAATTGTAGCCTTTACATCTGCACTTGTGGGTGAATAATAGGCTCTCACGTCCATGGTGTCGCCTACATACATATCCCTTGCCCCCATTGCAAAGTCAATGGCATCTACATATACACAGCCCGAATAAGCCGCTTTATCAAGCTCTCTGCCCTCAGCATCGTAAGCGGTTACAGTAAATACACCTTTTTTCTTTACATTCAGCTTGCCGTCAGCTGTGATTTCGGCAATGCTCTCATCACTTGTCTTGAAGGTAACGGGCTTATTTAGAGTGTTTTTGAACATAATCTCATTTTCGCCGATTTCCGCCAGACCGTATTTGGTAAAGCACATATCACTATTTGAAGGTACGGACAGCTTGACTTCCTTGATATTGGTTGTGGAAGCTATGGAGCGGAAATATACATGTCCTTTATTCGGTGTCATATCAACAAATGTGCCGCAATCGGTATAATATGAAGCACCCTCCTTCTTGGCAAATACCTGTATATATTTGTCCTGAGCTGTAACTCTGACACGGTAATCCGTACCGAGTTCAATAGGCATATTGCCCATAAACTCATCCTTGCCCTCTGCCATATCCCAGTATCTTACTTCATTGTTTTTAAAATAAAAGCACACATCTTCTCTTATTATGATACCGGTCCAGGCAGAGCTCACCTCGGGATTCCATGCATCAACACTGAACACATATTCTACGGTATAATCCCGATATTTAACACTGTCCTTCTGAGAAAAATATGTATTAGCTCCCACGCTTAACGGTGATGTTAACTGACCGTTAGCATACACCCAGTCCGGAAGAATATGAAAAAACATATTTCCTTTTTCAAAATCATCCTCAAAAATCACAATCTCATTACCGGACGCATTGCCGCTGTCTTGTGCAAATGCACCGGGGACAACCATTGAAGCAAGCATCACCGCTGTCAATAAAATTGCCGTAAGCTTTCTAAACATTTTACTACCTCCCTTTATTATTAAAATTCTATAATTCCGCATTTTGGCGTTGTGCAGTCGTATTTGACCATCGCTATGGCAAACGGTACCACCTTATCGGGCGGTACATTTACGTCAACAAACACCCAGCTGCCGGACTTGGTCACGGTGTAGCCCTCAAGCTCACCCGGGCTCCATTCAATACCGTTGTAGAGCACCTTCCTGACCTTGGCATCCTTAAATGGAATACCTATTCTCACAGTCATTCCGTTTACAATTTCCGTTTGCTTGCCAAGCTCAAGCGATGCCATAGCAAAGGTTTCATAGAAATCATCGAACAATTCCATCATAGAATCGGCATTCACACCGGGCTGTGACTTCATATTTTCGCAGACCTCACGCATGGGTCTGTAATAATTGCCAATATGCTTATCCGATAATTTGGGAGAGGTGGATACTATCACTGCTGAAAGTCCGGGATACTCGGGATGAGATATCCCAACCAGGATTTTGTTTCTTTTCTCCCAAAGCTCTATACGGCTCTTTCGTCTTTTCTCTGCGGTATCACCCCATGCCCGTACGAAGTTATGTCCGTAGCTTATCACTGTCCTTGTGGGGTAGCCGCTGTAGTATTCATAGTCATTTACCTCACAGCCTGCCCTTAGCGCCTCAAGCACCTTTTCAAGTCCGGACTGCTCCCAGGCTATCTCATAGGAGGCGGCTATGGTGTGATACTTCACATAAGAATACACCGGTGCTACGGCACCCTTTGCAGAAGGCATAAACCGTGCATTTATTTCTTCATCTGTACAGCCCCTGTCAGTTTGCCTGAGCTCCTGTCTGAAATCATTATCATACTGTCCTATACCATATTTGTCCCCTGCACTGAGGAGTCTTCTTTCCAACGCTGTATTATAAAATTTATTGTGTGCAAATGCCGAATTTCCGCAGGATTCTATTACAAGCTGATTTTCCCCCCATATACCGTGCAAATCCAGAAGCAGCTCCGGATTGTATTCATCTATCAGCTTTTGTATAGCCTCCGCAGCAGGAGCTTTGCCGTCCATCCTTGCGCCCTCGTAGCCAAATGCGGTGTATTCATCAATCCCCGCTTCATTACGGAACTGAAATTCCGGAGACTGCTTGGAATATGAATAAGGATTAGGGCAAGGCACCAGCACTATTTTGAGCTTTTTCAAAAACTCTTCTGCCTCTTTGTTGTCCGATGCCAGAAAATTACCAAGGCTCATGGCAGTAGTCATGCCTGTTATTTCCATACCGGAATGCTGGGCTATGACAAGTACATTCTGCTTGTTCTCGTCCGGTACATCGGTATCAGTAAATACTGCACGGTATATATCATAAATGCCTGATTTACCGATTACATCCACCTTCACACAATTCGGTTTTTTGCACTGCCACTCATTCATGTATTCCCCGATTTGTTCTACAGGGACAGACTGTCTTACTTTAAATTTTTTCATTATCATTCTCCTTTTGCTTCGTTAGATTTTTGGGAACTCTGATTATTACCAAGGAGGATTTACCGGGAACACATCTAAAGCTCAAATTATCCTTGGTGTGATAAACCAGCTCCAGGCGCTTTTTTAGATTTGCAAGGGCATATCCCTTGGTTCCGCCGGCATAAAAGTCCTCCCGTTCGATATAGCTTTCAATGGCTTCAGTATCCATGTTGCCGCCGTCATCCTCCACCTCAAATACAAGATTATCGCCTTCTTGGTATCCGCGTACACTTATGACACCGCATTTTTTGATATAAAGACCATGGGTAATTCCGTTTTCCACAAGGGGCTGCAGGATAATCTTGGGTATGTTATAATCCATAATGCTTTCATCCACATTAATATCAAATACGTAATCCTCGCCCTTTCGGATTTTTTCTATATAGATATAACTACTCACATGCTCTATTTCACGGCGAACCGTGGTAATCTCATGACCACCGTTAAGTGACAGCCGAAACATTGAAGCAAGTGAAGCTATCATGTTTGATGTTTTTTCCTTGTCACCGGATTTTGACATCCAGTATATGGAATCAAGGGTATTGAACAGGAAGTGTGATTTAATCTGCTCCTGAAGTACCCTGAGCTCTGCTTCCTTCTTTAAATTTCTTTCCTGTGTCAGCTGGTCAATAAGGCTTGTAATATTTTCGCACATGTTGTCAAAGGTATCCCCAAGTCTGCCTATTTCATCATTGTACCGGGAATTGAACCTTACGCTGAAATCGCCCTTTTCAAAGTGCTTAATCATATCGGACAGTTTATTTATGGGTCGGGTGACACCCGTGAGAATAAGCTTTGCCAGCACCGACACAATGAAAAGACAAAGAATGACACCGTAGATAATAAATATACGCACATTTTGTATCTGATCTGTAAGTGAAGATTTCTCCACTGCATAGATTATCTTCCAGTCATTCATCTTGATTGTGGTGTAGGAAGTAACCAGGTCATCGGTTACCACGTCGCCGTAATCCGAGCCCTCGTGTATGCGCTTAAGCAGCTTACGGTCACTGTTGGTTCCGTTCAAGGAGCTTATGATACCGCCTTCTCCATCTATCAGATAAATCCTTCCGCTGTCAGGGAGCTCCACGTTCTTAAGCAACGAACGCACGGCAGGCTCTTTAAGCTCAAACACAAGCACTCCCACAATCTCGTCAAAGCTGTTTCTGAGAGCCTTAATTATGCGCAGCTTCTTTACTCCGCTGCTGTTTACAAACACATCGCTTTGGGGATCGCTCTGCCACACTACCCTGCCGGGATTATCATATGCCAGCCTGTACCAGTCCGTTTCTCCGGGAATTAAGTCCGGAAGAAGTATCTTGATATATTCATAGTACATATATCCGTATTTGCCGCACATAAACACACTGTCTACCATATCCTGGTTCTGACCGCGGTTTTCCTCAAAGATTTTGGCAACCCTGCGGCGTTCCTCAATAGTCGGAGACTGCTTCTGAGCTATTGCAAGTATCTCCTCGTTTATTTCAAGATAGTTAAACTGGAGCATTATGTTTCGCAGTCTGTAGTCAAGGTAATCCAATGTCTGACTTAAGGTCTGCTCGCTCTGCACAAGGGTGTTTTTGATGAGTATATCCGAAACATGTCGATAAAAAACCACCCCCAGTACCGATGTGCATAGTATAACAATAGCCAGTACTGCGGCAAGAATTTTATTTCGTATGCTCATGTTTCTTGTAAGATTACCCATTGTTTATATTCTCCTCCCTGTATTGTGTAGGAGTAAGACCTGTGTGGTTTTTAAAAAAACTGCTGAAATATCGCTGGTCCTTAAACCCAAGCTGAGTGGCAATATCAAGTATACGCACCGCTCTGTCCGTAAGGAGCTCCTTTGCCCGGGATATTTTGCGTTCTGACACATAGTCAGAAAAGCTTATGCCGGTTTTGCGCTTAAACAAATTAGAGAAATAGTTCGAATTCATGTACACCATAGATGCCACCTGCTTTAAGCTGATATCCTTATCAAGATTGGCAGTTATATACTTCTTTGCCGTTTTGACAACATCCCGGGAATGTTCATCCTTCTCGGTTTTAATCATCTGTGCGGCTTCCGTAAAGAAATGTGTAACATATTCTTTTAGCTTTTGTCTGCTGTCGGCATTTCTCATTTTAAGCACAAAATCACGTCTTTGAAGCGAGTCTGCCAGGATACCGTCATCATCAGCCGGAACTCTCTGTGACAGCACGAAAAACAAACCCATGCATACACTTCTCAGATATATAAAATCATTTATTTTGGCAAAATACTCAAAAAGTGAATCAATGTAATCTGCCGTTTCCTCGGTTTTGCCATCAAATACACTCTGAATTATTGCTTCCTCCAGCTTTCGTGACTGCATCCATGTATTATTAAGAAGTGTATTATCCGCAGAGATATCAATTTTTATTTCACCGTCATGCCTCAGACGGTCAATTATATCACTCCATTCCGACCTGAGCTTTTCAAAAGAACACTGTTTTTTAACTTTATAATTTATGTTAATCTCCAGTGCATCATCGGTGACGTTCTCAAGTTCTGCAAGCCACTCATCCTCTAAACCGTGATTTGCACTTGAATACAGCACTATGATATTATTATACATATCGCATGCCATTATGTTTTCAATACCATAATTTTGAAGTAATTCAGTAATGATATTCAAAAGTGCGAACTGAACCAGAAAAATATCATTCTCCTGCCACATTGTGCTTTGAGACAAATCCCCCACTTCAATCACAGCGAGCGAAAACCCCTCCGTAGGAAGTGTGATATCATACAACTCCATACTACGTTCTAATTCCTCTGTACCGGGAGCACCCTTTTTTAACAATGATAAAATCCAGTTTTCTCTCAGCAAATCCAACTTACCGGTAAAAAACTCCTCCATCTCGCGGATGCGCTTCTTTTCTCTTATGGTCTCGTTTTTTACGTGTATGGCTCTGTTTACCGCCTCAACTATTTTTTCAATTGTTGCTGGCTTCAGCAAATATTCTCTCACACCGATCGTGAGTGCCTTTTGCGCGTACTCAAAATAATCATATCCGCTCAGAATTATGAGATAAATATCCGGATAAAGCCTGCTGATTTCCTCGCAAAGCTCCAGCCCTGTCTTACCGGGCATAGTGATATCGGTAATTACAATATCTACGGAGTTTTGCTTTATTATATCCATAGCTTCATCAGCACCGGTTGCTGAATAGATTTTGTCAAGTGCAACGTCCTTCCAGTTCACAGGATTTATAATTCCGTTTAATATAATTTTTTCATCATCAACAACCAGCATATTCATAAAACTATCACCTCTGTTTAAAAACAAATGAATATATATCTGCGTCACTCATAATAAACTCCAGCCTTATCTTACTGCCTGCAAGCTCTTGCAGCTTATCATCAAACTTAACATATCTGTCAAGTGCATCTCCGAAAAGCTCACATGAGGACAAACCGTCTATGGGTGTGCCCGCCTCATCAAGAACATTGATATACACATGCCCTGCAGGCGAAGCAGTGAAGTTTATATGAAGCTCTCCTCCACTGTATTCAAAGGGCTTGGTAACTGCTTTCTTTTCCTCAAAGCCTGCATGCAAAGATGCAAATCCGTCTTTTCTTATGGTATATCTGTACAATGGAGCCGGTTTACATGAATGATGTCCTTCCTTCATATACAGCGACATTTCATTGGGAGCGTCGGCTTCTCCGGATTCGGTCTCTATCATTCCTATACAGGGATAGCAGTCTCCGTAAACCCAGTTATCCTTCTTCTCAATACCGGGCACCATGAAAGCTTCGTCAAAGCGATGCCAATTATAGCCGTCCCGTGAAGTTATCAGAATACAGTCGGTGAGCGCAAGACCGCTTCTGGGCTCCCACATATCTATGATTTTCTTCCTTTTTTCCCTGCCGCAGAGCTCATCGTAGTTGTCTGTCCACTCAGTGCGCTCTGTGTATCTTGTAGCAAGACCCACCAGGTAATCCTTGTTCTCGGGATACTGGAATATACCATTGGTATACATCTGAAAATCATGAGGTGTGTTATATTTAAACTGAACAGAGTTATTCTCCCAGATTTTAAAATCCTTCGAGGTCATAACCCTTATGTCGCGTATCAGCTTGCCTTCCTCATTTTCATGATATCCGCGGAAAAAGCAATAATACAGCTGATCTCTTTCGCTCCAGACTACGGTATTGAGTGAATCAAAGTAACCCTCTCTTGTCATAATCCAGCCCTTCTTAAAATGGATACCATCAGAGCTGATGTGGCACCAGAGTGCCACATCATCACCGCTCTTGGAACCTAAGTAAGATACCGCCACACCCTTGTAGCGTTCGCTGTCCGGGGTGGAGGGGTTGGTATCCTTGAATACAAAGAAATTATCCAGAAGGTCATCATTATCGTCAATTATTATATTATTCTCCGTTAAACCGTTGTAGCTGTAGATTCCGAGATTGGGCTTGCGCCACTTGATACCGTCCTTGCTTTCGGCATAGCATGCCAGGCCCGGAATAATGAGTCCTCCCTTTACCTTGCCATCGGACTTTCTTGCAAGATAGTACATGCGATAAAACCCATCCTCGGCAACTATGTTATGATAACCGCAGGAATCGCCCTCCCAGGGCTCATCATGAAGCATTACGATTTCTCTTTTCACGGGCTTATGCATCACTACCTCTGCGGTGGTGAGAGAGGGCTCTGTCATACTGTAATCCCAAAACAATTCTTTTTTCATCCTCGGCTTACCCCCTATTTATACAAAATTATACTCGCGTTATCACCGTAACCCTGGGATATAATAACTCTTGTGCAATCATCCCCTACGCTGAGCCAGTCCACAAGGTCGTTAGTATCTGTCTTGGTAACGGTCTCCTCCTCCAAATCATAGGTGTATGCGTTTCTGAACTGCTTAAAGTCCTTGATTTCCAGAGAGGATATATCGGTGACTTCGTTGGGGTCACCTGTGCATATTCTGAACTTAGTGCCGTTCTTATAATATACCAGTCCGTACATTTTTCTGTATTGTGCGGAAAAATCACCCGATGGATTGCTGTCATAGGCAAAGTAATCCTCAGAGCAGTCATATACCAGAACGTGGTCAACCATTTCACTCTTGGCATTTGAGGAATAATTGATAATATCACCCGTTGCCAGTCCTGCCTTGGTGAATTCATTTGACTTGGAGTTTAAGAGTACTTCTCCGTATCCGTCAAAGCCTTTTAAAAACTCAGCCGTATTTCCGTCTGCATCCAGTGCACTGTATATTCTGTCGATGATGCACAGATTTGTCTCCTCCATCTGCTGGCTTACATCTCCGCGATATACAAGTGCTCCGCAGGCAAGGGAAGCTTCGTCGGTGTTATATGCCTGTATTTCATATCTTTGGTCGTTTTTAAAGGTTGTATGATTGGACAGACCGTAGAGATTTTCATCATCGGCATCATCAACGGGAACACAGAATATAAGAGTGTTTCCGGACAGATGCACTCTGTCTGCAAAGGTCTGGTATCCGCTCTTGTATGTGAGTAAGCCTTGATTTCTTCCATCATATGTTATATTTAGAGTATATCCGCTTTCTTTGTCACCCTTTTTTGAGGTATCTATATATGATAGCTTGCCGTCACTGTTTAATCTGTAGCATACCAGCTGAGGCTCAAAGCCCCCTGCCGTGAGTGCACCTGCAGCATCTTCGTTCTTGTAATTGTCTCCGTCCACAGTCACACTGTCCGCTGCATCAAAAATCTCAAATTGCTGATTTAAAGTATAGAGCTTAAACCGTGTCTTTTTAGAGAGGCTGCCCTCGGAAGCAACACCTGTGAGATATCCGTACTGGGCGGTAGCCCTCTGCAGCGACGATACCGAGAATGACACTATCTTGCCTGCTGTATTTATCACAAAGGTTCCCTCGGAGCCAAGGTCCGGCACATTTGCCGCCAGGCTCTTAGACTCAAGCAGACTCTTGGATATTTCAAATTCGCTTCCTTCTATTGTAAGATAGGTGCGTCCGTTTTCCTCATACTTCTCGCTTACCTTGCCCATGGCACGGTTATCGCTCACGTACATAGCAAGGACTCTTTGAGAGTTGGGATATTCAAGGTTATAATTACTGTCAACCACAAGAATGGAATCCCACTCTATGAGGCCCTCTGCAGCGATTTGTGAACCGTTCTTTGAGATGGTGTATGTGATTGAATTGTCATTAAGGTCAATTCCGGAGCCAAGCTTATTGGATATTACACCGCCTGTAACCTCGTGTACAACCACATCATAGTATGCCTCCACGGACACTACATCATAGGTTCCGTCATCGTCGTTATCTATAAAGGCAGTATTTCCGTAGCCGGAATTAAGAAGCTTATCGTTATATTCACTGCACGCAAGTCCATTGTATATGAAAGTAAAATACTTTTCAAGCTTTTCTGTTTTAATTTTGTTGGTGGTTTCATATTCAAAGGTCGCTTTGTCCACGGATATATCTATTATATCCTCAGCAGCAACGGTAAGTACATCATTATATTCCGGATATACATATTTTACATTTTTATTCCTGCCTGTACCTTCTTCATCAACATATGCAGCTACATTATATCCGAGATATTTTCCAAGGTCACTTCCTTCAGGATTAACCGCAACACCGCCTACAACTGCATATGCTTCGTCGTAGCCGGTGGGGGCTGTAAGACTTGTGTACTCATTCTGAGTAACTATGCCCTCTATCTTTTCAAGACCCAATCTGTGAAGGAGCATATCATCGCCCTCCACATTGTAGACCTCACCGTTTTCCACATAGGTGCTTTCTGCAGTGTACACCTCAAGAGAATTTGCAATGAGCCTTGCAAACACATCATAGGTTAGGCTCTGCATATCATCGGCAGTGATGCCGAGAAGCATCTTTTTGGAATTAGCAACCGACATATAACCGGTGGGATAGCCGCCCTTTGCCTCTGCCATGGAGGCAAAGCCTATTACGGAAACCATAAGTTTTACTGCAGCGTTAAAGTCTGCATTGTCGTCCGGATGATAGCTTCCCATGCCGTTGCCGTTGATAAAGCCTGCATTTTCCGCAGCATACACATAAGGGGCATATTTATGGTTCTGAGGTACATCTGCAAAGCCTGTGTCTCCGATTGCGCTTGGTTCACCCAAGCCGGCGAGTCTCAGCACCGGAACCAGAATAGCACCTCTTGTAACCGGCTTATCTGCGGATGCATCGGCATCAAATACGCCCAGCTTAAGCATCATGTCAAATTCCGGGGAAGGCTCATAGACTTTGACATCACTGTCCTCGGCGTATGCAACACTACCCAGGCACAGCGATAGCATCATTATCAGTGCTGTAAGTATACTTGTGAATTTTTTCATATATGTATCCGTCCTTTCTCAGGGAAAATGCATTACATTTTCTGCAATAATTCATATATAACCTTTGCCGCCTGAGCTCTGGTACAGAGACCCTGTGGACGGAAGGTACCATCCTCAAATCCGTTTATTATCCCCGCCATGCTAAGTGCACCGGCAGCATCTTCTGCATAGGGATATATATCAGATTTATCGTCAAACGCAAGCTCACCCATGCCAAGACTCATACCACATGCCTTCGCACAGCGATATGCCATGACAGCCATATCCTGACGGCTGATTGGTGTGCCAATGCCAAATTCCGTGTCGCTTATACCCGTGACAATCTTGCTGTCATATGCCGAAGCTATGTATGTGTAGTACCACTGCGACTTATCAACATCATCAAATTCGCATGATGCAGTTGCAGCTTTAAGTTCAAAGGCTTCGACAAGCATCTTTATAAACTGCTCACGGGTTACGTTGTCGTCGGGAGCAAAAATCCTGTCGGAATATCCGTTTACTATTCCATTGGAAGCAAGGTAATCAATAGCTTCCTTTGCCCATTGTACATGAGCAATATCGCCGAATCCCGCAGCAGTATTCACCACAGGGCTTGCCGGCATGCTTACACCGCCACCGCCCGTGCGCTTGGGTTTGGATGGGGTAGTGGCATCATCGGAGCCGGTATCTTCGCCGTCCATAGCTTCAAGTCGGGCATCATATGCCTCTTTAAACTTTTCTATACTTTCATAGACTGTGCCTATGAGACCACGGTTAAAGGCGTCGGAGTCAAACTCAGCATATTCATCAGCATCTATACCTATTGCCTCTGCATATTTTACGATTGCACTGTCAAGGGCAGCTGTGCTTCCTGCCGCGGAAGCCGAATTAATTGCCGTAAGAACCAGGACGTTGTTGTAGACACTTACAAGCCTGTCATAGGACTTAAGTCCGTTCTCGGAATTAAGTTCCGCAAGAATCGCTGTACATATTTCCTGCTTCAAACGCTCATAATCGTCATTTATGTCAAGATTGAATATTTCGTTATCCTCGGAAAGAAATTTGTCAACTGTTTTGTAATCGACTGCTGTATTTAAATTGTACATCGCCAAGGACAAATTGTAAAGAGTATTTATGCCGGTAATATCTTCCACAGCACTTTCTTCCTTGAGTGCATAGAAATATGGAGCAAGCGCATCCTTGCCCGGATTGGGCTCGTAGTCGGATTTGAATACAGGTGTGGTTACCGTGTACTGCTCTATAAAACCGGCAGCTGTATCTGCAGTCAACGCTTTAAAAGCCGCTATAATCTCTGCAGCGTTGCTGCTGTAATAAAACGTAAACTCTGCAGGGCTTTTTTCCAGATTGCTCTTTGCAATGCCCGTATACCAGCCGGAAGGACTGTCGGCTTCAACAGCGTAGGCAAAGCTTACAGTTCCCTCCGCCGATGTCACCTCCTGAGCTGCCCAGCAGATGGTGTCCTCACTGTGGGAGGCTGCTTCGGGATAATATATGCTCAGTGATACAGTCTGCTCTCTGCCGGGCTTTCCTGCGAAGGAAACAGTGCCGGTACCCGTTGCAGCATTAAAATCCGTCTCGGCAGTTCCTGCCAGAGCTATTGCAGGACTTACAGCCATACAAGCTGCCATAAGCAGCACAGAAGCTTTTCTTAAAAAATCATACATAGTGTAATCCCCCTTATTCTATAATCTGAGCCTTGCAACATGGCTTAAGGCTTTCAATCGTCTCCAAAAACATTGTCTTGACAATGTAATCCCCCGAAGCGGGAATCTCAAAATCTATCTTAACCGGCGTCAGTGTATTTGCCTTGAATTCTGCATTGCTGCAGCTTGCCTTATACAGGGATAATACCCCGTCCTGCAATTTGTATACTGCACAGATTACATCTGCGGTTTTAGCCGTGCTGCCGGTATTGGAAACAGTATATTCGCTTTTTACCGTTCCCGGTTGAAGAGCGGTTATAATTTTGTTATCGTTCCCCATGGTGTAGCATGCGTTCATCACATAAACCCGGCTTTTATCCTCTGCCTTTCTCAGGTCAAATACTGCCATGGTATAGGGCTCAAGAGTTACACATAAAGCATAATCCTCCGAGCCTGTCCACGGGAGCTCAACCTCGGGGAAGGCATTGCAGTATTCTGTACTCTTCAAATAATTTCCAAAGTGATTTTTGCCGCCGTAGCTCCATTCACGGCTAAGCTCATAGCCGCTTATCATCACCCTCATAGGCTCTGCGCTTCGGTTGAACACAACAGCCTTTCTGACGCCCTCGGCATCTCCGAAGCCCCAGGCACCGCCGTATTCAATATTCTGAGTGGTTCCCGGGCAGATGTGCTCTGCCGAAACCGTTTCAGTGTCTACCTGCAATGCGTCTATGTGGTAGTAATATCCGTAATCATTAATCAGCTCGCCCACCTTGGTAAGGGTATAATAGTTGGGCAGATAGTTATGACCGTCATCACTGCGCTGAACAGCAGATAAACCGCCGTCTCCGATTACAGTGTGGAAAGCACTCAAGGTTACGTTACCACTCTTTACCATATTGAGTAACAGCTCTGCATTGTATGTAGCAGTTGCAGGAGTCTTGTATAACTGCAGACGATTCATTTCACTCACACGAGTCTGAGAGTGAAAATCGCTATATAACATACCATATTCCGTTGCCCAGATTTCTTTGCCGGGGAACATTTCGGCGTGATTTTGCATCTCTTTATATAGCTCTGCATTATAGGCAGTAAGTGCTCGGGAGAACTCCTCCTCGGTGAAGCCGGACATATCATCCATACTTGCGTAATAATGCGGTATTACTGCATCGTAGCAATCGGGATTGGCGGCTATCACATCATTCCAATCAGCTATATATGGCACGGAATACAGTCTGTCTGCAAGCCAGTCTACCGTGATTACAATACCTATTTTTATATCGGGGTCAAGTGCCTTTACCGCCTTGTAGATGTCACGGCATTTGGCAACATAATCTCCAATTTCCGGAAAAACTCCGTTTCCAAAGGTATCATATACCTCATTGCCCATTTCCAGATAAATCGGTTGTGTGGTGTGGTTCTTTATTTCATTAACCTGGTCTATGATATCCTCCACGGTCTGCTCATATACGTTGACAGCAAAGCTGTAGGGTACATCTATCTCCTCGGGGATTTTGTATGCATCCTCTATAAAGAAGCCCGGGTATCCGTTGGCAAGGGGTCTGGTGGATAAATCACCTGTACGCCATCTGTAGTTATTGGCAGGACCACCCTCCGGACCTCTCAGAAGCCCGATGCCCATGCTTTTAAACAGCTGTGCATCCTTGGGATAGTAAAAATCCTTGTATATATTAACATAGCCTGCAAGCGGATAGTGCATACCAAAGATGGTGGAGGGTATACTTTTACCCTCTGTATCCGCTTCAAAAAGTGAGCTGCGTGCACTCTGCAAGGATTTTTTCGTAACCGTAACGGTACAGGTTTTGGTTATGCTTCCGTCCGGTGTACTCACGGTGATTACAGCAGTTCCCACACCTTCTGCTACAAGGGTTTTGGCTGTATCTGCACTGCCGAATACGGAAACAACACCATCATCGGAGCTTGTCCATATAAGCCGTACATCGGTCAAAGAGTTGGGAGTGAGAGCAGTCTCTACGCCTATTGCTTCTCCTATATACAAATCGAGACTTTCCTCCGAAAGTGCGAAATCCGTAAGTCCGGGTACTACTTTGATGGGTATAACCTCGGTAATATCTCCGGAGGTCACCGTTATATTTGCTGTCCCCTCACCTACAGCCCATATATATCCGCTGCCGAGAACACTTGCAACAGATGTATTGTCTAATGCATAGGAAGCCGAGCTGTCCGATACAAGATTGATTTTGCTCGTCTTGAGTGTGTTAATAAGCATAGGCTTTTGCTGTACAAGAATATCACTGTTGAGATTGGCTACCTTAAGGTTATCGAAGCTTGTGTGAGTATTCCATGCCGATAATCCCACTGTTCCCTTAGGCAGCAATGCTGTTGCTGTACCTGCCAGAGTATAATCCGATTCGGCAGAGGTTTTCACATAAACCCTGATATTGCTTTGCTGAGCTGTTATCTTAATATCATAAGATTCATTTTCATTGAAATTATAATAGCCCATAACAGTGCTTGTGCCGTCCAAGCGGGTAAGCAGAAGCTTATCCGAACGCCAATAGATAAGGTTGCGGGAACCGTCCGCCTGACGGTTTAAATCCACACCTATCCAGTTGTCATCGCCAAAGGTTTCGCCCTTGGTAAAGCTGAATGACACAGAGAGATTATCCCACAGATATTCGGGATTTATATCAATCCACGCCCGTTTGAAGCCGGGGCCGTAGTTGACAGCCAATGCACCGTTTTCTATATGCACATCACCTGTGGTACTCCACAGGTCAAGAGTATTTTCAAAGTTTTCGCTGTATTGAACTACCCCTTGGAGAGGCTCAAAGCGGAATTCACCGCTTTGAGTGCTCCCTTGGGCAGATACTACCAGCTTGTAGGTTCCTGCCGGTGCCAAAAGAGGAAATTCATGAGAATATTTACCTTTGTGGGTTACCGTTTGATTTGCATACAGGGGAATAATGCCGCCTTCAGCTTCAAAAACAGCCACGCTGACCTGCTCACTGCGAAGATTGCCGAAGTCTCCGGACACACTTACGGTTCCCAAATCGGAATCCGTTGATATATCCATGGCATATGCGCCCACTGTAAGTAAACATAGTATTAAAATTACCAAAGCCGGTAGTTTAAATTTCATAAGGTTTCTTACCTTTCTTTTAGTTTCTGTATTACATATCCGAAGGTGTAGCTACAGGGTTGCAGTTAATCATATCCTGCCATACAAAGGTGCGTATGGAGTATGCAGCTCCGTCCGAGGGAACTGTAATTTCTCCCCATAAATCCGCTGCAGTGTTAAGTGCGAGTACGTCGGACTCTGTGACGTCTGCATCTATCATATATGTGATATCGCCTACCGTCTTATAAAGTGCTGTAACAAGAGTTACCTTGGTAGCAGCAGTATCAATAGTTCTGGTTACATTACGTTTAACCTTGAGCGTACCTGCCTCTACCGCATATATAACCGTGGTGGCGTCTGCCTTGTAGAATACAGCCTCTCCTACCACATAGCCATTGGGCTCATCGGGAGTTGTAAAGCTTACGGACTTAGCACCTATGCCGTATGCATCCATGACACCGCTAAGGTCAATTGTGTATTCTGTGGACCAATCAAGAGTGTCTGTAAGTGTTACCACAACCTCTGTATCGGAGCTGCCCGCTGCCGCACTTGCGTTAAAGCTGCTTACACCGTCTGTAATTGTGAGTGTCTCGGGAATGGTTGCCACTGCCCTGTCTGCAGTAAATGTGATTTGTGTGCCTTCAGCTGCAGAAGATATTGCTCCCGGTGTTAAGGTGAGATTTTGAAGCTCATATATAGCTAAATTTGTAAGTGTAAAGTTGGTAACTATAGTGCCTGAACCATTTGTTACACCAGCCAGACTTATGGGGCCTGCTGCACTTTCAACATTGTCTGTATATTCACCAACGCGAATCCACTCTCCGTTTATCTCTTCTTCAACAGTGTATACCTTACCGATTGCAGAAATTCTTATCTTATGACTTGAATCTGCATTTCCGAGTATACCATATTCTGTGCTCATGGTTTCGTAATCATAACCGCCCCATGTTTTCTCAGTTTTTATTGATGTGGTATCCACATACATTCTGCTGTTCGCATTTGCCGGATTTGCATCACGGAAGTTCCACCACATACCATATGCACCTGTTCCATTTGCAGAAACAGTAAATTCAATTACAAAGTTTTCATAATTGTATGAAGAAGAGAATTTAGAACCATCGCTTGTGCTTCCGTTTAAAGATGCAACGGATTCTTTTGCTGTAAGTGCAGAGTAATCAACAAACGGTGTCACTACAACCGGCTCAACATACTGATAAATCTTTATATCTTTGAGTGTAAATGTTGTTCCTGCCTGATGTCCGCCAAAGTTAATCGGTCCGGCAGCACTGGTTCCATCATCCGTATACTCTCCAACACGTACCCATGCATTATTAATATATTCCTCTACCGTATACACACTGCCGATTGCAGATATTCTCATTTTATGTTCAGCTCCGGATGTGCCGAGAATACCATATTCGGTACTCATCGTTTCATAATTGTATCCGCCCCATGTTTTTTCTGTTACCAAAGAATTTGCCTGAGCAAACATTCTACTCGGTGAGGTCGAATTCATTCTGAAGTTATACCATACACCAAAGCCTGAGTTACCCGTTGCAGAGATGGTATACTCCATAACAAAATCATCATAGCTTCCGCTTGAAACCCATTTTGTTGAAGCGTTAACCGAACCGCTTGCACTTGCAACCTCTTCTTTTAATTCCCAAGCCGAATAGTCAACAAAGGGTGTAACTGTAATCGGCTCCTCATATTTATATATCTTAATGTTTTCAAGTTTAAATGGATTTTGAGCACCGGTTGCAATCTGAAGCTGCGTTCCGGCTGTTGAAGCATCATAATTGGGGTCTGTAAATTCTCCAACTCTTGTCCATACATTATTTACATTCTGCTCTACAATATAGGTTGCACCAATGGAAGAAATTCTCATTTTCTTTGTTGCGTATGTATCAAAAATTCCTAAACCTGTATTTAAATTTCCCCATATGTAACTATCTGTACTGTTCCAGTCGGTAACAATATCAAACGCAGTATTTGTAACATACATTTCCCCTGCGTAGTTAGGTGTACCTTTTCTCAATCTGTACCACATTTTCGGCACCTTACCACTGACTTCGGTAAGGGTGATATCAAACTCAATTACAAGGTCCTGATACGGACGATTAATTACCCACTGGTGATTATTAGTGCCATCAACCGTTACGGTATCATAGGTTGTATAATCCCAGGAAGAATAATCCGGGAATGCTGTTTCATCAGCCTGCACAACAGGCATAGCCGCAAATATTGAAATAAGCATGGTGAAAACTAAAAACAATGATAACTTTTTCATTTAAAAAAGCCTCCTTAAATATTAATATCCCTTTGAATAGTCATAATCGGGCATGTGAAAGCGGTCGGGATCTCTGCCTTCTTTCTTTTCGTCCGCTTTGAATTTATCAAATGCACTGTTGTAACGCTTGTTCAAATCCTTGATGCACTTGTCAAAATCCAAATCTGAGATTATAGCATCTGCAAATACCTTATCCACTGTATCGCCCTCAAGCTTAATGTCCGGAACCTCCTGAAGAGAATCCATGATTACGTAGGGCTCTGTTCTTGTGGCAAACTCCTTGGCACCCTTCTTGTCTGCGGGTACATACTTGTCTCCGCTTATGGACTTCATGGTGAAGGGGCCTTTGCCGGCTTCGCTAAGTTCAGTGAGGATTTCCTCGCTGTGGAGCCATTCATAGACAATTCTCTGTGCTTCTTCATTTTCGCTCTTGGCATTCATGCAGAAGGCATTGCCCCCGTAGCCGAATATGTAACCGCCGTCTACCTCTCCGTCCAGGGAGGGAAGGTCTGTAACACCCCAGTCGCCCTTAACCGGGAACTGGTCGTTGAACACGCCTACATCCCAGCCGGCACCAATCATCATGCCCACATTACCTTCGGCAAACTGTGCTCTGGCTGTGTCGTTGTCTAGCGTACCCGGTGTGGGGAAGAGTGAGCCATCCTTCTTTAAATCTCTCATCACTTCCAGCATGGGCTTGTAGCAGTCGAAGCTGTATTTGCCCTTTACAGGGTCAAAGCCGCTGCAGTTGTAGTTGGCATCCACCGCGCTGGGATTCATGATATAATATGTTACAAAAGCACTCTGCTTAAGCGGTAGTGCAAAGCCATAGGTTACACCTTTACCTTTTTGAGTAATGGTCTTGGCATAGTCGCGAACCTCCTCCCATGTCTTGGGGGGATTTTCCGGGTCAAGTCCGGCTTTTTCAAACACGGTCTTGTTCCAGACAAATTTGTGACCTACATCTTTAAGCGCCACTGCATATGCCTTGCCGTCAAGCGATGGTCTACGAATTGCTCCCGGCAGAAATTCCTCTTCAAATTTCTTGGTGAGCTCCTTGTCCAGCGGCTTAGCATAGCCATTCTTGGCAAGAGCAGGGACATATGAGAATATATCCGGTGCTGTGTTACTTTCACAGGCAACCTTGATTAAATCGGCATAACCGTCCGACTTAACCTCATAGACAATCTCAATGTCATCATGAGCTGCATTAAACTCAGCAATCTGCTTCTCACGGATATCCATCTCACTGCGGTCAGATGACCAGATGGTGATTTTGGTTTTTCCGTTTGAAGCACCTTTTTCACCGCATCCGGAAAGCATGACCATGCTCATAAGCATCACTGCACTAAGCAATGCGGCAAAGATTCTTTTCTTCATGAAAATCTCCTCTTTTCTTTAAAAATTTATATTTTAGCTTTACTTATAAATAAAGCATAAATTTTTATCCTTTGACTGCACCGGAGGTGAGTCCGCTCATCATATTTTTGTTTGCAAATATGTACACTACAATCATAGGAACTATAGATATAACAGAGCCCGCCAGCATAAGACCTGTATCAGTAGCCTCCATTCCCGAGGATTTGAGTTCAACTATAGCTACCGTAAGCGTCTTAATGGCATCATTGCCCACACTGAGTATTGATGGCATAAGATACGAATTCCACGTACTTCTAAAATGAAGCAACGCAACAGTAGCAAGTATGGGCTTTATTACCGGCATTATGATAATCACATACAGTCTAAAGAAGCCACATCCGTCAACAATAGCTGCTTCGTCAATTTCCTTTGGTATACCTCTTAAGTAGCTTTGAATCATAAATATGTATGATGCCCCTCCCATCATGGATGTAACTATAAGACCAAGAAGGGATTTATTGAGCCCCGTATCTACCATAATCTTAAAGATTGGATATATAGTCACAACAGGAAGAGATATAAATATTGATGCAGTATACATAGCAAATATAAATTTATTACCTTTAAGTGCAGGCCTCCTGTCGAGTACAAAGGCTGTCATGGAGCTAAGTATAACTGTACCCGCCACTGCAGATATACATACAATCACACTATTTAACGTGTATTGAAAAAAGTTGATATTTACCCATGCCTTTATAAAATTTGCAAGTGTAGGACTTTGCGGCAAGAGCTTCCCCGATGTGAGAATTTCGTTTGTAAGCTTAAAAGAACCAAATACCGTATAAAACACAGGAAAAAGTGTAATAAAGCTTAAAATAATCATAGCCACAAACAAAATTATGTGTAATGTAGGATTGAGTTTTTTGTTATTCATTATGCTTCCTCCTGTGATTATCTGCCGTCTGCATCTTTCATGCGGGCGCTTACAATATTATAAATAATAGTAAACATGCCTATGATGCACGCCGCAACGAATGCAAGTGTGGAGCCATAGCCATAATCCGGACTTATATTTCCATTCATAAAAAATTTGTTATATATAGATATACCCATAGTAGTGGTAGCACCGTTTGGCCCTCCTCCGGTAAGGACGAAAATAGTATCAAACGAATGCAGAGAGCCTATGAGCGCAAGCATCAGTATAAGCTGAAGCATGGGTGCCAGAAGCGGCAGCGTAATCTTAAAGAACTGCTGTACTCCCGTAGCTCCGTCTACTGAAGCGCTCTCATATACATCTGTTGGTAAATTCTGCAGACCTGCCAAAATCAATATTACATTCTGACCGAAGTTCTGCCATACAGAAGCTATAATTACTACTACAGTCGCCATAGTTTTATCCTCAAGCCACGGAATAGCGCTGTCTATGAATCCCCATTTCTGCAGATAAACATTGACTATGCCGTTGTAGCCGGAGAATAAGAAAGTGAACACAAGTCCCATTACAGCAGCAGAGGTTACCGTAGGCAAGAAAAATATCCCTCTGAAAAGGTTTCTGCCTCTGAGTTTGGTATTGAGCATAACTGCTAAAATAAGCGCGAGAGGAATTTCTACCGCAAGCTTACCCAATGCAATACCGAATGTTATAACTACAGATTTCCACCAGGCAGGGTCTCTGGTAAACACTCTGACAAAATTCTCCATACCTATAAACTCAGCAGGAGATACTCCGTCATATTCACAGAACATATATCTCAATGCCCAAAGCACGGGATATACTACAAGTACTGCAAAAAGTATCAAATTCGGCAAAAGCATAAGATATGCTGTAATGTCGTCTTTTAATTTGTAGCTTTTCAAAGAAGATTTTGCAAAGCCACGACATGTCATTGAACTGTTTTTCACATAATCACCTTTCTTCCGTTTTGCTTTATGATTAAATTATATCGGGAAAACAGGCGGCTGACAATGCGGTCACGAACACTTTGATGTTTGTAAATTACAGTTTTTGTGATTATCGCATTGACATAAAACATGTTTTGGAATAAAATATGGGCAAATAAGGTATGATAATACCTTAAATATCATTATGCGAGGAGTTTTCAAAATGAAGAACGTTAAATTTGAAGGAATTCTGCCTGCTTTAATTACACCGTTTTGTAAGGATAACAAAACTGTAAATGAAGACAGTGCGAGAAAGCTTATCGATCTGCATATCAATCAAGGTGCGGCAGGCTTCTACATACTTGGCGGCACCGGCGAGGGTCTGGTTATGGTACGTACCGAGCGCGAACGCATGTGCGAGATTGCGGTTGACCACATAAAAGGAAGAGTGCCTGTTATTAATCATATAGCCGACATGAATATGAACGAAGCTGTAGAGCTTGCCAAACATGCCGAAAAATCAGGCTGTGATGCTATAGCGGCTGTACCGCCAAGCTTCTTTTACTACAGCGAAGACGATATGTTTGATTATTACAAAAAACTTGCAGACAGCGTACACATTCCGCTTATTATCTATTATCATCCCTCTGCACAAAAGGATATGTCGGCAAAGCTTATAGCACGTATATTTGAAATCGATAATGTAACCGGAGTAAAATGGAGCTCAAACAATTTCTTTGAGATGATGAAGCTTAAGGAAATGACACATGGTGAAATGAATATCATAAACGGACCCGATGAGCTTCTGATTTCAGGTCTTGCGGCAGGTGCAGATGCAGGTATAGGCTCCACCTACAATGTAATGCTGCCCGAATTTATAAAAATATATAATTACTTTAAAGAAGGTAACATGGCAAAGGCGCTCAAGGTACAGTTGAAAATAAATAAGGTCATAGATTTGCTCATTAAAAGTGAGCTTATTCCCGCAGTGAAGCATACAGTTACACTCATGGGTATAGAGGCCGGCGAGGCAACCTTCCCCATGAAACAGCTTGATATGGCGGCTAAAGAGCAATTAAGCGAAGGCTTACAAGCTTGCGGATGGCCCTTTTCAAATTGAGAGGGTCTCACTTATGATATACATAACGGCACAGATATTCGGATTTATGGCTACCGCATGCTGTCTTATAGGTCCGCTTTTTAAATACAAATGGCAGATTTTAGTAAATTCTGCTGTTGCAAATCTGCTTGTAGCACTCAACTTTTTCCTTCTTGGTGAAGTGGGTACCGGTGTAATTATGAATTTTGTGGCAATATTACAGATAGTGGTTTCTCTCATACATTTGTATAAACAAACCTCTGTCACCCATACAGAGAAGGTGGTTTTTTTGATAATGTATGCAGCATGTGGTGCTCTGGGATTTAAAAAGCTGGTTGATATACTCCCTGTTATAGGTGCCATCCTCCTGAGTATATCTGTGTTTATTCGGGACGAACAACGCACAAGAATATATATGCTGTCAAATGCAGCTGTGTGGATAATATATGATATCATTATAGGCTCAAGCACAGTATTCGCACAATTTGCAACAGTAATCATGACCTGTACTGCAATGTATAAGTACAGAAGCAAGCGAAATGACTGATTTTTTAAAATAAGAAAGTGGAATGTACCATGACAAATATTAAAAGAAACATAATTTTTTCGATTATTTCAATAGCATTCAGAACAACAGCTCTTCTGTGTCTCACAGGCACACTGATGCAAACTTTTCTTGAAGCACTGAATATTTCAAGCAAGCTTAATTATATACATACCACCGTGCTTCAGGCTGCCAATGTAACAACAATATTACTGAGCTCAGGATGGACCGATACGGGCGGTTTATTCAAAAAAGCTGCCTTGTCACAGATACCAATGGGCATACTGTTTTTAATGTACATACCATTTTGCATAGGCAAGGGCTTCTCCTCGTTTGCACTTCTGCTTGCCATAGGGGTTATACAATCTGTTTTTGCAGGTCTTAACACAGTATGTGAATATAAAATACCGTATTTTATTTACAGAGCTGAGGACTATGGCTTAATCACAAGCATAGCGGGAGTATTATCGGCGGTTATAACCCTGGGGCTCAGTGCACTGATATCAATTCTGTCAAAATACCATGAGTATAAACAAATCATGCTGTTTGCATTTGTTATATCGTCCTTACTCATGATAACAGCAGGCATACTTAACATATATTATAAATCCCTGATAAACACGGAAAATATACAAAGCAGCAGAAATCCCGATATTAAATTATCAGAAGTATTCAGCCATCCCTCGTTTTTGCATTTACTCATACCAAACATTTTCAGAGGATTTGCATACGGTACAGTGACTGTTCTTGCTATTGTAGCCTTTGACATAGGTTTTGATAAAAGTGTAACCACCATGATGGTATCTGTGCAAACAATTGCTACTCTGGCAGGTTGTGCTGTATACGGAATGTCATCAAAGCTTATTCGTCCAAGAAGCTGCATACTGTTTGGAAGTCTCACGTTCCTGTTATTGCCTTTGATGCTCATTGCAAATAAATATGTGTTTCTCACCGTATATGCAATTATCTTTTTTGGAAGAACTATAGTTGACTATGCAGTACCTCCGTATTTATTAAGAGTAGTACCTGTGGAAATATCGGGGCAATATAATGCATGGAGAATGATATTGCACAACGGAGGAACGCTGATTGCCACATCGGTAGCTTCTGTGCTTTCCCCTATTGCACTTTTTGCAGTGACAATTATTTTTCAATTAATATCGGGAATTGGATTTATGAGATTTAAGGCAAAAAATTAGCCAAAATAGTTCAAAGTGGAATTTGGAATTTATATGTCACAGGCATATAAATTCCAAATTATATTAACTTTGTGTAATCACGTCTGCCATAGATAACTCGCATAATATATATTGTGTTTTCAGCTACATTAACTTTGTAAAATGCAATATAATTTTTAACAATTATTTTCCTGTATCCTGATTTTCTTAATCGTGCATCATTACAACAAGCATAAATTTGCGGATTATCCCTGACAGTTAAATAACTCTTTTCCAATTCATTTAAGAAATTATTTGCAGCAATCGGGTTATCTAAAACAGAATAAATGTATGAAAAAATCTCTTCAATATCTCGCTTCGCTTCTTTGGTAATTTTGACATTATACATTATATTTTCTTCTTATCTCCTTGATAGAATCAAAAGCATCAGTAACATCACCGTTTGCAAGCGAGTTTTCTGCTTCTTCGAGTTTTTTATAAATATCATTCAAAAACATGGTTTTTTCATATGTTTCCATGCTCATTATGACCATATCACCGTAACCGTTTTTCGTAACAAAAATAGGTTCATGTGAATTATGGCAAATATCCGAAATCTCACCTGTGTTTTTCAAATCGCGAATAGGTATTATCTGAGGCATAAAATCAACTCCTTATTGTTTATGGGTTTATTGTACCATAATTGTGCCCCAAAATCAAGTATTAAATTCAAATTCATCAATACCCAAACTTACCGTCCAAAGAATCGTCATTTTCTATCCATTCATTTACATCTATAACCTTAAATTCATCTTCATTTAAACGCACCACCACCTGTGCTATGCCTGCGTTTATAATCATCCTCTTACACATGGCGCAGGAGCTGGCATTCTTCACTATTTCCTTGGTTACGTAATCCTTGCCCACCAGGTACATGGTGGCGCCAAGCATTTCCTTACGGGAGGCGCTTATGATAGCATTTGCTTCGCTGTGAACTGAGCGGCAGAGCTCGTAGCGTTCGCCTCTGGGTATGCCCAGCTTTTCTCTCTGGCAATAGCCCAAATCCATGCAATTCTTCCTGCCTCTGGGGGCACCGGTATAACCGGAAGATATGATTTCATCATTATTTACGATTATAGCACCGTAATTACGTCTCAGGCAAGTGCCTCTCTCCAGCACTGTTTCTGCAATATCAAGATAGTAATTGTGTTTATCTCTTCTTTGGTTCATTTACTTTCTCCTCCGTGGGATTTAAATTCATCTGCCAGGCGTATCAGCTCACCTGCATTTGTCTCTGCGGCATCGGTTACCGATGCACCGCCGAGAGTTCTTGCTATCTCTCTGATGCGTTCATCTATATCAAGCAACCTTACGGTTGTCTTGGTTCTTTCGTTGACCGTGTGTTTTTCTATAAGATAGTGGGCATCCGCCATAGCCGCAATCTGCGGCAGATGGGTAATACATACCACTTGTGAGTACCTTGCTGTTCGCCAGAGCTTTTCGCCTATACGCTGAGCGGCAAGTCCGCTCACTCCCGTGTCCACCTCATCAAATATGAGCAGGGACACATTGTCGCATCCGGCAAGCACACCCTTTATGGCAAGCATTATTCGTGAGAGCTCTCCACCCGACGCTATCTCGGCAAGCGGCTTCATACCCTCACCGGCGTTGGTGCATATGAGAAATTCCACATCATCTGCACCGTCGGATTTAAAACCCGCCTCTTTGAAAGAAGCTTCAAATCTAACATTGGGCATACACAACTCGCTTAAGGATTCCATGACAGCAGCAGAGAGTGTATCAGCATACTTCTTCCTTAGCTCTGTAAGCTTCTTAGCGGCGCAGTCTCTTTGCGGTGTCAGGGCTTCCAATGCTCTATACAACTCCTCAAGACGTTCACCGCTTGAGTTGATGCCGTCAAGCTCCTCCTCCATTTCATCTCTTTTTTGCAATATAAGCTCTATGGTGGAGCCATATTTCATCTTTAAGGTCTGTATATCCTCCAGGCGGCTTTCTATATCATCAAGCTCTCCGCCGGTGGACTCTACATCGTCACAGTAGCTTTTTAAAAATCTGGCATTCTCACTTATGACATCACTTGCATCACTGAGCTGTGAATATGCTTCCTCTATAGATTTGTCATATCTCGTAAGAGGCTCTATTGCCTTGATGGCAGTCCACAGTGCATCATAAGCACTCTGACCTATATCGCCCCCCTCGTAGAGTGATACATATGCCTTAGAGGTGCCTGCGGCTATTTTATAGGCATTCTCCAGTACGGTCTTGCGTTCTTCCAGTTCCTCATCCTCACCTACCGATATGCCGGACATATCTATTTCCTCTATCTGAAACTTAAGTAATTCTGCTCTTTTGGCGGCATCCTTTTCATTGGTGTCGGCGTCATCTATCGCTTTTTTCACACGGTTGTATTCCGAATATACTTTATAATACTCCTCCTTGGCATCGGCAATCTCCTGTGCACCGTAGCTGTCCAGAAAACGTATATGGGTTTTCTTTGACAACAGGCTCGTGTTGTCGTGCTGACCGTGTATGGTTATAAGGCGTTCACCCGCCATTTTAAGCATGGCAAGAGTTACCGGCACACCGTTTATACGGACACTGCCCTTGCCGTCCGAAGATATCTCTCTGGATATGAGCAGTTCATCCTCTATATCAAGCCCCACCAGCTCACTAAGCTCCGAAGCCTCCTCGCAGGTGAGGTCAAACATGCCGTCTACTCGTGCCTTGGTCTCTCCGTTTCGTATGATATTCTTCTGTGCGCGTTCTCCCTTCAGGAGGTTAAGCGAATCTATGATTATGGACTTTCCGGCACCGGTCTCACCGGTGAGAATATTGAATCCCTCCGAAAAATCTATACTCACATTTTCTATAACAGCTATATTTTTAATAGACAGTGCTTTAAGCATACAAGTTTACCTCAACCAATATATTTTTTAAGCTTAGACGCCAGCAGCTTGGCGTTCTTTTCGGAACGCACTACTATCATAACGGTGTCATCGCCGGCGATAGAACCCACAATCTCCTCATTAACAAGGGAATCCAGTGCAAATGCAACCGCCTGAGCCGCACCGGTTATAGTCCTCAGCACCACTATATTCATGGCGTAATCTGCGTTTATGAGGCACTCACCCATAACCTTTCTCAGCTTTTTGTTTATGTCGGTATCGGTATCCTTGGAAGCTGTATACTTATATGTGCCGTCTTTAAGCACCACCTTCATAATGCGCAGTTCCTGCAAATCTCTGGAGGTAGTAGCCTGAGTGACATCAAAGCCCTCGGCTATAAGCAGGTTGGTAAGGTCGGTCTGTGTGGACACTATCCTTGAGCCTATAAGCTCCAGAATTTTCTTTTGTCTGTCTGATTTAGTCATTTCTCTTCTCCTTCGTAATGTTCTTAAGTGACAATACCTCATACAGGCTCCTGTCATGAACCTTTATCAGCGAAGTTCTCTTGTCACCGGCTTTGATTTCTATAACATCCTCACTGTCAATTTCAAATCCCTGTTGACCATCTGTGGTGAGCATGGACTTTCTGGAGAAATTATCCCTGAGGCAAACCCTCACCGTCTTATCTGCAGGCACTACCAACGAAGTTGAAAAACCGGTATGAGGGCATATAGGGGTAATAACAGCCACATCGTTTAAAACCGTATCTATTATGGGGCCGCCGGCACTGAGGTTGTATCCCGTACTGCCGGTAGGCGTGGCAAATATCAATCCGTCACCATCATAATGCCCTGCAAAGCTGTCTCCTACATAAACATCGGTCGCTATAATCCGACGTACCGATGAACAGGAAATCACAAAGTCATTTAACGCAGTCTGGGTTTTCACTACACTGCCGTTACGTATAACCGATGCCTCCAGCATAAGCCTGTGCTCCACGCGGTATTCACCGGCCAGAAGCTTATCTATGGCATAATCCGCTTCGGACTTCTCTACCTCAGCAAGGAATCCCAGATTTCCAAGATTAATGCCGAGTATGGGTACATTCAGCTCTGCTGCCTGGGATGCACAAGCAAGTATGGTACCGTCTCCTCCCAGGACTATGGCTGTGTCGGCGCCCTCCAGTGCTGTGGCTATATCATCCGACACGGTGGCAAGCTTTATACTGCATTTACTTTCCAACCTGTTTATTATTCTGTTTGTATATGTAAGGTATTTGTCTTTATCCTTATTTGTGATTATGGAAATATTTTTCACACACAACACCTCATTGCATAAAAGTCCTTTTTTGTATAATTATACACTCCTTTTATGCAAAAGTCAATTTATTGTTGATTTAATTTTAAAATTCTGTTCTTTTTTCAAATTAAGTGTTGATTTTTGTATAAATTAGTGATATCATATACGGGATTTTATAAAAAAAGAAAGGCTGAATATTATCATGAAGCTTACATACAAACATACTAAAAGAGCATGCTATATGGCATATATTACGGGTGCACTGATAAATAACTTTGCCACACTTTTGTATCTGACGTTTCAGACCGCATACGGCATTACACTGTCACAGGTGGGCTTCCTCATGGGGCTCAACTTTGCCGTTCAGATTATGGTGGATTTACTGGGAGCTCACTACTGTGAACGCATAGGCTACAGAAAGTGTATAGTAGGAGCTCATTTCTTTGCAGCGGCGGGGCTCGTGCTTATGGCTGTGCTCACATCTGTAATGCCCAATAAATTCGCCGCACTTATAATATCCGTTACCACATATGCTATAGGCAGCGGACTTCTGGAAGTATTGGTAAGTCCTATTACAGAAGCTCTGCCAAGTGAACGCAAATCAGCAAACATGAGTCTGCTGCATTCCTTCTACTGCTGGGGTTCGGTGCTGGTAGTAGGCTTGTCAATACTGTTTTTCTCACTTTTCGGCACAGAAAACTGGCAGATACTCTCCTGCCTGTGGGCATTGCTGCCGTTTGTTACTATGTTTATATTCATGTTTGTGCCCATAAATACTCTGAAATCCGAAAAATCAAGCATGAAAAGTATGTTTGCTTCCAAGACATTTATTATATTTATGATTTTGATGGCTTGCTCCGGTGCCGGTGAGATTGCCATGGCGCAATGGGCATCATTTTTTGCGGAGTCCGGTCTTAAGGTGTCAAAAACCGTGGGAGACCTTTTGGGGCCGTGCCTTTTCGCTGTATTTATGGGCATAGGCAGAGTGCTCTACCCCATGCTCTCCGGCAAAATCAAGCTGGCTCGCTATCTGACACTCAGCTCTGCAGGCTGCGTGATTACCTACCTTATAGCATCACTGAGCTCCAATGCATATATATCGCTTATGGGGTGTGCCTTTACCGGATTTTTCATAGCTGTAGCATGGCCGGGCGTGTTGAGCCTTGCCTCCAAGCACAATCCCACAGGCGGTACGGTAATGTTTGCTATACTGGCACTGTCGGGAGATATTGGATGTACCTTGGGACCTCAGATAGTGGTATTGGGTGCCAATAAGATGAATATACTATCGTCTCCCATACATTCGGGGCTTCTGCTTTCGGCGGCATTTCCGGTGATAATGATTGTTTGTTTAAGTTTACTTAAAAGAAGAAAACACTCCCGGGGATAATTTGTCCTTGGGGAGTGTTTGATAATATTATCTTGCGTATTTACTTAAAAGCAATATATAATTTATAGATTTGATAACACTATTTTGAGTTTATAGTCTTAAGTTCCTTTAAAATTTTTTCTTCACAGCGCATAAACTCGCCATTATCGAAGTCGTTGTCATAAATGGTTCCCGTTTCATCTATCCATCTGAATAACATGTCATCCTGGAAATAAAAACGGTGTTCCTTTTCGTCGTCAAAAATAAAAGCAAAATATAATTTGTTATCATCAAAATAATAATATCGTGTATAGCTGCTTTTTTCGTCCGGCAAGACATCTATCCTGACAGGCTCTGATTTATCATTATGGTACTGCGTAATTCTATCATCTGTCTGCACTGCAAACAAGCTATCGAGGTTATTTTGAGTTTTGTAGTACAAATCCCTTATATCCTGAACTTTGCCCTCAACATCACTTACAGCTTCTCTGCCGGCGCTTGTGTTGGAGCCTTTTTTATGCTTTAATTCTTTTTGCTTTTTTATTTGCTTATTAATTTTATAATTGCTTTTGCGGACTACTTTAGTATCATCTTTTTCATCTGCTGTCTCAGACTCATTGCTCATATCAACATTATGATTATGCACTATGATACTTCCGCCAACAACAGCAAAAATCAATACTGCACATAACACTACGCTTAAAATAATTATAATCACAGACTTTGAGTCTTTCTTATCTTTATTATATCTATCATTTGGCATATAATCCGGAGTAGCATCCGCAGTTTCAAACTCAAAATAATCATTGACCGGATACACGGCGGTTTTCTCTTCACCGCAATTGGTACAAACATTACCTTGATTTAAAGTTTCACAATTTGGACATTTCCACATTTTAAAATTCCAACCTTTCATTATCGAGATAAACCGTGATTGTGTCATCTGCCGATACGAAGAAAACGCAGAGGATTAGAGATAATATTAAGTGTCTTGATTTATATAGTTTCGTAGTGTGACCACATAGATATTATTTTAACTGTTTTTATATCCTCAAACACTTCATAAACAAGCCTGTGTTGAATATTGATTCTTCTGGAATATAATCCATTTAAATTTCCCAGAAGCTTTTCATACGGTGGTGGAGTTTTAAAAGGATGTTCCCTTATGACTTCTATGAGTGATTTCGCCTTATTATCAAGGTGTGAAGATTTAAGCTTATGAATATCTTTTTGTGCGTATTTTGTGTATATAATCTTATATCCTACCATTGAACATCATCCTCTCGGATGCACTCTTCAATTGGTACTTTCATACCGGAATGTATCTTGGCATAAAGCTCAGGATTGCTGTAAATTTCAAAAGTTGCCATAACATTATTATAATCTTCTTCACTCATTAAAACAGCATTACCCTCTTTAGTACTTATGTTTATTGGTTCGTTGAATTTTATGGTTTGTTCAAGCATTGAAAAGATATTCTTCCTGAAATTTGTTGCGTTTGTGTTAGTCATATTACAACCCCCTCATGTACATTATAGCGTACATTTGACTTTTTGTCAATGCTAATTATTATTTTCTCGTTTTTGGTTACTTATATTCAAATGTAATATTCTGATTTTCTCGGGATACTCGTGTGAAAATCTGTTTTATTTGCCGTATATAGTTCTGAATTTCTTCACTCAAATCTTCAATTCCAACCACAGTAACCCGTAATTCGTAATCACAATAACAGTCCAGGCTGTCCCACAACGCTGAGAGGTTTTCACCACAATTTTGGGGCAATTTAAATTTTGTTTTTATTTCTTGGTATATGTCGCTGATGTTTTTACATTTATGGAAGTTTAATTGGATTTGTTTCATTGGTATTCACCTGAGTAATTGATTTGATAATACTATTGTAGCACAGTGTTTGCGATAAATCAATTGTATAAATAGAAATTTCAAACAACGTCAAAACGAGGAGAACTTTTGGTTCTCCCCGTAGGTTATTTTGTGTTATGTATTTCAAACTTTTTATTCATTATTACTTTCGATTAATCTCTGAAGTATAGCGGCGGTTTCGGCCCTTGTAGCACAATCTCTCGGATTGATTGTATTCTCGCTTTTGCCATTTACAAGTCCACTGCCAATTGCATACTTCATAGAATCAACGGCATATTCAGATACTTCATTATAATCAACAAATGAAAGAACATCGCTGTTTTCTGCTACATTTGTATCATAGCCTTTATACTTTGCGTATCTGTAAATGATTGCTGCCATTTGCTCTCTTGTAATATTAACCTCAGGTGCAAACATGTTTCGTGAGAACCCTTTTACAATTTCATTGGTTTGTGCCCACGCTGTCGCCTTTTCATAATATGTGCCGGACTCAACATCATCAAATAAGTTGTCAGTGCTTATATCAGGTTCGCCCTCAATGCGATATAGAACAGTTACAAGCATTGCTCTTGTAAGATTATTATTGGGTGCAAACTCATTTTCTGATATACCATTCATAAATTTGTTTTCAACAGCATACTTAACATTCTCATAGAACCAATCATCTAAAGTTACATCCTTGAATGAAAGACTTGCTTAAATTGCAAGCCCCTATTTTATGGCAATATAACAGATTTTGATTTACACATAGGCTCAAAATTTTCTTTCCACCACATTATTTTCACCGTATCTCCCTTTTGAGGAAAATCAAATGCAACATCAAAGCTCTCCAACGGCAAGTAAGTTTTAACTTGTTTTAGTATATTGTTATCATCATATATTGCAGCATATATCTTTCCTGTACCGATGTCACCCGTCAAATTAATATTCAAATCACTACTTAATGCTATAGAATTTTGTTCTATATCGATTACTTCTATCTTTCCATCTGAATATGTAAGACCCAAGGATTCAAAATTCTCATTATAATTGACATTGTTGCCATCAACATAATTTCCGTTTCTACCTTTGTAATAATCAACTGTAATCGAATATAAACCTGAATTTTTAGCAATAATTTCAAAAGTCAAAGTTGCCAAAGTTCCATTAAAAGTAGTATTAGTTGCACTATCCCAACTCATATTATACGGGTTAACCGTGAATGTCTGTGCTTTTGTAAATGTTGCACCAACACCTTGACCTGCTACAACATTTGTCAATGTCAAAGCAGTTTCATCATATCCTATTTCAATTCCAAGGCTTGAAAAACCTGTATTATTTTCAAGTATAACAGGAATTTCAACGGTATCACCCTTCTTACCTGTTGCACTTCCTACGGTAACAGATGGTTTTTCTGCAACAGGTTCATCATTGCCTATTACAGTTACTTTACCGCTTACATAAGCAAGTCCCAAAGGCTCAAAATTTTCGTCATAATTTACATTGTTACCGTCAATATAATTTCCGTTTCTACCCTTGTAATAATCAATGATAACAGGGTAGTCACCGTTTGCCTTTGCAATTATTTCAAAGGTGAGTGTTACAAGCGTTCCATTAAAAGTTGTATTGCTTGCACTGTCCCAACTCATATTATATGGGTTAATTGTAAACATCTGTGCTTTTGTAAATGTCGCCCCTGTACTTGAACTCGCCACAACATTTGTCAATGTCAAAGCTGTTTCATCATATCCTATTTCAATTCCAAGACTTGAAAAACCTGCATTATTTTCAAGTATAACAGGAATTTCAACACTTTCACCCGTTTTGCCTATAGCATTTCCGACCGTGACTATGGGTGCAGTTTCAGCAAAAGCTGAAACTGTGCATAGACTCATTATAATTACAACAAGAGTTAAAAATGATATAAATTTCATTTGCATATAAACCTCCATCAGTGCAATGTCACATTCCACCCTGCTAAATATCTGAGCAAAATTGTGGCATCCTTATTATCTACCGTTGTGCTTCCATCAATATCAAGAGTATCTTCTAATAAGTTTGGAACAGACCAACCTGCAAGATAGCGAAGAAGAAATGTAGCATCCTTATTGTCAACTGATTCATCACCATTTATATCTCCGGGAATTCTATTAGCTACAATCACATTACCGCTTATATACACAAAACCAACAGGTTCAAAGTTTTCGTCATAGTTGACATTGTCGCCGTCAACATAGTTTCCCTTTACACCCTTGTAATAGTCAAGAGTAATCGGATATATACCATCAGGGACGTCTTCATTCACGGTAAATGTAAGTGTTGCAAGATTTCCGTTATATGTAATATTTGAAGCGCTGTCCCACCCCATATTAAAAGGATTGACAGTATAGCTTTGCGCAGGAGTAAATGTACCGCCGACACCTGTATTCGATAATACCTTTGTAAGTGTCATAATATCTGAATTATAACCTACTTCAATACCCAAGCTTGCAAATCCTGTATTATTTGAAAGGTCAACAGTAACTTGAATTTCTTTACCGGGCATTGTTTTAATATCTGATATTGTGATTTTCGGTGCATTTTCATCAATAACTTTTTCTGTGACTGTCACTATACAATTAGCTGTATAACCCCCATCTGTAGCTGTTATGGTAATTACCGCTGTTCCTGCGGATTTTGCTGTAACAACGCCGTTTGATACGGTTGCAACACTTGTATCTGATGATGCCCAAGTCACACTATTGTCTGTCGCATTTGACGGAGCGACTATCGCTATAAGCGTTTCAGTATTGTCTTGTTCAAGACTTATGGCTGATTTGTTAAGTGTTACGCCTGTAACGGGAGTATCAAAAATTGCATATAGGGTTACATTTTCCGATGGTGTATACGAACTTAATGGTTTTGTCGCATTTGAATCAGTATTCCATCCTACGAAACGCTGGTTTGTATTTGTTGAAGACGGTGATAAGTCTGCTTCTTCTCCGTCAGACACAATGTCATAATTTAGCGTGGTAGATGTTCCGCCATTTGTAGCATAATCGTATGTGATGTAGCAGGAATTATAATGAATAGTAGCTTTCTCTATATATTCAACGGCACCATCATCAATTGATATTATATCCCATTTGTTTTTTTCGTCTTGATAATATATATCTGAAATATTGTCACAAGACGTAAAAGCCATTTCAATGTTATTTACTGTTTTGGGTATAAATATTGTTTTTAATTCAAAACAGCCATAGAAACAACCAGATGGAATTTCAGAAATTTCTGAAAGAATTATAATCTCATTTAACTTTGTACAGCGAGAAAAAGCAAATGTTCCAATACTTGTAATGTTTTCAGATAACGTAATCTTTTCTAATTCTCCACAATTATAAAAGGCGGATTGACCTATGCTCACGGTGTCATCATATATGTCACAATGTATCATTCCTAATGGACAGATAAGTAATTCTGTTTTATCTTTATTATACAAACATCCATTATACGAACTAAAAGATGCGTTATTAGAATCTACATAGATATTAGATAAATTTGGACATCCGGAAAACAAATTTCCAAATCCACTCTTATTTCCCCCTGGCATTGCAACAGTTGAGTTGTTAAATGTAGATGGTAATCTTACCTCTGTCAAATTTTCACAACAATTAAATGCACTCATTGCTATTTCCGTAACTCCCTCAGGAATTGTGATGTTTTTTAAGAAATTACAGTTCGTAAAAACATTGTCTTTAATTGTGGTAATATTACTTGAAAGCTTAATACTTTCTAAAGAACTACATCCGTAGAAAGCATATTTCCCTATCTCGGTAACACTATCAGGAATATCAATACTTTCCAAGCTGTTACAATTATAAAAAGCATTCTCGCCAATAGATATAATGTTATCAGATAAAGTAATCATTTCTAGAGAAGTACATTCATAAAACGCCAAACTTCCAATTTCTGTGACAGTGTTTGGAATAGATACATTTTTTAAATTGGTACAGTCCATAAAACATCTAGCGCGTATTTCTGTAATCCCCGCTGGAATGTCTATACTTTCTAAATTTATACAACCAACGAATTGCATCCATTTGACCGTTTTGGGGATTTGAATGTTTTTTAAATTTATGCATTCAATAAAAATTAACTCTCCAGAAAATCCTTCATGCGCTATTACCGTTTCGATACTTTTACAATTATAAAAACTGTAGAATCCCATAGTGGTTACCGTACTTGGCAATTCAACATATACTAATTTATCTTGTGAAAGATTTCTGCCATAAAAGGCAAAATCTCCTATACTTGTGACTCCATTTTGGACAATGAGTTTCTTTATATCTATACGATAGGAAAACCACGGAGCTGTTGAACCATATGATGAATAGTCTTCCATATCACCTGTACCACTAATTGTAAGCGTACCCGTATCATCAAGTGCCCAAGTTAAGTTATCACCACAAGTTCCACTTGCAACAGTTGTACTTGCAAAAGCATTAACATATGTAAGAGATAATAATATAGCCGCTACCAATAAAGCTAATTTAATTTTACTTAATCTAAAACACATAATCAACCCTCCTATTTTAATTCATTCAACCATTTTTTAGTATCATTATTAGGCGAAATTTCAATTTTATCATTACCACCGGTTTTTATAAACAATACCTGTGTATCCGATTTTGCCTTGCTTGCATAAGGTGTATTTGGTGGTAATACGAAGAAGTCTCCCTCTTTCAAAACATACTCATTGTTTTGCATTATATCTAAAATATAATATTCGCCTTTCAAAATATATAAAATCTCTGACGTCTTGTTATGCATATGAGGTTTGTCCGCGGTAGAAACCTTATATAATGATGTACCTATTTCTAAATCTCCTTGTTCAAGATAATCAAGAAGCTGGGGTCTTGATAAATTTCCAATAAAGTACTGTCGATATTCCTTTTGAAGTGAATTATCAATTTCCTCCTTTGATAAATAAAAAACATCATGACTTTTAGCACACATTTTATTGTCCTCCTTTAATTTTTTTGTGTTTTCATTTAACGCAATGTGATCTATTACACCAGAAAAATGTTCATATAATGCAGGATTTTCTTTTCTATATATCATAAAGGATGGTCTTTTTTCATCATTAAAAGTTAATGGTGAATACAAATCAACTTTAATATGATCCATTTCGGGGTCATCAAACATTGTTTCAAAAACTGCATACGGCAAAGCCACATCGGTAAAATAAACATCCATATCTAATTGGGGCTTTTTTCTTAGCAATTCTGATACTTTTTCACTATTTAATGAAATTATATTTTTGATGTCTGTAATTGTTCCGCGTGGTGGATACATTTTATATTTTGCTGCATCCACCGCAGCCTGAGATTTTGGATCCGTTAATATCAATGTAATCTTTACATTACCCATCAATAACTCTCCAAACCATTTTCTCCATTCTTCATCATATGATTTTGCTATATCTTTACTTGTTAGAAATGAAGTACCGGCATAATTCAATAATCTGATTTCCTTAGCACCTTGTTCACGATACTGTAAGCTCAATTCGCGCTCTATCTGACTCTTGTTTGTCATAAAAATTGGTTTTACATTTTCTAAGCCATGATTATCCGCAATTACATAGTTACCACAATGGGGTTTTAGATTTTTAATCCATTCTGTAATTTCTGATTTAACTTTATATGTTTTTGTTTCTTTATATATAATCCTGGTAATTCCACTAAAATCAGATGGCACCGGTACCTCATCTTCTGTAAACAAACAAACCGAAGTTGACATCTTCATTCCATAAAACATTCCCGCTTCAACTAACACATTTTCACTCAAAATATGTTTTTGCTTTTTGATACTTTCTTTACTGCTATCATCACATTTTTCTTCATAAACGTCCTCCTTGCCAAAAACAAAGACACCCGCATCACACTCTGTGACAGCTCGTATGATTTCGTTGAGTGTTATTTCTCCCGTTACAAATACACCGTATTTCCACCAAGGAACTACTTCAACTTCATATGGATTATCTATATCTTCTAATATTCCCACCACTCTCTCAGCAAGCGAACGAGATTTTACAGAACTTGCTACAAAAATTTTCTTTGGTTTCTCTTTCATCTTGGTAGCTCCTTAGCTCATTACTACATAATTGTAATTATGTGGTAATATAAATAAATATTAGTCACTTGACACATAAAAAAATTACGGTAATTTTAAATTTTGTGACACGAAAAATAGACCTTAGCAATAAACAATTGCAAAAAGGTCTGTTAAGTATACATTTTTTAAGCTTTTTAACTTTTTCTTTCGTAATTTATTGGCAAATTACTTGACAAAACTTATATTAAATGCTAAAATATGTACATAATTTATATTTTGATTTTTATTATTTACCACATAATTACAATTATGTGGTATTTTCATTTTCAGCACAAAAGCAGTCCAAGCTCCTGAATTTGCTTTCTATGCACTTCACCTGTCTCCATTGTGTAAATTCTTGTAGTGTTTACACTGGAATGTCCCAGGATATCTGCCAGTCTTACCACATCTTTTTGTATGCTGTAGTATGTGCGTGCGAAAAGGTGTCTTAAATTGTGTGGGAATACTTTACTTTTTGCTACACCTGCGACTTCGCAGAGACGCTTCATATCAGACCAGATGTTGCTTCTGTCTATAGGCTTTCCGCTTCTGGTTACGAATACGTGACCGGTTTTGATATTTCTTTTTTTAGTATAAGCTTTGAGAACTTTGCAGAGCTGTTTTGGCAGGTATACATTTCGGATTTTACCCTTGCAGTTAATCACTGCTACGCCGGTGTTTACGGCTTCTGTGGTTACAAATTTCAGTTCGGATACACGTATACCGCAGGAGCAAATGGTCTGCATAATCAAGCATAGTCTTTCATTGTTTTTTGATTTTGCCGCATTAAGCAAACGTCCGTATTCTGCTTTGGTTAGCTCTTTGTCTTTTTGTGCAAATATTTGAGTTTGTATTTTTAATGCTTTAGCCTTAAGATTATGACAATTATTAAAAGCAAAAAAACTGTTAAGTGCAGATAAAGCAGAGTTAACACTTGAGGGTTTGTGATGCTTTAAAAGATATTCTTTATAGTCAAGTATTACATTCTTGCTGAGGTTACGCTCTCCAAGCCAGCATTTAAAAGCACTTATATCACGAAGGTATTTTTCTAAGGTTAATTTTGATTTTTCTGATTCTGTCAAATGGTTTTCATAGGCTTTGATTTGGGTTTGAGTTATTGTTTTCATTTTTTATCCTTTCTTAAAGTAGGGTTCGGCGATTTTCGACGAACCGTATGCATCAACTTGTCTACGAAACGGCACACAGGCCGTCCCCTACTTATATTATACCCCGTTTTAACTACACATTTCGCCTACAAATTCAAATTTTTTTAAAATATTTACAAGAAATCGTTTATGCTCTTTTTATAGACAATTGAAGACTTAGCACGTTTATGCAGATTTTACGATGTTTCTGCCGATTATATCGTGGGGCTGTGTGATGAACCCAAATCGTACAAAAGTTGATTTTTATACAAAACACCCCCAAAGAATACATCAATCTTTGGGGGGCATTGGTTTTATAAATCACTGTTTTTTTCAGGGACTCACAGAAATACGGGAATGTATAATATCCACATATTTATTTACTGCTATAAGTGTTCTGAGGGATTTTGATTTTCCGTTTACGGTCTTTACCTCTACAGGTATCAGGACACGGATTTATTTATACGATTGTTTATCTCCTGCATTTTGAAGTCTGCCTTAGTTATGAGGTCTGCACACTCTTTCAGCTCCATAGCTATGGCATCCGGATTTTCTACATTCTTCTTATACTTCATGGTGTGCTCAAGGCTTGCCCAAAAGTCCATGGCTATAGTCCTCAACTGTACCTCTACCTTGATATTTTGCTTCTCATTGGAGAAAAACACCGGCACCTCCACAATCATATGATAGCTTCTGTAGCCGTTTTCCTTGGGATGCTTTATGTAGTCCTTAACCTCAAGCACGGTTACATCGTCCTGAGCAGAAAACATAGATGCTATCTTATATATATCATCTACAAATGAGCATATTACTCTTACTCCGGCAACGTCATTCAAATTCTCCAGTACAGATACAATATTTAACGGATATCCCCTGCGCATGAGCTTATTAACTATACTGTCCGGCTTCTTGACACGGCTCTTTATCATCTCTATGGGATTGCGGTTGTTCATGGTAGACAGCTCATCATTTAGGACTTCAAACTTGGTGCGGACTTCTTTTATGGCGCAGTTGTACATCATCATAACCTGCTGAAAGTTCGAAAACATTTTTAGAGTTTCCGGCGAATGTACATCTATTATCATTCTTTCCGGAAAGCTTTTTTGCAATTCATTTTCCATTTTTCATTCTCCTTGCTTTGTTTATCACAACTTGATTTTAGCACAGAATTTTTGCAATTTCAATCTATATTTCAATTATTGATATTTTATTTAATATTTTTTTAAACTTTGTTCATAATTATTGTAGTTTAACGAGTAGAATGAAAAAAACAGTGTGATGTGAGAAAAGACGGGTTAATCCGAATAAAGACGTGAAAAGCCAGTGGTTAAGCGGTTTTTGATGATATGCATGTGAATATTTGTGCAAAATGACGAATGAAAGAACGCAATTTATTTTTAGGGGTTTTTGGGGGTTTTGCACCCAGGATTGAAAACGTGTTTTAAAACTTTTAAAAACCTTTTTAAAAACCTTTTAAATATTTTAAAAGACGGTTGCTGAGGTCCGTGCATAGTGGGCTTGAAGTGCCGTTTTTTCTACGTTTTGACAGCAAATAACGATTTTAAACGTGTTTTTAAAATTTTTAAAAAGCATTTTAAAAATTACTTATTTTAATTTGTTTTTAACTTTATTTCATTCGGACATTTTCACACTTTTAATCGGACATGTGTCCAAATGAGTATTTAAGAGACTTTGAGGGCAATTTTTAAATTTTGGACACGTTAAATTCACGCACAAAATGAAAAAATCAGAAAAATGAGTAAAAATAAACAAGAAGCCTTTAACCATGCGGCTTTTCAAGGCTTCTCAATTTGCGAATGGATTATGCTAAATCTTCACAATTATAGTTTTTAAAACATTCCGGACATACTTTTATGTAACGTGTTCCTACTGCGTCTGTGTAACGTGCCGGACGAAGTGTATTATCACTTTTTTGACAAAGGTCACATGTGGCAGTGTTTACAATAGCATCAGAATTTGTAATTTTAACGCGATTTACAACGCTCTTTACAACTCCACTTACTTTCGGTGATGATGTAACAGCTTTGCCTCCGGTAAGACTTTTTACAAGTTCTAACAATTCTCCAAAGCCGTACAGCAAAAGTGAGGACATATAAGAGCATAAAACTCCAGAAATTATTATAATTATCGCCATCAGTTCATAACCCATACCTTGAGCGATGAGCATACCGCCTATCACGAGCGAAGCTGCAATACCTGTCGCAAAAATAATTTTAGCTAACATCTTTAAAGAATAGCCCACGTTTTCAAACATTGAAAATTCCTCCTATGTAATTTTTTTAAAATTGTAATACAAAATATTTCCTTCTTTTTTAACTGGTCTTATCAAGTCGCTGCTGAGCATCGGCTCCTTCGTTATTCAAGCGCTCATCAAGAAGCTTGTCAACATAGCATTCTGTATATCCTATCAGCTTTGCTTGGTCTGCAACATCATCCAATTTGTTAAGAATTTTTAGTATTTCCATTTCATTTTTGCTTAATTTTACATCAACACACTCTTTCCCCTTCACTAACCAATCTAACGAAACATTTAGAAAATCTGAGAGAGATTTAATCTTTTCTACCGATGGTGAACTTGTTTCAAATCTCCGAATTGCCCCATTTCCAAATCCTAATCTTTTTTCTACAGCACTACAACTTAAGCCCATTTCCTTGATTTTTTGCATAATACGGCTTACCATAAAAAAATCACCTCACTTTTTAGAAAATTTGAGAAAAAACTATTGACATTTCTCAAATTTGAGAATATAATATAATTAGTTGATATTGATTAATCATAATCAAGCAAAAGCATAGCAAAGCATACGCCGGGAGCACTGCAGGCTCGGAGGCGTACGCAAAAAGTTATTCGTATCTACATATTACCATATGTGGAGGCGAAAATCAAGGATTTTTTTAAGGAGGATTGTAAATGTCAACAATAAATGTAATTGTTTTATGGTTGTTATATGTTTGCATACGAAAATGGTTTAAGTGGAGAAGGAAGGCAAGAGCCTTGTGTCTATGGATATCATACAATACCAATAAAGAACCAACTGATGAGGAATTGAAAGCATGTTTCAGAAGACACGAAGACCTTAGGACGTTTTTTGATGCAGGACGCAAATAAATCTATAGGTTTGGAGGAATATTTTATGTTTGAATTTAATGAGCAAGAAAAGAAGTTTTTAAAAGAATTTTACGAAAAACAGCACTCCGGTGCTAAGGATAATGTCGGCACCATGACGCCCATCCACGTGGTGGAACGCATTCGCAAGGAATACGTAGAAAGCGAAGAAGGAGATGCGTGGCTATGGACTGACGACTACGAATGGAAGACTTTCGATAACTTCGACGAAATGCTGAACCACGCGAGAAAAGCCACCAAAAAAGAATACCCCCCATACGAGGAAGTCGAATACGAGGAAGTCGACGACATCTGGATTGAGAGCGAGAAAACATACTGCAAAGCATACGGAATCAAAGCGTATCCTTGCAAAATGGTCCAGTACACAGAACCAGTCGCATTTTTCTTTATTTTAGATGAAGCTAAGCGATATAAGAATGACTATCAATCGCACAACTGTAGGGATTGCAGGATATATACGTATTCTATGGGATATTCAAATTATGGTGATTTGCCTGTATTCAGAGAGCTTTTGTTAAAGATGGGAAAGAGGTTGATTGAAGATGAAAAGAGTGATTAAGTTATTGGCGCTGGTGCTGGTGGAGATTGTGCTGCTGCTCTTGATATTTAGTACTGTGTGGATTTGTATTGTATGCCCGGGGGCGGTAAATCCATTATGTGAATACATAATAATTTGTGCAGCAGTGATTGGGTTTAAGCAGGTAGGAATGTTGATTGGAGGGATTCTTGTTGGAAAGTATTAAAAATGTTGTTGAAGAGGCTTTAAACGGTTTTTTTACACCTGTTGTAGTAAGTGATATTGCCACAAAAATCAGTGAAAAAGCTGCTGAGAGACAGTTAATTCTCATGGAGGAAAGATTTTGTATCTGGAACGACTTCAAAAAGAAAAAACCGGATGTTTGGGTAAGTAAAACAGAAGTACCCATAGAGTTTGCCATACGAAGAATAGGTATGATAGATTCAGAACTTGCACATTTTGATGGTAAACGCTTCTATTGGATAGAAAAAGGATACAGGTTCTATTATCAAGCAGTAACACACTGGGTACAAATGCCGAGGTTGTTGGGATGGGAGGATTATGATGTTTGTAGTAAAATGTGATTTTTGTAAGAAAGAAATAAAAACAAGTACGCATTATCGAACAGTATGTGTGGGTTATGCTGTTGCATATCCTCATGAAACAGAAAATGATTTTATCAGCAAGATAGGGAAAAAAGTTAATTATCACATACACGATGAATGCTGGGATAAAATTGCGGAGCAATTGGTAGGAGGAATTTAAGATGAGTACAGATATTAAATTTTATGTGATGCACGACAAAAATACAGGTGATGTTGAGTTTGTGGGAAGCGGTAACCGCTCGCGGATGCAGAGTCTTACTCTGAAGGGATATAAGAATATCGGGACCGGTGAGCATGAAGATTTAAAGGAGCTTAACCGGGGAGTGTGCAGTAATATGCGTGGGATGTATGAATTCCAGGTGCGACAGAATATGCTGCTAAAGAAAGAGCTGGAAAGAGCACTGATGCTGCTTAAGGAAGTGCATAGGATATCGGATTTGACACCGGGCACGGCAGTGCGGGAGCAGCACAAGGTTTTTCCCGAGGTATTTGAAAAGTTGGGTATCAGATTTTTAAATGAGAACATTAATAGGATGCATTGTACTCCTACGCAATTGGACAAGGATTTTGAAAAGCAGTTAAAAGACTTTTGGGAAGAAGTGAACTAAGGAGGAACGACATGGGTAAGAATTTATTTAAGCTGAGATTGACAATGCTCGGCAAGACTCAGACGGAGTTATTTTATGAGGTGCAAAAGAGAGGTTATCCGGCGTTAGCGCTTACCAACTTTTCAAGGATTGCACTGCAGCAGACTATGGGTCCGCAGGCAATGGCTATACGCAAAGTGGCATATAGCATCCTGGATGAGTGGGAAAAAGAGTTGAAAAAA
>JAGATB010000031.1 GCA_017621495.1 Clostridia bacterium
AACCTAAATCGTTTGAGAGTAGTGTAATTTAATATGGTAGTCAAACACAAACCAAGAGAATTATGCACTTCTACGGGTTTGAGAGTAGTGTAATTTAATATGGTAGTCAAACAAATCCCCCTGCCTTGTCATGCACCCCTCCGTTTGAGAGTAGTGTAATTTAATATGGTAGTCAAACAGTATGAGCAAATACCTCTTACGTCACGGTGTTTGAGAGTAGTGTAATTTAATATGGTAGTCAAACGAAAATACTCATTTGCTTCTTTGTGTGCTAGTTTGAGAGTAGTGTAATTTAATATGGTAGTCAAACACCCCCATAGAAGCAATGACAGCTTTCAAGGTTTGAGAGTAGTGTAATTTAATATGGTAGTCAAACGGACCTGTGGGGTTATGGTTATGCCAACTCGTTTGAGAGTAGTGTAATTTAATATGGTAGTCAAACTGGAAATACTTCAAAAATGAATTACCCACCGTTTGAGAGTAGTGTAATTTAATATGGTAGTCAAACTGCCGCCCCCGGAGGTGGAAGCCCACGCAAGTTTGAGAGTAGTGTAATTTAATATGGTAGTCAAACAAAGAATGTTACAATAAGAACCGTGGTAAAGTTTGAGAGTAGTGTAATTTAATATGGTAGTCAAACATGTGCAGTGTGCAACAGTAAAGCGGAGAGTTTGAGAGTAGTGTAATTTAATATGGTAGTCAAACTGACTGGCGGAAGAACGTAATACACGTTACGTTTGAGAGTAGTGTAATTTAAGAACACAAAGGGACGGTTCTCTTGTTATAAATGAAGCAGCTTAGTATATATCGAGAGCAGTCAAATCCTCAAGACGAATATATTTCGCTCATGCACATGAAAATCAAACGTACTGAAAAACAGTATCTTTATGTTAGAAACCAAAGATTACTATAACAGCTATCACGATTAAATAAAAGGAGCCAACTAAAATGACCAAACTACTACTTATAATATTCGCCATAGCCGATTGCATAAAGGCTTTCTTTAAGCCAATGTTAAAATGAAAACATAATATATTAGCATATCACTTACCGGGGCGGTTCACATACGATTCGTGAAGCGTCCCATATTTTTTGAGTTTATTAATCACTGTCCGTTTTTACACCCACCAAATATGGTATAATAAATACGACGAAAACAAAACATGATTAAAACTCAATACTATATTCTTGATTTTTACTCGAACTCTTGCTATAATTATCATATAAATCAAGCTGTTAATCTTACTTGGAGATGATGACATGAAACTATCACATCAAAAGCTAAAAATAATGTATCTTGCAAAGATACTGATGGAGCAAACTGACGAGCAGCACACTATTACTGTGCCGGAAATGATCGCAGAGCTTTCCAAGCTCGGTATTTCTGCCGAGAGGAAAAGTATATATGATGACCTCGAATACTTGAAGTTGTTTGGACTTGATATATGCTCCAACAAAACCCGCACAACCAACTACTATATAGCAAGCCGTGATTTTGAGCTTCCGGAGCTTAAGCTTCTGGTAGACAGCGTACAGGCGTCAAAGTTTATCACTCGCAAGAAGAGTATAGAGCTCATTTCAAAAATTGAAAAGCTTACAAGTCAAGCGAATGCGAAAAAACTTCAAAGACAAGTGTTTATGACTAACCGTGTTAAGACACTCAATGAGCAGATTTATTATAACGTGGACAAAATCCACGATGCCATCGCGGCGAATAAGCAGATTACCTTCAAATACTTCAATCTTGATGTTAACAAGAAAAAGGTGTATCGCAAGGATGGCGGTTTGTATACGGAATCACCTGTCTCACTCACCTGGGATGATGAGAACTATTATCTCATTACATACAAAGAAAAGTACGATAATTACGCCCATTACCGTGTTGATAAGATGGAGATGATTGCACTTACAGAGGATGACAGGGTGCTTTCAGACAAGCCCTTTGATTTGTCAAGCTATTCAAAAACCATGTTCCGGATGTTTGGCGGTGAAGAAACCGATGTTTCCATAGAGTTTGATAATGACCTCGTAGGTGTGGTGTTTGACAGGTTTGGTACAGATATTTCAATCATCAAAAAGGACGAAAATCGTTTCATCTGCCGTGTTAAAGTATCAGTCAGTCCACACTTCTTATCCTGGATTATGAGCTTTGGCAAACAGGCTAAAATCATCTCACCCGATTACGTTGCTGATAAAATGTATCACCTCGCCAAAGACATAACAGAAATTTATGAGAAATAGAAGCAAATGATTGATATATCTCAAAGCTTGGAGATGTTATCAAATGCCGAGCTGCAGAGATTTAAAATTTAAGAATAAACATATTAAAGGGACTGCAAAAAAGTCTGTTTCACAATGTCGGCTAGCGCCACTGCCTAAAATTGGATTCTTCAAACCAATCGTAGGGTTCGGCGGTTGCCGACGAACCGCAATTTCGACTTTTCACAGTCCCCGTTCATTTTTTAAAAGGGTAGGGGCGATTCACGAATCGCCCGCCACTCTATTATTTATACATAGGACCGTAAGCACTGCAAGCCCTGTAGTCCTGACCTTCCTTATCCATACCAAATGCGTTCCAAGCAGCAGGTCTCTGGATTTCTTCTTCAGGTACATTGTGCATGCAAACGGGTATTCTGAGCATGGAGCACAGTGTGATGAGGTCTGCACCTATGTGACCGTAGCTGATTGCGCCGTGGTTAGCACCCCAGTTGTTCATCACGTCGTAAGCTGTCTTGAATGCACCTTCGCCTGTACATCTGGGAGCAAACCATGTGCATGGCCAGGTGTAGTCTGTTCTCGCCCAGAGCACGTCCGAAACTTCATCGGGCAGGTTGATGGTCCAGCCTTCGGCAATCTGCATCACGGGGCCCAGACCTTTTACGAGGTTGAGTCTCATCATGGTTACGGGCATTTCGCTTCTGGTGAGGAATCTGGAGGAGTATCCGCCGCCTCTGAAGTAACCCAGGTCTGCCATGTTCCATGTGGTAGCCGCCATTACAGCGTCCTGGTCTTCCTTAGTCATCTCATACCAGGGCTTCATTACTCCGTTGCCGTTTTCGTCCTTTACTTCACCGCAAGCATCCAGACAGCAAGCACCTGAGTTTATCAGATGGATAAATCCGTCAGCTTCCTTAGCTTTACCCTCTATCTCATAGTTAGCAGCTCTCTTAACTGCATCACCGCTCCAGTAGGTTCTCACATCGGCAAACATCTGAGCTCTGTTTGTGAGGAGCTTACCAAACAGCATACAAACACTGTTTAATACATCGTTTTCTGTTGCCAGTATGTATGGCTCTCTTGCACCATTCCAGTCAAAGGAGGTGTTGAGCATAGCCTCGGGGAAGTCGCAGTTGGGGTAGAAGTCTGTCCACTGTCTCTGACCCTGGAAGCCTGCCGCAATTGCATTGTGACCTACCATTTCCTCTTCGCATCCTTCGGGAAGGTTCTTGTTGCCGTTCATGAGGTCTTTGATGATGCACATCATCTTTACTACGAATTCAAACTGTTCTTCTTTTTCTGCATCGGTTCTCTGCATTTCTACAGGGTTCTTGTCAAAGCCGATGTTGCATTTTTCCTTTGCCCATGCCAGAGCTTTTTGGAATTCAGCTTCATCATAGATACCCTCTGTCATTCTTCTGATTACCTCTACTTCATCTACGGATTCTACTCTCATGCCCAGGTATTCCTCTATAAATGCAGTGTCTATGATAGAACCGCCTATACCCATACATACAGAACCAATCTGCAGATAGGACTTGCCCCACATGGTAGCGGCTGCTACAGCTGCACGGCCGAATCTCAGGAGCTTTTCCTTTACGTCTGCGGGTATTGAAGTATCTGTCATATCCTGCACATCATGACCGTAAATGCCAAATGCCGGCAGACCCTTTTGTGCATGGCTCGCCAGAACCGCTGCCAGATACACTGCACCGGGGCGTTCCGTTCCGTTGAAGCCCCATACACCCTTGATAGTCATGGGGTCCATATCCATTGTTTCGGAGCCGTAGCACCAGCACGGAGTTACTGTGAGGGTGATGTCTACGCCTTCCTTTTTGAATTTCTGAGCGCAAGCAGCAGCCTCGGCTACTCTGCCTATTGTAGTGTCGGCTATTACCACCTTTACCGGCTCACCGTTTGAATACTTCAGGTTAGCGGTAAAGAGCTCTGCCGCAGCCTTTGCCATGTTCATAGTCTGGTCTTCGAGGGATTCTCTTACCTTGAGAGGACCTCTTCTTCCGTCAATAGTGGGGCGAATACCGATTACGGGATAATCGCCTACATATCTGTTTTCTGCCATTTTCATTTCCTCCTAATATACATATTAAATTACACCTATGTAATTATAATTATATACTTGAAAAACATATAATACTTGTGCTATAATATAAAAAAGTATAATAATATTCAGTTTGTGAGGTAAGTATGAGTTATAATGAATTAAAGCAGAGGGGTACAGAGGATTTTCCCATAGAATTATATCATATAGACAGCTCCCACACACGCTATGAAATGTCTGCCCATTGGCACGGCGAGATGGAGATAGTGAGGGTGCTCAGCGGAGAGCTTAATATCCGCCTCAATAATCACTGTTATAACATGCAGAGCGATGAGATAATATTCATAAATGCGGAAACAGTACATCAGGCGACGCCTGTTGACTGCGTGTATGAGTGTATAGTGTTTCACCCGGAGTTTATACCTGCGTTAAACAGTGGCTCCGAATACTTTATAGACAGTCTGAAAAATCATGAATATGTGATAGATGAGTATTATTTTGACAGCACATCATTTACCGATGCGGTGAATGCTCTTTTTGATGCCATGTCGGCAAAATCGTCGGGTTATAAATTTAAGGTGATAGGTGCTTTGTACAATTTATTCGGAGAAATTATAGACCGGCATCTGTATCATGCCACAGACAGTGCACTCATAGCCGCCGATAAAAATGTACCCAAGCTCAGAGCTGTGCTGTCATACATACGCAGTAATTATGATTCTCCCATAACACTGGTGGATATGGCGGATGCCGCAGGTATGTCACCTAAGTATTTTTGCTATTTCTTTAAGAAAATGACCACCAAGACTCCTGTGGAGTATCTCAATCTGTATAGAATAGAAAAAGCCTCCCGAAAGCTTATGAAATCCGATATGAGCGTAACTTCAGCGGCTTTTTCCAGTGGATTTAATGATTTGAGCTATTTCATAAAGACCTTTAAACAGATAAAGGGGATAACCCCTGCAAAATTCCGTAAAGAAGCATTGCAGTAGATAGTAGGTAAAGGGGCTGTGACTTTATTTACAGCCCCTTTACCATAAAAACATTCAATTAATACAAATTCTTAATTATTTCCACGCACTTATCAATACCCAGTGCACCGCTGTCCAGGGAAATATGATAATTCTTTACATCGCCCCATTCCATATCGGTGTAAAATCTGTAATATGCCGCACGGCGTTTGTCCTTTTTTGCCAGACGTTTTTTGGGGTCGTCTTTGCTTTCTCCGTACAGATGTACTATCCTGTGAGCACGGGCCTCTGTGTCGGCATGTATGAATACCTTGAGGCAGTCTGCATGTTCACGGAGTATGTAGTCTGCACATCTGCCCACTATTACGCAGGGACCTTTCTCGGCGAGCTCACGTATAATCTTTTTTTGTATGTTCCACAGATAGTCCTGAGTAGTACCGGATGAGTACGAATAGGTGCTGAATGCATTTGCCAGGATAGTGCTGTAGGTGGTGTTCTCGCCATGCTCCTCCACATATTCCTTTGCAAGTCCGCTGTCCTCGGCAACCTTCTCTATAAGCTCCTGGTCATAGCAGGGTATGCCCAGTGCCTCGGCGACTTCTTTGCCTATGGTGCGTCCTCCGCTTCCGAACTGACGGCTGATGGTTATAACTCTGTTTTTCATACTAACCCTTCTTTCTAATTTTATTTCTTATATATATTTTACACAATTTCAGACGATACGTCAAGCATAAATATGTAAAAAACACAAAATATATAAATAATGGGCTGTGAAAAGTCATCACAGAAGGGGACGGCAGGTAATTTTGTCATGTAAAACCTTGGTTTTATGTGACAAAATAGCTCCGTCCCCTCAGGATGTTGTGACTTTTTTACAGCCTATTTGTATTATATATCATCGTCATTTTTCTTGCGAACACAGTTTTTATAACGGTCTGCCATGTATTTGTGTGCCTGCAGTTCAAGGGTGTCGTCGATTTCACTTAATGTAACCGAGCCGTACTTCTTTTTAAGGGCTCTTGATATTATATAATCCGCAAGCTTGGGATTTTTTGGCAGGAGAGGTCCGTGCAGGTGTGTGCCTACTATATTTTGATGAACCACACCCTCGTATTGTGCACTGTCTGTGTTACCGTAGCCATACAGCACCTTGCCCAGAGGTTTGTAGCAGCCTATCTCCACTCTGCCGCAGTGGTTTTCAAATCCTACCACCGTGCTGCCAATGGCACTGCTTTGGAGCAATACATCTCCTATAAGTCTGTCCGGAGTGTATTCTGCAAATATGTCAATTATGCCGGCACATTTGATTTTTTCACCGTTTAGCTTATAGTAAGTGCCTATCAGGTGAAATCCCTCGCATACAGCCAGTACCACACCGTCATTGTCTGCATATGCTTCAAATTTCTTTTTGATTTCACAGAGTCTGTTTGCTGCCATGCGTACTGCTTTTTCTGAACCGCCGCCTATAAACAAAATATCGGTTCCGTCAAAGTCAATTTCGTCCTCCAAAGCGTATTCTTTCACGGTTACATTGATTCCTCTTTGCTCCATACGCCATTTCAGTGTTGCTATGTTTCCTTTGTCTCCGTAGAGATTAAGCAATTCGGGATAAAGATGTGCTATAGTTATTTCCATTTATTTATCCTCCATTGTCTTCAATATTTTTTGCGTTTCAAAGAGGGCGGTGTAGTTTGCCAGTATGTAACATACCTCACCGTTTCCGGAGATTATGCCCTCCAGAGCCTCTCGTGATATGTCCTCTATGACCACACCTTCAAATCCGCATAGCTTAAACCTTAGTCCTAAGTCATATTTACGCAGTCCGGATACCACAAGCCTGCCAAGGTTGGCGGATTTTAATTTTTCAAACTCCACATCCCACATCCATGATATATCGGTACTGTCGGAGGGCTTGTCGTTTATTACTATCAGTATATCCTTTGCCTTTTTATCTGCGCAGACAGTTTCTATAGCCTGGTTAAATCCGGCGGGATTCTTGGCAAGGTTAAGTATCACATTTTTACCGCCTACCTTGTAGGTCTCCATTCTGCCAAGCTGGGGTTTGTAGTCATCAAATACCTTTTTGGCTTCTTCTATGGTGCCGCCGGCAGTTTCGTATACAGCAAATGATGCTATGATGTTATATATATTATAAAATCCCCTGTAGTTTAATTCCAGCTTGTGCTGACTTCCTTTATAGCTAAGTACAAATTTCAGACCGTCGGATATATCTACCCTTGTAGCACTGTAGTTGGGGTTGGGTCTTTCAAAGCCACAGCCAATGCATTTGTATTTACCCAGTTGGCTGTAGTGGTGGTATTCATATTCAAGCTCACCGCCGCATTTAGGGCAGAATCTGCCGTCTTTTGCCTCTTCTCCGTGTAGTCCGGTGTCCTCGCTTACTCCGTAATACACTGCATTTCTGCCTTTGCCGAATTGCGCACATAAGGGGTCATCAGCATTTAATATCAGCATAGCCTCCGGTACTTTTTCAAAGGCTTCGTTAAGCAGTGCCGCCGTAGACTCAATCTCTCCGTAGCGATCCATCTGGTCTCTGAAAAGATTGGTTACCACTATCTTTGTGGGTGTCACGTGCTTTACTATGTGTCTTAAGCTGGCTTCATCACATTCCAGTGCGGCGCAGTCTGCATTGAGCTTGCCTGTGATGCTTGCTCTGCTTATGAAAGCACATGCCACACCGGGGAGCATATTAGCACCGTAGTTGTTGCAAATCACAGTCTTGCCTGCCGATGAAAACAGAGAGTCTATCATATTATTTGTGGTGGTTTTGCCGTTGGTACCGCATACTGCTATTATGTCTCCCTTTATCTGAGAAGCAAGGCTTCTGAGCACACCGGGGGATATCTTCATAGCAATGCTGCCGGGTGCGGATGAGCCTTTTTTGCCCATGAGCCTTCCTGCCAGTATGAGCAGCTTGCAGGCTACTATTGCCAGTGAGTTTCTTATCTTTGTCACGTCTGTATTCATTCCTTCCCGAAAGTTAGTTATTTATATATCAAGCTTTAAATCGGATTCCTTTATCCAGCCAAGCTTTTTAAAGGGTTTGGCTATTGACCAGGTGAGCAGGGCAGGGAGCAGGAAGCATATCAGCACCATTACGAATACTTCATTTGGTGTGATGCCCTTGGCGCTTATCACGCCAATTGGTCCCACAAGTCCGCAGGTTCCCATGCCGGATGCTATGGCAACGGGATTTTCCATCTTAAATACAAATGCCGAAAGTGCACCGGTAATAGCTGATGTAAGTATAGGTGGTATCCATATAATGGGTTTCCTTACTATGTTGCCCATCTGGAGCATACTTGTGCCGAGCCCCTGGGCTATGACACCGCCCCATTTGTTGGCGGCAAAGCTCATCACAGCGAAGCCCACCATCTGAGCACAGCAGCCGGCAGTAGCGGCGCCGCCTGCAATTCCGGTAAGCCCCAGAGCCGCACATATAGCCGCAGAGCTTATGGGCAGTGTGAGACATATACCCACAACCACCGATACCAGCGCACCCATAAACAAGGGCTGTAAGTCGGTGAATTCCATTATCAGATTGCCCAGCTCTGTCATTATCCGTGCTATCCAAGGCCCTATCATGAGAGCTATCGCCACACCTACGCCAATGGTGACCGTAGGTGTAATTATTATATCAATCTTGGTTGATTTATATACCAGTTTACCAACTTCTGCCGCTACGACAACCGTAACATATGTACCAAGGGGACCGCCAAGTGCATTGGCTGCCGCACCCACGGCACAAAGTGAAAACAGTACCAAGCCTTCTGCTCCCAGAGCAGAGCCTATGGCTATTGCCATTGCTGGTCCCTGAGCAGCTACGCTGTATTCCTTCATCCTGAGCAGGAACTCCTGTGCCGGCTTGTAGGTAACGTAGTCAGATATGGTTCCGAATATAGTGCCTATGAGCAAAGATGCAAAAAGCCCCAGTGCCATAGCACCCAGCGCGTCAATAAAGTATCTTTTCGGCGATATTACAACGCCTTTTTTTCTAAAGTAACTCACGCTATTTCCTCCATTATGTATTCATGTAATTTTCACCATCTAAAGTATATACCAAACTAAGCAGCTTTTCAATATCCGCCTGTTCTTTTTGTGAAAATTGTAACATATAAATAACGTAGCACTAAAAAAGATTGGTTTCAAAGAGGTGTATGATTACGGATATTCTGATAGTTCAAAACGGTATGAAAAACAGATATATTTCGCTGAAAAAGACAGGTGAGCTTGTGCTATCCGCGGAGGGTACCGCAGATGAAGTCATAAGCTCGGATATTTCCGGCAGCTTTGATGCATGTGTAGACGAAGACGGTATACTGAGTGTATTTGCCGCAAATAACAAAGGCACCCTGATTCATGTGCGAAAAATCAATAACTCATGGCATACCAATGCCGTATTGGAGAGTAAAAGCAAAGAAAATAAAATCAAAAATATTCGTGTTTTCAGGATAAACTCAAAATTTCATCTGTTCTATTGCGTGGATTATACAGAGCGGCTTCTGGTGCATCATATAGCATCCGATGGAGACTACTCCATGCAGCCGGAGGTTATAGACGGCATCAGCAGGCGTTTTGTCTATGACGTTTCTGCAGATGATGACGGTAACCTCCACATCTTATATACCGGTGACGGTGGTCTCATGCACAGAATGTATAAGTATTCTGCCAAATCATATACTCCCGTGCGTAAAGTGTGCGAAAGCACTATTCTAAGCATCAGCTCTGCCTGCAGGGGTAACACGCCGTATGTGTCTTATGTAGCGGTAGAGCGAGGCAGGAGGGTTATAGGCTTGTGCGATATATCCTCCGGCAGAGTGAGAACTGTTGCAAGTGGGATTCAGCCCGGCAGTGAATGTACTGTATATCCTGATGAGAGTTTCTTGAAAATACAGTGGTTAGAAAACTCTATGGCATTTGAAGCAGCAGTCAATGATAAATTTGAGGTTTCAAAAACCGTCCCCCTGGGTAAATGCAGCGGAATCTACCGTCTTAAAATAGGCAGCATCTCTAATTCACCAGACCGTTGCCCATGTAATTTGTATCGTGAACCTTTTGATATCAGGCTAAAGGAGCTCCCTGTAAAAAAGCAGCCTGAATTTAAACCAAAGGGGTATGAAGTCGATGAATTATCACAAAGATACATGGAGGTTCTCAGAGCAAAGGCGGATGAAATCCGTGAGAAGGATTTTCGTGAAGGTATGGCAAGGATAGAGGCCTCGCTAAGCAAGCTTGTGTCATTAGCGGAAAAAATACTTGCCGAAAGTAACAATACTGCACAGACGGAATATAATGAAGAGAAGGATACCGATTTCAAGGAGGAGTAATCATGGATAGTATAAGAATTGAAAATTTCCTGCACCCTTATGTAAGATTTTTAAATGCATCACCGACTCTTGCATCTGCGGATTTTTATCACGGCAATACATTGGCAGCACCCAACATGGGTTTTGGCTGCTTCAGCTCATATGTTAAAGTACCCAGGGGTACACAGGAATTCAAGATAACCGAAGCGGGCAACAAGGATAAGGTTATAGCAACCCTCAGCCTGCCATTTAATCAAGGTGAGGTGTATACCGTGGCTGCGGTCCATTCCGACGGAGTGACCATGGCATACGGTATAGCCGAGCCTACAAACAGAGAAAACACCGATTACGGGCATTTAAGGATATGTCATCTTTCACCCTCACTGGGAGACCTGGATATAAGTGCCAACGGACACAAGATACTTGGAAACATAGATTATCTGGAGATTAGTAAATACATGTGTATATCACCCGGGAAATATGAATTCAGAGCAATCGATGCCGACAGCGGCAGGATTAAGCTTGCCATGCCTTGTCAGTTTGTACGCCCGGGCAAATACAATACAGTTTATATAGTAGGCGCAGAAAACACCTCTGCACCTCTTATGGGATTGTTTTCTGTAGATGCAGCAAGCTACACAGGATATTACCTGTAAGTCGAATTTTGTCGAATTAGTCTAAATTGGAGTTTATATCACTATCATAGCAAGACAGAGCATAAGCCCTGACACCCTGCCGTCACCACTACGCGTGCTGTGGGAACGTGCAGGACAGATTAATCACATTTTTTAAGCCCAAAAGGTGCCGTTGCGGAAGCGCTTCGCTGGGTCCTCACTAAATCGGCAAGCCGATTTACAC
>JAGATB010000032.1 GCA_017621495.1 Clostridia bacterium
CAGTGCGGCTAATAAAATCAATGTTCCCAGAAGCAATGGTGTATGGTATGATGTTAAAGTCACAATAGATGACTGGGCTGCAGAAACAAAGACATTTACCACGAATGTATACAATCAGGGTGAGACTGTATCTTTAGGTTCATACACAGACACCTACGCATTTTCTAACGAGTATCTCTTAATAAGAAACTGGGGTGCAAGTACTACTGTGTCAAATCCCATCTACATTGATAATGTATCCGTGAAGGAAGTGGTTGAGGTTCCGGAATTTGAAAATCCTGTAAAAATAAACGAAGATTTTGAGGATGATACCACTTTGGCAGATGCCAAGGCAGACGGCTTAAAGGATCAAGCAAATATTGATAAATGCGGTAAAATAATTGATGTTTCCGGAAACAAAGCAATGGGATTACTCAGAAGTACAAATACCAGCTCGGGCTTTTACTATGAACTTGGGGAACCTATAACAAGCGGTAAGGTAAAGCTGACATTCAGAGTTAAAGCAGCTCAAACCAATACACTTCCTGTATCTGTAGGTGATTCAAGCTCAATATTTGCTAAGGATCTTTTCCAGCTCGTTAATAACAAAACTATAGTTGGTCTGAAGAAGGGCGAAAACAGTAACTCGGTTATAGCATCGTCTTATCCTGCAAATGAATGGATTAACGTGGATGTGCTTATGGATTTGGATAATGATGTTGCCGCAATTACAATAGGCGATGTAAAATTTGATACTGATTTTACTCTGGAACAGCTCAGATATGTGACATTCCGTTCATGGTGGTTTAGCAGTGGAGACGATACGAATTATGATTTATTTGATGATATAGTAGTTCAGAAGTGGGTTGAAGCTCCTCAGCTTTATGATAACGGTGTTAAATTATATGATTTGGAAGGTGCAGTGATTACAGCCGGTGTAGTTACCCCTGCAGTAAGCAAGATTACACTTGACTTTGGTACAGAATTATTTGAGGATTCCCTTACAGATGCTGTAACATTGACCAATACTGCTGAAAACACAACTGAGACACTTACGGCTGCAAATATTACAGCACAGGGTGTATGCACCTTTGAGACAGATGTCCTTGAAGCTGAAACCAAATATATCCTCGAAGTCAGCACAGATGTTAAAAATATATTGGGTACAGCTATGGCAGAGGCATTTGAATATGAATTTACCACTGACGCAGGTATCAAAGAGGTTGAGCTTACCACTGTTACCAAAGGTAACAGTGCAGTATCAAAACTGTCAGACTTTACAGCCGGTGCATCAATTACACTCAATGGTACTTACTTAAGCTTTGACGAGGCAGAGACCGAGCTTGCGTGGGTTATAGCATACTTCGACGGTGACGTGCTTAAGAAAGCAAGCGTAGTTGAAACAAGCGTAAGCGGCAAGGGTCTCAAAGACATTACCTGCCCCGCTACTGTAATAGCTGATATGACAGATATAGACAAGGTGGAGATATACCTGTGGAACAATATGGAAGATATAGTTCCTTATTGCACAGGACTTAGCTATTGATATTTTTATAAGGGATTAACAATATGAAACGAATAATTTGCATTTTATTAATAACAGTAATAACCACGGTAAACTGTGTGCCTGCATTTGCGGGCACCGGCACCGCTTCGTTGCCTTCGGGTCCGGCGGTTTCGGAAAACTTTGAGAATACCACTGTCACAGCCTTATATTCCTGCGGTTGGGTTAATCAGGGCGACGTGACGTTGGACATTTCATCGCTTACCGATACCAAGGCATTAAAAATCAGCCAAAAAAACGGCGGTATTATGATACCTCTTACCGAAGCTGACGGCACTGTGATGACCCATGGTGACATAAACATCAGTCTTTCTGTTCGTGCATCAGCTGCAGCAATGGAAATCCCTGTTCTTATAGCAGAGGATACAAGCTACTATGCATATGCAGCGAACTTCAATAAAAGCGGAAGTATAGACAACAACAACTTTGGTACACAAGTAGAGGGTGATTATGCCGCTTATACGTGGTATGATGTGAATATCAAGGCAGAGCTTGGAGACAAAAACAAATTGACAACAACGGTTTGCGCTCACGGCGCAGACACCCCGGTTGCGTCTGCGACCAATACATTCACTCATAATGCAAAATATTTGTGGATTAAAAATGCTTCAGCGGACGCAGGTGATGTTTACATCGATGATGTAATCGTGGAATATTCTTCTTTTGCTCCGAGGTATTTTAAGGTGAGTGTAAGCTCCGATTTAAACGGCAATGTCTTCTATGACCAATGCGGCACGGTGTTTATCACCCTCACAAATCCCTATGATGCCGATGTATCTCTTAACCTTGGATATACAATTAAGGATTCCTTGGGAGCTATTGCTTTGGAGCAGGCTCCCGGGGAGCTTACCCTCAAGGCAAACAGTAGGCTTACAAGGAGATTTACCCCGGACTTTTCCCTAAATGGAGCTTACGAGCTGGAATTTACCATAACCGGTGATTCAGGGTATATCACCACAGATGCTGTAAAGCTTACGGTTATAGATTCTGTGACGGTGTCCGATGATGAGGTTGGAGTATCCACGCATTTTGCTTTTGTCAACCGGGAACAGCCCGAGGATAGCTTTGGACAGATTTCCTCTGCAGGCTTTGGTTGGATAAGAGACGAAATTTACTGGAAAGATGCAGAGACTGCCGATGGTTACAAAATTCCCGAAAAGGTAATGAATGCAATTGAATATGCCAATGCCAAGGGAATGAAGGTGCTCATAATATTAAACACACCAAACAATCTTTACGACAACGGTGCATTTCCCACATCTGATGAGGCTGTTGAGGCATACGGCAAATTCTGCGGTTGGGTTGCAAAACAATTGAAGGGCAAGGTGGATGCCTTTGAAATCTGGAATGAACCCAATATTGCAGATTTCACCGGTGGTAAGTCAATATCCGGTGAGGATTACGTCAGAATTTTAAAGTCAGCCTACCGGTACATAAAGTCCAGTGAGGGTAACCCCGATGCCACAGTACTTGGTGGAGCTCTCACAAACATGTTATATTCCGAAGAGCATACCGAAACAAGACTTGAACGCACAGGAGAGGAATTCTTGCAGGAAATCCTGGATGCCGGCGGGGTGGATTATATGGATGCATTCAGCTTTCATCCCTATACATACAAACGTATACCTGCAGATGAGGATTGGCAGATGACCTTCTATGGATATCTGGATACAGTTTCCCGTATGCTGGATGCTGCAGGTGCTGAGAATATGGATATATGGGCTACGGAGTACGGCAGACAGGGTTCGTCGGATTATGACATTCCGGTGTGGAGAGATGAGTTTCAGGCAGTGAGTACTTCCAGAGTCATGGTCCAGGCAAAAGCCTACGACAGATTAAAGAAGCTCATTATATACAACTACAAGGCAAAAGGAACAGATCCGGCCGATGAGGAGCACAGCTTTGGTATAGTTGATTACAATTACTATCCGAAGGATGTATATGTTGCCATAGCATATGCCAATACCCTTCTCAACGGTGCAGAGTTTTCAGATAAGCATATTGAGACAGTTACCGAGACAAGCGGAATTACATATAATATGTATTCAATATACAGTTTTGACAAGCCTTCAAAATCCAAGAAAGTTTATGCAATATGGGGTAATGCACTATATGGTGGTGAGTGGTACCCCAATGAAAACAAGAATACATATGTGGATATAACTGCAACGGAGGGTGACGGACATTCCTTTTTTGCCGATACACGTTCTGCTCAGATAAGCGTACCTGCGGGTTGGGAATTAAACATCTATGATATGTACGGAAATTTCATACAGACCTTGGGCGAACAGCCCTACAGGGTATATGATAATACAGTGTATGCCATTGCAGCTCCAAAGGCAGTGCAGATATCTGCTGCAGACGGCTTTATGAATATAAGCGGTGTCACTGATGCAGGCAGGGAGATTACACTTGCAATCAAAAAGAACAAGGCAGACTTTGACGAAGGCGTGTATATAAGACAGCTTACAACAGACGCCGATGGCTGCTACAGTCTGCTTGTACCTATTGCGGCGGATGATGTTTATCTGGTTAAAATCTATGATTCATCAAAAGACAGCCTCACGGATAATGAGATCAGCACCTGCGGTTTTGACGTATGGTACGATGTGTACCAGGAGGGCAAAAGGATAAAAAATCTTAACGATATAGACAGTGCCAAAGATATCAAGGTGGACGTGAGTATCAAGGCTATGGGAAATACAGATAACCTCGTAGCTTACGGCGCTGTATATAATAATGATAATAACTTAATTTCGATTGACGGCACGGGCATCAATTGGACGAATTCTTCTGCTTCAGCAGAGCTTACTATTCCGGCGAATGCTTCAGAGCAGATAAATCGCCTTAAGTTAATGCTTTGGAATGACAAATTAGTACCCATTTGCGGTGCATTGCGATTGGAGAGATAAATATGCGAAATAAAATTATTACCGTATTTCTTGCCATAGGAATGACGGCAGCCTCTTGTACGAGTGCATTGGCTGCAGGTATTCTCTATGACATAGTATATGATTATGACAACTCCAAAATTACCCTTACGGGAAATTACGGAAGTGAAGAGAGTACCCGGAATATCACCACGGTGGCCTTGAAAAACGGTTTGGATTACGGTGATGTGGACTACAAAGATATAGAAGATGATATCTTATATCTGAAGCAGACCGGGACAGTGGACGGTAAGTATACATTTACCATAGATACCACGGGAGGTAAGGGGCTCAGTAAGGCATATATATCGGCTGACGGTGAGAAGGACAGAACTCTGCTGGAGCTTATTATACTTGATAAAGATGCACTTAAAGATGCTTTGGCTCGTTTAAACAGTGCAGCTAAGACAGATGACGACGGTGTAGAATTTATTAATGTAATTGCTGCCGATAAAAATGCACTTGGCTTTGAGTATGACCTTGCAGATAAGACCGATGCTGTTTCAGCTGTTAAGAAATACAGAGAATATGTAAAGGCAAATGAGCTCAGTATTACCGATAATGAGTTGATTGCAAAATCATACAGAACATTTATAATTGCTCAGGCTCTCAGTGATAATGATATATCCGATATCTCAGACTATATGGGCGACCTGATGCTTGACACTGAGCTTGTAAGCGACTGTGAAGAAGTGTGCGGTGACAAAGAGGTTGTATCACAGTATCTTACAGGCAAAATGTGTGGCAAAGGTATAGATGATGCAGCTGAGTTTGAAACTGAAATAAAGAAAGCACTTATACTCACTACCGTTAAATACGGTGACGGCTACGGCTCCATAGTATCCTGCCTCAATAAATACGGTTCTGTGATAGGTATTACAGGCACTATAAATGAAGATGCATGCTCATCACTGGCAGGCGGTGACTACAACACTGCAGATGACTTTGCCAAGGCTTACAAGGACTACAAAGCTACTTCAAATACTCCTACCGTAAGTAACGGTCCCGGAGGCAAGGGAAAGAACAATACCAACGTGGGCAGTAATGTAAGTGTGCCCGTAGTGAACCCTGCTCAGAATATGTCTGCGGTAACAGCCGTATTTGATGACATAGAGGGTCTGGACTGGGCTCATGAGGCCATAATTGCACTGAAGGATAAGAATATAATAAACGGTGTGGGAGAGAACCGATTCCATCCCAATGACCCTATCAAGAGGGAGGAATTTATAAAGATTCTGGTACTTGCCATGAATATGAGAGTGGAGAGTAACGCAACTGTATTTGCTGATGTGCCGGAAGGCACATGGTACTGTGATGTGGTAAACACTGCCTATGCAAAAGGCATATGCAAGGGTCAGTCGGATACAATATTCGGCACGGGAGAAAACATCACCCGTCAGGATATGTGTGTGATGCTCTACAATGCCCTTAAGTTTAAAAATGCCGGGCTTGCTTCAAAGGAGCTTGCATTTGAAGACAGTGATACCGTATCACCCTATGCAGTTGAGGCTCTAATGGCACTCTACGGTGAGGGTGCCATCAACGGAGTGAGCGACACAGAGTTTGCTCCCTTCGGTACAGCCACAAGAGCTCAGGCAGCAAAGGTAGTATATGCAGTATTAAATAAACTGCAGCAATAAAGGAGGTTTTGAAGTAATATGAATATATTTACAAAAAAGATTATCAGTATAGTTATGCTATTTGCACTTCTAATCTCCGGCACTAATGTTATCTGCCGTGCAGATGCAGAGAGTGAAACTGTATCCGAAGCAATGGAGGTACTACGTTTACTGGATATCATACCGGATTATTATGATTACAACGTGGACCTTGATACATATGTTACCAGGGCTGATTTTGCCAATGCGGTGTACAATATCATAAATACTTCCGATTACAGCAGCGATGTAATTTATTATTATGATGTGCCGGCTACTCATTGGGCATACAAGGCTATTACATACCTTACGGATTACAAGATTGTAAGCGGTACCGGCGAGAAGATTTTCAATCCCGACGGTACCATAGAGCAGGCACAGGCTTACAAAATCCTACTTGGTATAATGGGCTACTCAGAATACGCTGAAGCAAACGGTGGTTATCCCGGAGGATATCTCATCACAGCTAAGAAGGCAGGTATATCCGAGGACAGCTTTTCCAATCCTCTTACCAGAGGAGATATGTTCACTCTTTTGTACAATGTAATAACTGCCAATATGTATGATACTTATGCCTTCTCCGATGGTAATATCTACAAGGAAGTAAACAAAGAGGAGACAGTTCTTTCCTTATACAGAGATATATACTACAACGAGGGTACGGTTACAGATACCGACGCAGTAAGCTTAAGCAGCATTTCGATTACTGAAAGAGGTTCGGCAGTGATAGACGGTGTTAGCTACAATACACAGATAGAACTTAAGGATTATCTTGGAGTTGAGATACGTTTTCTGTACAGCTATGATAAATCGAGCGGTGATAAAGACATCATATGGGCTGCAGAGACCGGAGTAACTCAGTATACGGAGCTTGTGGTGGATAATGACGCTGTGTTCAACAGCAAGGACTTTGTCCTCACTCACAAAAATGAATCCGGCAAATCAAAAAATTATACCTTGAGCAAAGGTATCCGTGTGATATATAATGGTGAGCTTATAAAAGAAAATGTTTCCGATATTTTATCAATGCCTGAGTATAAGGTAAAACTGATAAAGAACTCAGGTAATTATGATATTGCTATTGTATCGGCTTACTACAACATTGTGGCAGGAACTCTCAATACGCTTGATAAAATGGTGTATGATAAGTCTCAGCCCCAAAGGAAGATTGAACTTGATGAGGAAGAGTATGACAGCTTTAAAATGGCGATGCTCGGTGAGACCGAGCTTGAGTTTGATGATATACAGCTCGGCATGGTGCTCAGTGTATATGCATCAAATGACAAAAAACATATCTATGTGGATGCAAGCGGAAAGAAAGCGGAGGGAATACTGCAGAGTATCGATACAGCCAACAATATTTATACTGTTGAAAACATAGATTATGAGCTTGCCTACGATGTCAATGCCAACAATGTGAGAGCCGGTGACAGCGTGATATTATATCTGGACAGCAATGATGAAATCGCTTATATTGATGTTAAGGAATCCAACGAATTTGCAGGATTTATGATGGCGTACAGTGCGGAAAACAAGGGTCTCAACAATGCAATGAAGATTAAGCTTCTGCACCAGAACGGCAATATTGAGATTATGATCTGCGCATCCAAAGTGGAAGTTGACGGAAAAATGCTTAATACCGTGGATGATATTGAAAAGAGCCTTACCGCTGCAGGTCCCTTTGAGCCTACCATTGCTTTGTTTAAAGTGAATTCCGAAGGTGAGATAATATCCATAGATACTCCCGGTGTGGTGGAAAACACTGATTCGCTTCAGGTAAATGTGCCTTATGCTGAGGACTTGAGATATAAGTCTTCGGGAAATCTGGGTGCAAAAAGCATAATGGATGACTCTACGAAGATATTTTCGGTTCCTGCAAAGGCGGCAATTTCCGCATCGGATGATGAGGGGTTTATGGTGATTTCCAGAAAGACACTGGTAAATGATAACTTTGTGAATGCCGAAACATACAGAACCGAGGAAATTTCAGGTATCGAAAAGTATGTGGTGCTTTATGGCTTCAATGAATCCGGATATAAAAATGCAGATTCATCTTTACCCATCGTTGTACAGCGAATTTCAACAGCATTGAATGCAGAGGACGAAGAGGTAGAATGCATTATCGGTTATCAGGGAGGCAGTACAGCCAAGTATATGGCAGATAAAGATGTTTCATTTTCGGCAAAAGGAGTCACAGAGGGTTGTCTTGTGAGAATTGCTTTGAATTTAGACGGTGAGGTAGATGCTTTTACGGTATTCTACGATCCGAAGGCTCCCGATAAATATAAAACATCAACAACCGACATAAACGCAGGCTTCCGTGCAGTAGTAGGATATGCATCAAGTTTTGTAGACGGCGTACTGAGAGTGAGCACTGACAAGGGCGGCTCTGTGGTACAGGCATGCAAGGTGTCCGGTGTACCGGTTGTTTTCTATGATTCCACTGAGGAGAACAATAAGATATTCGTAGGCACTGCCAACGATATATCAACGTACAGAAATGACAATGAATCGTGTTCACGTGTGGTTGTGATTAAAAGCTTTGTGGTACCTAGATTGATTATTGTTTATAAATAATACATCGAATAACAAAAGTGAGGAAAAAATATGAAACCGGCATTAATATCAGCATTTTTTAATGAGCTTGACTCTTATGAAATGGCGGAAACCTTTAAGAAAATAGGCTATGACAATATCGAAATCAGTGATGTTCATTTCATGCCCTTTTACAACAAGGAGTTGGATGTAAAGGAATACAGAAAGTACATAGACGCTCTGGATTTTCACATACCACAGGGACATATATTCTTTATGAACAAAGGAGATATAACTTCCTATGACAACACCTATGCCGTGGACAATATCAAGAAAAATCTTGATGTGTTTTATGAGCTGGGAGTAAAGGCGGCTGTAATTCACTACTCCAACTACGGTACGGATGTGGAACCTGTGGAAAAGTGGTTTGACGTGAGGATAGATGCATTGAACAGGCTTATAAAGCATATAGAGGGCACAGATATGGTAATCTGTCTTGAGAATTTAAGCCGTATTCATGACCACGATGCAGGACACCTTATCAAAATGTGCAAAGCTGTGGACAATCCCAAGCATATAGGCATCTGCCTGGACACGGGACATCTTAATATATCCCAATACGGCAACCAGTATGATTTCATCATGCAGGCAGGAGATTACCTTAAAGCAATGCATGTTCATGACAACAGGGGAGAGCAGCACGGACTCAAGGGTGTGCTTTGCGACTGGCATATAATGCCCTTTGACAGCGGTAATGTAAACTGGGCAGACGTAAAAAGAGGAGTTAAGGAAGCCAACTATCAGGGCTTGTTCAGCTACGAGGTAGCCGGCGATATGCCTCTTGAGATAAAGAAGCTCAGAGCCAAGTATTTATTGGATTGTTACAATTCGTATTTCGCTTTTTAAAAATTACCAAAGGGGCTGTAAATAAAGTCATAACATCACGTATTTACAGCCCCTCTGCATCAGGATACAACAGACTTAATTTATAAAATCATTTTTCTAAGCAGTTCAATATTATCCGTAATTGAATGTTCTTTATTGAAAATGCTGGAGGTGCCGCCGACAAAAATATTTGCACCGGCTTCTTTCATTATTTTTGCATTTTCAAAGCTTACATTTCCATCAACCTCAATCTCGATGTTGCCAAATCCGCTGTTATCCAAAAAATTTCTTAAATCCGTAATTTTCTTTAGTGTACTCGGTACGAGCTTTTGTCCTGCAAATCCCGGATTTACCGTCATTACAAGTACTGCATCAATATTCTCCAGAACATTTTCAACTGTGCAAATCGGTGTTGCCGGATTAATTGCAACCATTGGCTTTGCACCTCTTTCTCTTATTTGTAATAATAGTTTTTGTAAATGCTTGGTAGTTTCAACATGTACAGAAACATAGTCGTTTTCACCAAAATCAAACCATCCGATTTTATTTTCGGGGTTTTCTATCATAAAATGAATATCAAGAGGGATGTCGGTGTTTCCTTTTAAAAATTTTACGAAATCTGTCCCCAAGGTATAATTTGGAACAAAACACCCATCCATTATATCAATATGTAAATACTCAATTTCTGCTTTTTTAAATAAATGTAATGTGTCTTTTAATTCAAAGAAATCGGCACACATAATAGATGGAGATAGTTTATTTTTCATTTTTAATTTCCTCCTCATCGGTACAAATCATAACCTTGTTATAAAAATCATTGCGGTTGTTCATCATACAAAAAGCTCTGCATACTTCACTAAGGGGGAATTTATGGGTTACTAAATCCTTTGCTTTTATATATCCCTCGGATAAAGCCAGCAGGCTTTCTTTCCAATCGTTTTGTACTTCATTATACGAAGAATTCCAACTGCCCAAAACAGTTAATTCTTTTCGTAATATATGCCAATATGAGTTTTGGCTTAGCATAATATCTCCGGACGGATTGCCCAAAAACACTATCTTTCCATATGGTTTAACAGCATCGAGACATTGTTCGATTGCTTTACTGTGTCCGGTTCCTTCAATAACACAATCATATTTCATATTTTCGCTATACGCTTTAAAACTGTTTTCTTTAATGAAATCAATTTTACGACTATCAATATCAAAAAAGTATATATCCTTTGCTCCAAATAATTTCAGCCACCTACCTGTAAGTATCCCTATGGGTCCTGCACCGGAAATTAAAACATTGTCTCCCTTTTTAATATTAAGTTTTAATGCAGCGTGTCTTGCAACTGAAATCGGCTCACACATTGCCCCTTCTAAAAAGCTCACATTTTCCGGTAGTTCTACCAAATTCCAACGCTTTACTGCTATATATTCTGCCATACCGCCATCACGACGGGAACCGTAATAATCGTAATTATTACACGCAGCATAATTTTGAAATTTACATGGTTCACATTCAAAACATGGCAAAAGCGGAAAAACCGCTACTCTCTTTCCTGTTAATTCTTCTTTTTTGTCTTTTACTACAATTCCTGAAAATTCATGTCCTATTACTGTTGGGAAATGATATGTTCCTTTGGTAAAAACTCTTGGAATGTCGCTTCCGCATACACCACAGCACTTTATCTTTACTAACACTTCGTCATCTTTTACGACGGGCATAGGCTTTTCTTCATATTGCAAATTGCCTATCTCATGTAAATTTGCTACTTTCATTATAAAACCCCTTTCTTTTTTTATGAAAGTATGATACAATAATGAAAGTAAATAATCAATATTTGGCGTAAATATTGATTAACAATCAATATTTTGATTATAAAAGAAAATATATGAAAGGAAATGAAACAATGTATGAACTTGAAAGACAGGAAAAAATTTTAGAATATGTAACACAGAGAAACAGCATAAGCGTAAAGAAACTGTCTGAACTTTTGTATGTAAGTCAACCGACAATTCGTCGGGATTTGACTAAACTTGAAAAGGAAGGCAAGGTTTTAAGAACGCATGGTGGTGTCATTTTGCGTAAAATTGCAGATAACGAGGTTTCACTTGTTTTTCGTGAAGAACAAAACAACATATCCAAAAAAATTATAGCAGAAAAAGCCGCAAAGTTTATACACAATAGTGATGTTATATTTATGGACGCTTCATCTACAGTTTCCTATCTGATACCGTATCTTGAAAAATTTAAAGATATAATTGTAATTACCAACAGTCCAAAAGCCTCTATAAAATTGGCGGAAAGGAACATAAAAAACTACTGTACCGGTGGTCTTATGCTGCTTCATTCAATTGCATATGTTGGATCTGATACAGAAAAATTTGTATCAAACATAAATGCTGATACTTTCTTTTTTTCAAGTAGAGGGATAACCAAAGATGGTTTGATTACAGATTCATCATTAGAAGAAGCCGTAATTAAGAAGGCAATGTTAAAAAATGCTGCAAAAAGCTATTTTCTGTGTGACAGCAGCAAAATAGGAAATAAATTCATGTACAATGTCACTTCAAGTAAATGTATTGATGGGGTTATTACCGAATTGCAGTAATTATCGTTAATGAACAGTATTAATGTGTATTTCGCATATCTACGTTTGGTGGATAAACTCTGTTTAAAATGTAAAAAAACACTATTATTTCTTCTATTCGTAGGTTTACGAAGTGGGGTTTTTGTGTTATTATTAATCTAAAGGAAGTGATATAATGGATGCAAAAACCATAGGCAATATTATAGCCAAGCTTCGTAAACAAAGTGGTATGACACAGCTTGAGCTATCCCATAAGCTTGATGTAAGTGACAAGGCAGTGAGCAAATGGGAAAACGGGCAGGGTTACCCGGATATTACGGCATTCCCCAGACTCGCATCGCTGTTTGGTGTATCAATTGATTATCTGATGCTTGGAGAGAAAAAGGGAATAACCATTGCCGGTAATATACTTGCGGATATAGTTAAGAATATCGACGTTTACCCCAAGGCAGGTATGCTCGCCAAGGTGTCCGATATATCCTATGCAGTAGGCGGCTGTGCTCCCAATACAGCTATCAATCTGGCTAAGATAGACAGAAGCGTTCCCATAAGTGTACTTGGCAAGATTGGCACAGATGAAAACGGCAGGTATATTTTGTCTCAATTACAGAGAAACGGCATAGATGTAGAAGGTATCTCTTTTTCGGATAATACACCTACGAGCTTTTCTGATGTAATGAGTATGCCCTCAGGTGAGAGGACCTTCTTTCACAAGAAGGGTGCCAATGCAGAATTTTCTCCTAAGGATATCGATATCAATTCATTAAACTGTGATATCCTGCATATAGGGTATATACTGCTTTTGGATATGTTTGATATGGAGGATGCTGATTACGGTACCGTGATGGCGAGATTTCTCAGCAATGTACAGAAACAGGGTATTAAGACATCTGTGGATGTGGTAAGTGATTCCGGTGCGGACTACGGCGCCAAAATCATACCTGCGCTTAAGTACTGCAACTATGCCATCATGAATGAACTGGAGAGCTGTGCCGTGTTCGGGCTTGATGCTTACACAGATGATGTGCTGTGTAAATCCAATGTAAAGCTTGCCATGGAAAAAATGGCAGATTGCGGAGTAAGGGATAAGGTGATAGTCCACAGCAAAAGAGTATCCTTTGTATACGATGTGAAGTCGGGTACATTTACAGAGGTGGCGTCTCTTAAGATTCCCGCCGATGAGATAAAGGGTAGTGTAGGTGCAGGGGATGCATTCTGTGCAGGTTGCTTGTACGGTCTTTATAATAATTTCACAGACAGACAGCTTCTGGAGTTTGCAAGTGCGGCTGCTGCGTGCAATCTGTTTGCTGCCAACTCCGTTGACGGCATGAGACCAAAAAACGAGATAATGAAGCTAAGCGAAGAATACCAAAGAGGAGAAGATTAGAATGATAGTAAATTTAAATGATGTGCTCCTTGATGCACAAAAAAACAATTACGGAGTGGGACTTTTTAATACCACGGATACAGACATGCTGGAAGCGGTAATTGCAGCTGCAGAAGAGCTCCGCTCTCCGGTGGTTATAGGCACTGCAGAGGTATTACTGCCTCACGGTGACTTAAAGCTCATAGCCCCCTCTGTGGTAGAGGCTGCAAAGAGAGCATCTGTGCCGGTGGTAGTTCATTACGACCACGGACTTACATTTGAGCGCTGTATGGAAGCAATTAAGTTGGGATTTTCAAGTATAATGTTTGACGGTTCTGCAGGAGGAGCGGAAGAAAACATAAAGAACACTGCCGAGATGGTAAAGATTGCCCACGCACTGGGTATAACCGTTGAGGGTGAGATAGGACACGTAGGCCAGGCAGATTCGGGAGATAATGAAGCTACCGATATGTACACTACCCCCGAGGAAGCGGTTGATTTCGTAAACCGTACAGGTGTTGATGCGCTTGCAGTTGCCATAGGTACTGCTCACGGTGCATATAAGTCTAAGCCGAAGCTGGATATAGACCGACTTAAAGAAATCAGAACCGCCCTGGATACACCCCTGGTTCTTCATGGAGGCTCGGGACTCAGTGATGATGACTTCAAAGATACCATAAAGCATGGCATAGCCAAGGTCAATATATTCACAGACCTGTGTGTTGCCGGCGCAAAGGCTATGGAGGAGGGCGGAGAGTACCTCGCCATTCGTGACAGAAAGGTACAGCTGATTAAAGAAACCGTTATGAACAAAATACGTTTGTTTGGTTCCGATGGAAAATATTGATTAGCTTTATTTAATAAGAAGTGCTGTAAAAGGTCAAACCTTTTTACAGCACTTCTTTCACAATATTAATTACACTCTGCAGTGAGCGGACCAGCCAGCTCCTTGAGGTAGAATAGTTTACCCGGGAGGGTAGGCATGTATGTAGATGTGATATTCATATCCGGACCGTAGTGCAGAGTAGTGAGGAAGCTCATGCCCTGCCAGCCCATGCCTCTGCCCAGAGTGCCGTCACAGCCGCCTATTATGTAATCAGCCTGTAAAAACAGTCCGGGTCCTATGGTGTTGGCTCTGCAAGGTACCAGTGTGGTACGGCTCTTGAAGCTTGTGAGGGCATTTTGTTCAATGGTTAGAGGGTGCAGCTTTGCGGCAATTCTGTGGGTTGCTGATTTCCATTCGGATTCGGTAGCATAATCCTCTGCGAATTGCGGTTCCCAGAAAGCTATGTGGCACATCCTGCCTATACCGAATACCAGCACCAGTTTAGCTCCATCCTCCTTGAGAGCGGCTATCTTGTCTGCATATGTGGGCAGGTTGTCCTTTGTGGCGAAATTACGCTGATTTTCCGGTACGGTAAGGTCGCCGAGCTTGTTGAAAAACGCCTCCTTCATGCTGTATTCAAATGAAGCCGGATTGGTATTTGGCAGAGTATTGCCCTCGCTGTCTGCCCATTCATCCATGTTGAAGGTGTATACGTGTTCACAGCTTAGCTGCCATTCGTTTATGAAGAATGCTGCCCATTTGTACATACCCATAGGTCCTACGGGCAGTATCATTGCCAGCTTCCTGTTTTCTTCCTTGGCTTTTTTGATTTGCAGGGCTATCTCGTGTCCCATATATGTGTCAAAATCATTTATGCTGTCACATTCTACGGGATTAAAATCCTTATTCCAGAATTTCTCTCTTGATACACCTTTCTCACAGCATTCATCAATTTTTTGCATGTCCCATCCCTTTGGATAAAAGTTTTCCAAGAGACTGCCTTTTACAGTTGTCATAAAGTCCATTTTGATATCCTCCTATATAATTTAATCTAAAATAATCAGGGCTATAAACGTAAGCATATCACTGCCCGTATTTTTTATTCCGTGACCGCTTCCCGACGGTGTAAAGGTAACAGTTCCGGGAAAGATTCTTGAAATTTCTCCGTTGTCGTTATATTCACCCTCGCCCGATATAATATAATAGCTCTCACTTTCTCCCTCATGAATATGGTATTCTACTTCCTCTCCCGGCTTTAATTCAGCCAGAGCAAAGGTACGCAGCTTTTCGTTTTTGGATTCGAAATCCGCAAGATTAGAGAGAAAAAGCTTGACATCACCATTAGAATTTGTTTCTGTATTGATTTTGAGGTCTTTTTTTACTTTTATCATGAAATCCACTCCTTATAGTTTAATGAATTTTCTTTCAGCAAAGCTCTTGTATGCGGCATCTACAACCTTTTGTGCGTATATGGCATCTTCGGGATTTGCAAAATCCGCCCCGCCATCGGTAATTGCCGCAGAGAAACTTTCGGCTTCTTTTGTATACATATTTCCAAATTCAACCTTAGGACTATGTGTCCGGTTCGCTTCTCTTTTTTGCATGGCATCATATGATGAATTGTCGTCGGCTAATATAAGCTCTATTTTGCCGCCGTCCTCTTGTGCCAGTGTATTATAAAGGCAGGCAGAGCCTTTGGTACCGTAAAGCTCAAGCTTGCTCACAGACGCACTGTCCGGAACGTTGAAATTCGACTCGATATAGCACGGGGCACCATTTTGAAGACGCATCAGTATGCTTCCAGAGTCCTCCACCTCGTATTTAAAAATTTGATTACCTGTGAAACCGGTAACTTCTTTGGCTTTGAGCCCGGTAATATAATGAATTATGTCTATCTGATGAATACCAAGGTCCATAAGTGCACCGCCTCCTGACAGCTCTTTTTGCTGTCTCCAGCAGTTTTCCGCTTCCGGATACCAGCATGTAAACTGAGCACGAGCTGAGACGATTTCGCCTAAATCTCCATTACTTACAAGCTCCTTTAATTTTTGATGATACGCAGCGTATCTCATCATAAAGCCGGCTCCCAGTAATACACCTTCATTTTCACATATTTCTTTTATTCTTTCAGCCTCTGCGGAGTTTAAACCCAGCGGTTTTTCGAGCAGAATATGCTTTTTTGCTTTTGCTGCTTTTTCCACCTGTTCCAAATGGCAGAAAACAGGTGTTGCTATATATACTGCCTCAATTTCATCAAGTTTAAGCAGCTCATCAATCGAAGCAAATGCATATTCTATTCCGTATTTTTGTTTAACACGCTCTGCTTACTGATAATTCGTATCCATCACTGCAATAAGCTCAACGTTTTCGGCGTTTAGCATTCCGGGAATCATTCTTCTGTCCGCAATGCCGCCGCAGCCTATTACACCCCATTTTACTTTTTTCATTTATATCCTCTCCTCATTACGGCAATAATCTTTTAGCTGTAACCTTAGGCCATACCAACTCTTGGCAGAAAGCTTCCGCATATCCAGCTCCGCACTGAATACCACGAAAACGCGAGCATGAACGTACAAATTCTTCAAAATCAATTCCATCATGATCACGCATCCATCTAAGCTGACTGTCGTGACAGTTGAGCATCTTGAGTTTTAATTCAATCTCATCGGTAATATCCACATATTCAGTAGGATTGAAATTCATCCCGGCAAGATTATCCATATAAAAGATAGGAACAACAGGCGCCTTGCCGCCGTTGCCGTAGTTGGGAACACTTGCTACGAAAGAGGCATCGAAGACAAGCTTTGAAACCTCTCTGTGATCAGGCATGTAATCTGTGGGGCTGTGTGTTATTATAAAGTCAGGCTGAACTTTTTTGATAAGCTCTGCGATTTTATCTCTCTGAGATATGTCGCATCCATTTGGAAGCAGATCTCCCACATCGATCGTAACAACTTCAATACCTGCCAAGGCACCCGCATTTTTTGCTTCTTTTGCCCTTATATCTCTGAGCTCGTCGGGCGGTATAATCTCGTGTCCCATATTGCCGTTTGCCACATGGCACACGGTAACCTTGTCTCCGCGCTTTACACATTTTGCCAGAGTTCCGCTGCATGAAATTTCAATATCGTCCGGGTGACATCCGATTGCCAATACATTCATGTTTATGCCTCCTTGATTTATTTAATATTTTATTGACTTTGTGTCGTATTTATTATACAATATAATCAAAGATTTGTATTTGGCAATCTTTACACTGCTTTTAGCATTTTGTTCACAGGAGGGGATATAATGTTTGAAATGCAAAGAATCACATGTGATATAGATGTAGTCGGTTTCAACAGTATATACTACTTTGAATTCGGCAAAAATTTTTCCCATACTCCGGAGAGACATGATTTCTGGGAGATGGTTTATGTGGATAACGGCAGAATAAATGCCATCACAAATGGAGTGGGGTGTATACTTGAGCAAGGACAGGTGATTTTTCACGAACCTATGGAGATACACGCACATATATCCGATAATCGCGTGGCAAATAATATGCTTGTAATATCCTTCACTGCAAACGGCGAAGCCATGAGGTATTTTAAAAGCAAGACGTTTACACTTGATAAAACCGCCAAAACACTCCTTTCTCTTTTCCTTGATGAGGCAAAAAATGCCCTCGGCACCATACCGGGGGACTATGAGAATAAGGATAATCTGTGTTTTCGACGGGAGGTTTTCGGCTCGGGGCAGCTTTTGCAGTGCTATTTCACGGAATTTCTCATTAAATTGATACGAAGCGGTAGTACGCTGAGCCGTAAGGTTTCTATGTCAGAAAAATCACGCAGTATTGCCAATGATTCTATGACTGAACTTATATGTGAATATATGAAGGAAAATATATGTTCATCGCTTACATTGAAGGATATATGCAATAAGTTTATTTACGGAAAAACTCAGATATGCAGGATTTTTCGTGAAAGTACAGGGCAGAGCCCCATGGATTATTATACAGAACTGAAAATGAATTATGCCAAAAAGCTTATAAGAGAGCAAAATCACTCCATCAGCCAAATATCGGATATGCTGGGATATTCATCCGTGCACACTTTTTCACGTGCATTTAAGAAGTCGGTTGGATTTGCACCGACTTCTTATGCACGGAGTATTCTTTAAAATGTTTTTCTCTTATAAAATATCACAAATAAGAATGCCAGTCCCAGAAGTACCATTGAAAACAACGGAGTAAAATATTTTTTGAAGAAATTTTCATCATCAGTTTCGGTTACAGCTTGGTCTTCTGCCAACGGAGCATTCCGGCTGCCGTTGAAATCGGGCATATTACCATCACGTGGTGGTGTCATGCCTTCCTCAAGGGGTGCCATATCACCTTGTGGTCTCTGTCTGCTCCCTCCTCCGAAGCCACGTCCTCCGGGCGGCATACCCTCCGGTGGTGAGAATTCTCCCTGAGTGGGTACATCGGTGGGGATATCTGCGGTTTCAGCCGCCAAAGAGCATATATTTATTGACAGCATGAGGCACAGCACAAGTGCCGCTGTTTTCTTTATCATCTTCCAAAACTCCTTCCTCTGTTTCCGTATGTTGTAATCCTGCTTGTTACTTCTGCAGTACCTGCTTCGTTACCGTCAACGGTAAGGGTATATTTGCCGTTTGTCAGTATATCTGCACTGCTTATACATACCCAGTCAAATTTCTTGGTGGGCGATGCGGATTTGATTTTATTTCCACGTTCATCTGTGAGCACTATCTCGCTTCCGGCATCGTATGCTTTGTCCATATAAAACACCAACGTATTCTGTGTGGAATTCTCGGCAGGTGTTTCAGCCATGCCGGAGCTCCCTGCAGCTACCAGACTGCCGCCGTCTATCTTTAATTGGTATTCAAAGTCCAGTGAAGAGTTACCGTTGCTTTCGGGACCGTACACTTCTATATCGCCGCCGTTTACAGATATTGCGCCATTGGAGTCTATACCGTCTCCGCTTGTTTCAATTCTTATTTTACCGTCGTTTATGGTGAGGTATATGTCATCATCGGTTATTTCGCTGTTATTGCTATGCATGGGCATTCTGCCGAATCCAACGGAATTGTGTCCCGTAGCATTTATACCGTCGTCATAGGAAACTATATCTATATTGCCGCCGTTTATGGTGATATATGCACTCTCCAAGCCCTCGCGGCACTTGGATATAGTAACATCTGCAGAGTAATTATACAGACTGTTTGAAGCATAGATGCCGTCTGATTCGGTTTCTATATTGATGGTAGTCTTTTCAAACGCGGCAAATCCCTTGGAGTAATCATCCGTGTATTCGCATTTTATGGCATCACCCGTGGATTTGATGTTTATATCCGCTTCAAGCATACCTATATAGTTATTTGCGTTTATACCGTCATCTGCGGCGATGACTGTAATGGTACCTTCGGTGATTTTCAGGTCATCATTACACTTGATGCCGTCTCGGTAGTTACCCTTTACAGTAAGACTGCCCTTACCGTTTATGGTGAGGTCATCTTTGGAATACAGTGCGGCGGTAATGGTATCATCGGTGCGGTTATCACCGTCATTTAAAGTATTTTCGGTATCCTCTGCAGTGGACAAAATCACTTTTTCTGCCTGTTTGACATATATTGCTGCAGTGGTGTCCGAACTGATGTGTGCACTGTTTAATATGAGCCATACAGGTACATTGTCTGCAGAGTCCACTGTGATACTGCCATTTTCGAGCTTGCCGGACAGCACATAGGTGCCTGAGCCTCGTATGGTAATATTACTGCCGTCTACAGATACATTTCTGCTTTGGGATGAGGCGGTGTCTCCCTTTAGTGATATTTTGACAGGGGAGGATGATGTATAATCTGTATAGAAGTCAGTGACCTCGTAATTTATCTTGTGCTTATCACTGAATACATGTTCCCCGGATAGTATCTGATTAACAGCCTCATGCTGCATAATCAGAGCCCATACGGTAAACGCAAGTGCTATGCATATGAGAATTACAGATATTATATAAATTTTCTTTGAGCTTATCATATTATCACAACCTATGCCATGTATTCGCCGTTGTAGGTTACCAGTACAGCATCGGACACACCCTCGGAGGCGCATACCAGATTAACAAATTCTGTGCTGTCATCATTTAAACGTATCTCATATGTGAGCTCCATTGCATCTTTGGAGACAGCCTTTGATTTAAGTATGCTTTTTTTGGCGCTCGCTTTGATGATATCGTTGCAGGCTTCTTCGGCTGATGAGTCTTTTAGATTAACCACAAGTATATACGGGGTATCACCAATCTTTCTGGTGGAGAAGATTACTATAATGATACCTATGATTACTGAGCCTATAACAGCCAGAGGTAAGAGCCCTGCACCCAGCACTATGCCCACGGCTATTGCCCAGAAGAGGAATGCTATATCCATAGGCTCCTTCACAGCGGTCCTGAAACGAACTATAGAGAGTGCACCTACCATACCCAGTGAGAGGACTACATTTGATGTAACAGCTATTATCACAAGGCTCGTTACCATGGACATAGCGATTAAAGATACACCGAATGAATCCGAGTACATCACACCTGAGTAGGTCTTTTTGTATATTATAAATATGAAAAGTCCCAGTATGAATGACAGTCCCAGTGCCAGGAGCACATCGAGGGTGGAAAATGAATTGATATTACTTAAAAAACTTGATTTAAATACATCACTGAATGTCATGTGAATTTCTTCCTTTCGTTAATTAAAATCTCATAGCCGCATACTTGGAATAAGCAGCTGCCCGACGGCTTGTGGTCTGTACAGCATTTCGGATTATCTGTGGCAGGAATTCATCGTATTTTACCTCCAGTATGCAATCCTTGTTTGGCTGTATGAATATATTGTCTTTTGCTAAAAATGCCTTTGTATTTGAGCTGCGGCATATATCATAGTCCAGGGTAATCCTTACATTACCCGGCTCGTACACGAAGCTCTCTCGGGTGTAAGCCACTATGCATTTGGGTCTAAGCAGCTGATATCTGATTTTTGCATAGAATTCACACATAAGATTATTTGAGCTTTCCTTTAAAAATCCTATATCACCATTTAGTATTTTCATACACTGCTCCTGTGTTATTATCACACTTTCCTTGGAACACATATTGCCGATTTTGCTCTTTTTTTCCAGACGTATAAACGAAGCATCATCATTATAACAGCGTATCCTGAATTTTTCTCTTAGGCGAAGTCCGTCACATTTTTCCTTCAGGGCTTTGTCCATGTAGTTATCAAAGTACAGGCTCTTTACCCTATAGGTACCGTCAGCATTACTATTGATATCATGACCGGCAATTGCAGAAAGCCGTCGTCTGAGTATCAGTCTGTCTGCCATGTTTATGCGGTGCTTGTATTCATGCCTTAGCTTCATAAGGTCACCTCCTATGGTGATTATAATACAATATTTATATTAAAGTCAAATTATAATAAGATTAAAATTGGGTGAAATTACGGTGAACTGTTTTTCACATTTTGAAAAAATTGTAATAAAGTATGAGTTTATTGGACCTGTAAATGCAGCATATATTATTGATATCCGATATTGGGTAAAGGAGCTGTAAATAAAGTCATGACAAAATAGCTCCGTTCCCTTGGATGTTGTGACTTTATTTACAGCCCCCATAACTTAATAACAATCAAGTATCTCAGCTTTATAAATCAAATATAACTTTTGTTACCACACCTATTATTACAAGCTCTGTATCTTTTATCATTTCTACAGATTTTGAAGATGGTGTCCTGGTAGATTCTACACTCATATATATACCTGCTTTGTCGTTGTGATATCTGCGCAGTATCAGCTCATTTTCCTTTACTGCGGCAAATATACATCCGTCTTTGAGGGTCTTTTCCGTGTTAATTACTACACAGCTTCCTTTTTTGATACCGGCGGCATTCATCATATTATCCGGCGCTATTGTAGCCAGATAGCCATCTTTGTTTGTCTCTATCTGTGAAGGCAGTGTAAGTGAAGAATCCATGAGAGTTTTGTCTGCTGTAGTGAGACCTTTAATGTTGGTGGCTCTGTAGAAGGGGATGGTAGCACCGAAAAGGAACTGTACACTCTTCCTCTCCACCGAAGAACTGTCCAAAAAATAATTGGCACTGAGATTAAATGCATGCATCATCTTTTTCAATGTGGCTATTGTGGGGGTGGCGTATCCGGATTCGTAGTTGCATATGGTAGTCTTCCTCACATCTATCATATCTGCCATTTCCTGCTGAGTCAGTCCCATGCTTTTCCTTAATTCCTTTATACTGGCTGCGAAATGCTCGTCTTTATTATACATAATATCAGTCCTCATTAGTAAATTTAATTATAAAGTCGCCTACATCTTTTGCGGCGTTTGGTTTCCCGAGTATGGCTTGCATATGGCAGATTTGTTCCTGACGCTGAGGGTAATGTATAAATTGATATACCACCTCATCAACAGGGGTTATCTTGGATGCGCCCGATGCCAGCCCGGCATTAATCAGAAATTCTCTGTTTCTGTCTTCCTGACCGGGAATTGGGTCTACCAGTATCATGGGTAGGTTTTTAGCTATAGCCTCGCTTACGGTAAGCCCACCCGGCTTGGTGATTATAATGTCAGATGCATCCATTATGGTATCCACATTGTTTACATAGCCGTAATTATATATGGTCTTAGCGGTACGCAGACTGTCTATGCGGTTTTTCATGTTTGCGTTATTGCCGCATACACTTATTATCTGAAAATCCTCGTCCATATCATCAAGAGCGCGTATGTACTTCTCTGTGTTACCGAAGCCCATGCTCCCCGATATTATAAATACGGTCATCTTATCGGCTATTGCCAGCTTTTGCCTTGCTTCCGATTTATCGCCCTTTTGAGCGAATTTCAAATCTATAGGTATACCCAAGGGCAGTATGCGGCCGGGAGCAACACCTTTTTTAATCAATTGATTTTTTACCAGGTCATTTGCAGTAATATAATAGTCCATGTTTGCCATATCCCAGTAGGGTAATATGCAAAAGTCCGTCACTATACCCACGCTCTTTGTATCTACGAGCTTCTTGTCCTTGTATGTACTCATGAGCACAGCAGCTAAGGGGTGGGTGGATATCACTATATCCGGCTCCTGCCTGGAGATGTAGCGGGCAAACTGCCGTGACACAAAGCTGTTTGCAAATCGAGACCAGGAGAGCTTCGAATCAGGATCGTGTTTTTCTATACTGTTGTAGAATTTACCGTATACATAGGGCGTGTACTTTGTGCTAAACAAATATCCCTTTTCCAAGAGCTTGCTGAGAGCTCTGTTAAAGTACTTGTATGCATCGATAACTATAGCTTCAGCTCCTTGACTTTTGAGATAGTTCCTAAGGGCATGTGAGGCTATATTGTGACCGTTTCCGGTGGACATAGTCAGTATGATTGCTTTCATTATGAAGGCTCCTTTTATAAAATTCAAAAATTTCAAACTGTTTATATTATACTCCTGTTTTTAAATTTAGTCAATACAAAAGTAACACCTTTTAGTGAAAATGCATATTATGAGATTGAAACCAATTAACGGAGGTGTTTTGAATGCTTGGTAATAACTGCTGTGGTAAACTTTTCGGTTCAAACGACGGAATACTTTTCTTTATATTAGTATTTCTGCTCTTGTTTGGATGCTGTGATCAGAAGGATTCTTGCTGTGATTAATTAAAAAAGGAGGAAAAAAGCTATGTTCAACTTATTCGGTAACAGTAACTGCTGCGAAGGCGAAAGCAGCACAATTTTATGGTTCATCATACTCGTTATTCTTCTTTTCATGAATAACGATAATGATTGCTGCCACAACAATAACAACAACTGCTGTCAGAACGATTGCGGCTGCTGATATGAGGTGAATAGAAATGTTTGATAATTCTTGTAACTCATGTAATTCCTGCAATCAGTGCGACTGCTGTTGTTGCTGCTGCAACAACTCAAACGGTATCTTTGGCTCAGGTATATGGGTTTGGGTAATTATAGCAATAGTCATTTTCTGGATTTTTTCAGGTAATAACAATTGCTGCTGACTGAAATGAGGCGTACGGCATATTGCCGTGCGCCTTTGGTGATATAAATTGGAGTTTAACGCACCAATGTAGCGAGCGACGACTGGGGATGTGACCTCGTTTTGTCATAGAAATCGCAGATTTCGTTGACTAAACAGATCCGTCCCCAAGGGCGTTCGAGCTTATCAAACTCACGTAAGAACGTTTCGTCCTATAGCTAATTTGCGTATAAGCCCTGACACCCTGCCGTCACCACTACGCGTGCTGTGGGAACGTGCAGGACAGATTAATCACATTTTTTAAGCCCAAAAGGTGCCGTTGCGGAAGCGCTTCGCTGGGTCCTCACTAAATCGGCAAGCCGATTTACAC
>JAGATB010000033.1 GCA_017621495.1 Clostridia bacterium
AAGCAAGTCCGCCGCCGGCATTCTTAATCAGGGAGCCGACTATCATATCCGCTCCGAAGTCCGACGGCTCAATTGTTTCGGTGAATGCACCGTAGCAGTTGTCAACCATGCAGATTACGTCCTCTTTGATGCCTTTTACAAATGCTATAAGCTCGCCAATCTGTTTTACAGAGAAGGTAGGTCTGGATTTGTACCCCTTGGAACGTTGTATCGTCACCAGCTTAGTTTTTTCATTGATAGCTTTTTTGATGTTTTCGTAGTCAAAGGTTCCGTCCTCCAACAGCTCCACTTCTCTGTAGGATACTCCGTATTCCTTGAGGGAACACGCAGATTCTCTTATACCAATGACTTCTTCAAGGGTGTCGTAGGGTCTGCCCACAGGGGAGAGCAGCTCATCACCGGGCAAGAGATTCGCACTCAGTGCTATAGCCAGCGCGTGTGTACCGCAGGTTATCTGCGGACGCACCAATGCGGCTTCGGTGTTGAAGCAATCTGCATATACCTTTTCCAGTGTTTCTCTGCCCATATCATTGTAGCCGTAGCCTGTAGATCCGGCAAAGCACTCTGCACTGACTCTGTTTTTTTGCATGGCATATGTTACCTTGGCTTGATTGTACTCGGTTACGGCATCTATTTCATCAAATCTTTCCTTTAATTTTGCAAGTATCTTCTCGCAATATTTGAGTACCTTTGGCTCAATTCCGAGCTTCTCGTAAATGGTGTTGTTCATTTTTTCGTATTCCTTCTGTATTATTTTGTAGTTATTGTTACGGTTTGTGTGTCATTGTCCCACTGTACGTCATGACCGAAAGCTTCACTTACGGCTCTTAAGGGTACCAGTGTTCTTGAATCTTTAAGCATTGCAGGGGCATCAAGACTTACCGATACATTATTTTTAAATAAGGTATCTTTGCCTATCTGTATAGCTACGAAGTCATCACCCCTTGCCGCAAATGCGGTAAATGTATCATTATCCCACATTACGGTAGCGCCCATTGCCTCGAATATGGCTCTTAGCGGAACCATGGTTCTTCTGTCCTCAAAGAGAAACGGCTCCACATCAAATTCTATTTCTTTGCCGTCCAGAAGCACGGTGATGCCATCGGGCTTTTGGGTAACCGGTGTCTGTACCGGGGGCACCTTCACACCTGTATCGGATTTATCCGAACCCTTAACTGTAATCGAGTTAAGCTCGGCATATGCCTTTACAGCTAAACTGCCGGTATCTATTACGAGGTTTTTCATGGGCAGTCGGGTCACACTTGTGAGCTGAGTTTCTCCGCATACCGGTGTAATTGTTTTATCGGTGCTTACCGCCACTCCGCTGTTTTTTATCATAAACAGGGAGGTGTTTACGTCCTCTATATCCACCAGAGCTTTGCACTTAACTTTAGCTATTACCAGATCGGTTTTGCCCATGGTATACAGCGGTGAGCCTTCGTCAATTTTTGCACCGCTTGTAGATACGTACCCGATTCTTAGGTTATTTGCTACAAATCCGTACATAGGAGAGCTTATATATCCGAGATTGTCTTTATTTACGGATTCGTACCACTCGGTATCGTACCAGGAGCTTTCGTCTATAGATACGGCACTTTGGTCATATATAAGAGCTGTCTGCACTGTGCTTATGTCTTTGAAGTCGGCGCTTAGGCTAATAGTAAGTGTAAACTCACTTCCTGCATTTACTACCGATGAATCGGATTCTATACGGAACTGATACCCGGAGCCAAGCTCACTTACATCGGCTCTGGCACCTTCCGTATAGCTGAATGCATGCAGACCTACAGCTTCTACACTGTCTGCTATTTTAGCTTCCTTAGCATTTGATAGTCCGTAGAAGGCAAGGTTGCCTATCCTTGTAATACCTTCTTCGACTACTATTTTGGTTATTTCATCGGATTTATCATGCCACGGTATCTGTGACTCTGTTTTATAATCATCCATGGCACCGGTGCCTTTTACGGTAAGGGTACCACCTGTTATTTCCCAGGTAATAGTGCTGTGGGGAGGTTCGTTGGCAGCTACTGCAAGTGTGCACAGCAGTATACATAAAATAACGACTAAACTTAAAAATCTCTTCATAGTTTTTCCTCCTTTATATGCAGTATTTCTGCATGTTTAATATATATCAAAACACACAAACATAGTCGTACACTGCCTGCGTGTCGTGATACCTTAGGGTAATTCGGGAGTTTCCTCCATAAAGTAGGTAGCCTCCATGTCTGCTGTGGAGAGTGCAAATGCCAGCGGGAATTTCTCAAAGGCATTACCCACGTTCATTTTGTCCTCGTTGCCGGAGAAGCCCATATGATATCTTATGGCAAAAGCCTCCTCTCTGGTAAGACGCATATAACCGGATATTATGTATACCGATTTTTCGCCGTGACCGTAGGGCATTTCATCCTCATAGGACCAGGTGGGTACAGTATGCCATACCCCGTGGGAGTCCTTCACATTTCTTGTGGATGGCTTATAACAGTTCATTTTACATAAATCGTGCAGCAATGACACTATGGCTATAGTCTCGTCACTTACGTTAAGACCGTAGATTTCTTTAACTCTGGGTCTTTGCAGGTAGTCTTTGAGGCAGTGATATACATTGAGACTGTGGTCTGCCAGACCGCCTGTGTAAGCACTGTGAAATCGTGTGCTAGCAGGTGCCGTAAAAAAGTCGCATGAATCACTTGTAAGATATGTAAGAAGCTTGTCTGCACCTTCACGCTTTATGTTTTCTGTATAAATCTTTATAAATTCTTCTTTGTTCATCTTGAAAATCTCCTTTGCATATATTCTAACACATTTTTCGACGAATTTCAACACTAAGAAAATATGATTTATATAAAAACTTGTATTGACTTTAAAATAGCTGTATTGTATAATCTATATATTATGTATTTTATAAGGGGACGACATGGTGAAAAAAACTAAATCAACATTAATAATATTTTTTGTTATCATAATTCACATAATTTCGGCTGTGCCTGCAAGTGCCGCATATATAGACGGCAGCAGCATCACGTCTCAGGGTGTGTGTGTTATGGATTTTGAGACCGGAGAAATTTTATATGAGCACAACGGTAACATACCCCGTTCTCCTGCCAGTATGACCAAAATTATGAGTCTTTACTGTATATACAGTGAGCTTGAAAGGCAGGGTATATCAATTGATACAATCGTACCCATAAGCGGTAATGTATACAGCCTTCCCGTAAGAACCAATTATCAGTGTATCACTTTGTATAACAATGTGCCTTATACCGTAGACGAGCTTATAGGAGCTGTGGCTACATATTCTGCCAGCAACGCTTTGCTGGCACTGGTAGAGCTTGTCTCCGGCAGCGAAGCGGAGTTTGTGAAGCTTATGAACACCACTGCACAGCAGATGGGTATAGATGCCTACTACTATGACAGCTGCGGCGGATATACCAATGAGGTTACTCCCATAGCTATGGCAACACTGGCACGCAATATCATAAAGGATTATCCGGATATTATCAATCGTACCTCCAAAAAGTCAATTAATTTTCACGGAGGCACATATTACTCCACCAATAAGCTGTATACCACATATTACTATGAAGGAGCAGACGGGCTCAAAACGGGTACCAGTTCCTCGGCAGGACATTGTTTCTGCGGTACTGCAGTACGAGGAGACAACCGTGTTATAAGTGTGGCAATGCTTGCCCCCTCAAATGACGGCAGATTCGGCGATACCGTAAAGCTGCTTAATTATGGCTTTGAGGTTTTGGAGGATAGGAAAGCATATTTGTATTATACCGATTTATGCACATATATAGACGGAAGTGAAATGCCCACATTCATGCGTAGGGAAGGGGTAGGCTCTGCCAATATTATAGTAGAAGACCTCGCCGCCTATGGATTTGATGTGACATATGACCATGAGCAAAGGCTACTTACCGCCATACACAATCCTCGCAAGACAATCACTCCCATACCTCTGCAAATTTATAAAGGCAAGAATCTGAACAAAGCCTATAGAATTTATGATTTGGATACCCTCAGGGTTATAATTAAATCGGGGGATAAAGAGTATGAAGCAAACACAGTCTGCAATCTTGGTGGTTATGCTTCCATAGCGGTAGACGAGCTTGCACAGATGTTTGAGTATAAGTGGGATGTGAATACAAAATCGGGCTATATTAAAACAAGATAAAGAAATTGAGCTGTAAAAAAGTCATTTTTACAGCTCATTTCATTGCTATTTAATTACACCAAAAAGGAATATTCCAATTATTATCACAGGCAATACAAATGTCATATAAGGTCTCATCCAGTTTTTCACTTTAAGTCCTTTTCCTGTGTTTGCTTCTTCCACAAATTTATCCCATCCGAAGCCGTACCGCGTTACGCAAAACAGTACAAATACCAGCGAACCCAGCGGCAGGAGCCAATTGCTCACTATATAATCCTCCAGATCCATTATGCCTGTACCTTTGCCCAAAGGCTGAAATCCGCTCCAGATATTAAATCCGAATATACATGGCAGAGCCAGTACAAACATCGCAATTGTACCTATCAGGCAGGTTTTCTTTCTGCTCCAACCCCATAAATCCATAATGCATGAGATTATGTTTTCAAACACCGCGAGAACTGTTGAGAAAGCGGCGAAGGTAAGAAATACAAAGAATAAGCTTCCCCAAAGTCTGCCCAATGGTATATTATTAAATATATTTGGCAGGGTTATGAATATCAGGCTTGGACCGTTGTCCACAGCCACTCCGTAAGCAAAGCACGCAGGGAATATTATAAGCCCGGAGCAAATTGCCACGAAGGTGTCAAGCACTGCCACGCTGAGTGCTTCACCCAGTAATGCTCTCTTTTTGTCAATGTAACTTCCGAATATAGCCATTGAGCCTATGCCCACACTCAAGGTGAAGAATGCCTGATTCATAGCACTCACTATTACATTCAGAAGTCCTATTTCTTCTATCGCTTTGGGGTTTGGTATCAGATAGAATTTTATTCCCTTTGAAGCTCCCGGCAGGAAACAACTGTTCACAGCCAGTACCACCATTATGATAAGTAGAGCCAGCATCATAAACTTTGTTACCTTTTCGAGGCTGTTTGCCACACCCTTTGAGCATACGAAAAATCCGCTGAATATGATTACGGCAGTGTATATTATCAGCTGCATGGGGCTTGAGAGCATCTCTCCGAATTTTGCCTCTATTCCGGCAGGGTCTAGGCCTTCAAATTCGCCGATTGCAATGTCTGCAAAGTACTTAACCATCCATGAAGCAACCACTGTGTAAAACATCATAAGTAGTATGTTGCCTATCAGGGCTGCGTAGCCGTGAACATGCCATTTCTGTTTGGGCTTTTCCAATTCCTGATACAAGCGCACCACACTCTTTTTGCTTGCTCTACCCAATGCAAACTCCATAGTCATGGCAGGCACACCCATCACGATAAGGAAGAACAGATATATAAGTACAAATAATCCTCCGCCGTTTTGACCCACCATCCACGGGAATTTCCATACATTTCCTATACCAATTGCGCAGCCTGCACTGATTAGTATAAAGCCAAGACGGCTCGATAGCTTTTCTCTCTCCATATTTTTCATCCTTTTTTATTTATTTGATTGCAACTCTATACATTATAATGTATAAATCAAAATATGTCAATAAATTAAAATTAAATCTAATTTAAATCAAAATAAAATTAAACTTAAATAAATCTTAAATTTATCTTAAATTTCTCTTTACATTTCAGGAATAATATGTTAGAATAGTAGAGTAATATATATTAAAAGGAGGAATTTAAAAAAAGTGGATTTTATTGAAACTTATCACATCAATATGATTTTCAGAATTATTATTTCCTGCATTTGCGGTATTGCAATCGGATTTGAACGCAACAACCGTGCCAAGGAAGCAGGAGTGAGGACGCACTGCATTGTTGCATGTGCTTCGGCACTTATGATGATTATATCAAAATACGGATTCTATGATTTAATAGAGACTGCTGTGAATTTGGGTGTGGATGTTCGTCTGGACCCGTCTCGTATGGCGCAGGGTATAGTTACCGGTGTAGGTTTCCTCGGCGCAGGTATGATATACATAAAACGCGGCAGCATCAGAGGTCTCACCACAGCCTCCGGTATCTGGGCTACCTCCGGTATAGGCATGGCTATAGGAGCAGGTATGTATATTATAGGCGTAGTCACCACAGGTATTATACTTATAATTCAGTATTCACTACATCGTAAAAACAAATTCATGACTCAGCACAAGACCAGGTCACTCTTTATCTACAAGGTTACCGAAGACGACTTCCAGAATACCATAACCGCAAAGATGAACGAAAGCGGCATCATTATAAGTGATGTCTGCATTAAACGCAATGAGGACGAGAGCTGCGATTACACCTTCTGCATGGATATGCCGGAGCAGATTAAGGAAGAAGATATCATCAAGAGCTTGTCGTATCAATGTAAAATTGATTTCGTACACTAAAATATAATTTTTGAAAGCAGATACTGTAAAAAAGTCATTACAGACGGGGACGGTAGGTAATTTTGTCACATGAAACCGAGGTTTTAAGTGACAGAATAGCTCCGTATCCTTGGATGTTGTGACTTTTTTACAGTCCCAAAGTATATTTAATATAACAAAACGCAGGTTATATTAAATAACTTGACAATTATATCAATATTATGATATAATTTGTATATAATATAAATAAAAATTCTTGGAGGTGCTCTTATGCCGGCAATAAGACCATGTGCAGATTTAAGAAATAACTATAATGAAATATCTGAGTTTTGTCATGAATATTCTGAACCGGTTTTCATAACCAAAAACGGAAAAGGTGATCTTGCGGTGATGAGTATTGATGTGTATGAAAGACTTTCAGGTAAGTATGAGCTTTATCAGATGCTCGATAAAGGGATGAGTGATATCGAAGCAGGCAAGACGAAACCTTACGCAGATTTTATGTCTGAATTCGGGAGGAAACATTTAGAATGAAATACGAGATAGAAATCACCCAATCAGCTCAGAGTGATTTTGAAAATATTTATTCATATATATCGGAAAGCTTGTGCAATCGGCAAGCTGCTTCAAATCTTATTAAGCTTATTGATAAAGACATAAATACTTTAGCCCAAGTACCGGAGGCATATCCGCTTGTAAATGATGAATACCTTAGAAATATCGGAATTCGATTTATTTCTGTTAAGAACTACATAGTTTTTTATACGGTAAACATTAGCAAGCAAAAGGTGTATATTCTCAGGGTCTTATATGGAAAAAGAAACTGGGTTGATATACTTCAAAGTGAATTATAAAATATAATAGATTTAATGTAAAATCAAATTTATAAATGGAGGATGCACGCATCCTCCATTTATATTTAGTTAACTTTTTTAAAATTAATAGTTACAAACTTATTTCTATTTTCGTAATTTATATATTGTATCGCAACATTTACAATGTTAAACCCAAAAATTGCAATTGTTAAAACATATCCGAGGTGCTAAACTAATGTTAGAAATTATCTCAATATTTCATTGCAGATATTATAAAAAGGAGATAGGACAAATGGATAAAATCAAATTAGGAATAATAGGATTTGGAAATATGGGAGTCACTCATAGCAGAAATATCACTTCCGGTATAACTCAAAATATTGAACTTGTTGCTATATGTGATACAGATCCGGATAGAATCAAAAAAGTAAATGAGGATTATCCGGATGTTAAAACATTTGACAATGCTGAAGAAATGTACAAAAGTGGTTTAATCGAAGCTGTACTTATTGCCGTACCTCACTATGACCATCCGCCTCTTGCTGTTAAAGCATTTGAATACGGTTTACATGTAATGTGTGAAAAGCCTGCGGGTGTATATACCAAGCAGGTACTCGAAATGAACGAGGCTGCCAAAAAAAGCGGCAAAGTATTCGGCATTATGTTTCAGCAGCGTATACGCCCTCACCATGTCAAATTAAAAGAGTTAATTGACAAAGGCGAATTGGGAAAAATCAAAAAGGTTATCTGGATAGCTACAGATTGGTACAGATCAGAAATATATCATCAGTCGGCTTCGTGGCGCTCAACATGGGCAGGCGAAGGCGGTGCTACAATAATGAATCAAAGTCCGCATAATTTAGACCTATGGCAATGGCTGTTTGGCGTGCCGGATTATCTTACAGCATTCTGTTCTTGGGGCAAGTATTATAATATCGAGTGTGAAGACGACGCATCTGTATTTATGGAGTACAAAGACGGGTTAACCGGTATATATACAACCTCGACCGCAGAAGCACCCGGTACAAACAGATTGGAAATATCATGCGATATGGGTAAGGTTATTTTAGAAAATAACGAGATTACTTTTTATAGAAATACCGTTCCTGAACGCGAATTTTCCAAGATTAACAAAGCTCCGTTTGGCAAGCCTGAGTGTTGGGAATGTAAAATACCTGTTAATTCTACAAATCATTCAGATCATAGTATTGTGTTGGATAAATTTGCTGATGCCATAAGAAATGGCGGTGAGCTTATTGTCAATGGTACTGAGGGAATAAACGAAATGCTGATATCAAACGCAATATATATGTCTGACTGGTTAGGCAATAAAAAAATTGACCTCAATAATTTTGACGATGAAAAGTATTACGAGCTTCTTATGGAGAGAGTAAAAACCTCCAAACCAAAACATGTTAAAAAAATTATTGCCGACACTAAAGGCAGTTATTGATAGAAGGGTTATACGATGAAAAATGCTGTTGTTATCGGATTGGGCTCTATATCTTCGTTTCATATAGATGCAATATTAAATTGTGCAAATTTATATGGCGTATGTGATGTTGATATAAAGAAGGCGGATGACATATCCCAAAAATACAAATGCAAAGTCTTCTATGACATAAATGATGCAGTAAACGATGAAAATGTAGATACTGTGCATATATGCACACCGCATTATTTGCATTTTAAACAAGCAAAGCTTGCCGCAGAACATGGTAAGGACATAGTTTTGGAGAAGCCCGCTACAATCGATATAAATGATTATTATGAATTATTAAAGATTGTTAAAGCGAAAAATATTAAATGTATGATTTGCCTGCAAAACCGTTATAATCCATGTGTTGCATATATAAAGAACAATGACCTGAACTTAGGTAATGTTCTTGGAGTAAAAGGCATATTGACATGGAAGCGAACGCCTGAATATTATACAAGCAGCAACTGGCGCGGAAAGTGGCAAACAGAGGGCGGTGGACTTTTGATTAACCAGGCGCCGCATACACTTGATTTGCTTGCTTATTTTGGCGGAGATCTTATCGAGGTCAAGGGCACAATCTCTCGGCGTGTACTAAATGGTGTAATAGAAGTTGAGGACACTGCCGAGGCGACTTTGTATTTCAAAAATGGTGTAAAAGGTATTTTTTACGGTACAACGGGACATGCCGATAATTCTTCGTACGATTTGGAAATAGTATATGAAAACGGTGTCTTGAGGTACATTTTTGGCAAATTGCTTTTAATAAAAGATGGTGATATCCGAGTTTTATGTAATGACGCCCACATAGAAGGAGAAAAGGCTTATTGGGGCAGAAGTCACAATGTAATAATTGCCAATTATTATCAAGATGGAGAGTACCCCCATCTTGAGGATTATGAAAAGACTGCAATAATACTGGATAAATTATTAAAAAACAGAATATAAATTTGATGTTAAGGAGGATTTATCAATGAAAATAGCGGCACAGTTGTACACTGTCAGAGATTTTGTAAAAACCGAAAAGGACATAAGGTCATCTTTTAAAAAAATTAAAGATATGGGTTATAACAGTATTCAGATATCCGGCGTGGGTCCCATAGACCCGGTTTTACTAAATGAAATAGTCAAAGAAAATGAATTGGATATCTGCCTTACTCACATGCCTTATGACAGAATCATCAATGATACTAAAAATGTGATTTCAGAGCACAAATTATGGAATTGCGATTACATAGGCATAGGAGCTATGAATCCTGAGTTTCGCATCAGCAAAGATGGTTATGACGCTTTCTTAAACTCGATTTCAAGAGCTGTTGATGAAATACATGATGCAGGATTAAAATTCATGTATCACAACCACAATTTTGAGTTTGAAAAAATAGATGGTGCTTTAACCGGTTTTGAATATATAGTAAATAAGACAAACCCCGAAAAAGTGGGTATTACAGCAGACTTATATTGGATACAGGCAGGCGGTGCCAGCCCTGTACAGTATATAGAAAAATATGCTGACAGATTTGATATAGTACACTTCAAAGATATGGCAGTAATTAAAAGCGAAATGATAATGGCTGAAGTCTTTGAAGGAAATATGGGTTACAAAGCTATATATGATGCTTGTATCAGAAATAATATCAAATGTGCTGCCGTTGAGCAGGATGTTTGCAGGAGAGATCCTTTTGATTGCTTAAAAACCAGCATAGATAATATCAATAAGTATTGCATTAATGTTTAATAATATATTATGAGAAGGTATAAATAAAATGAAAACTATAAATACAGCAGTTATAGGTTTGGGTGCCAGAGGCAGTGGAAACCTTAATAATATTTTGCATATTGATGGTGTGTGCGTAACGGCTGTGTGCGACACATACGAGGACAGATGCCAAGAGGCAATAAAAACCGTTACCCAGGCAGGTCAACCCGGGCCCTTTGCATCTTGCGACTATAAGGAAATAATTGCAAGAGATGATGTTGATGTTGTAGTCATATGCACTAATTGGGAGTATCATGTACAAATTGCTACAGAGTCGATGAGAGCCGGCAAAATCGTTGGCATGGAGGTTGGCGGAGCAAATTCTGTTGAAGAGTGTTGGGAGCTGGTTAAATGCTATGAGGAAACCAAAACTCCTATTATGATGCTGGAAAACTGTTGCTTCGGAAAAAGCGAACTACTCACTCTGCATATGGCGAGAGCCGGGATTTTCGGTGATGTTGTTCATTGCCACGGTGCATATGCACACGATTTGCGTGAAGAGGTTGTCTGCGGCAAGGAAAAAAGGCACTATCGCCTTGAACATTACAAAAACCGCAATTGCGAAAATTATCCCACACATGAATTGGGACCGATTGCAAAGATACTCGATATAAACAGAGGTAATCAATTTGTAAGTCTTGTGTCGGTAGCATCCAAATCGGAAGGACTCAAGCGATATGTACAGGATAGGAGAGACACAATAGCAAACAAGGAATTACTCGGTGCTGAGTTTAAACAAGGCGATATTATAAATACAATTATCACTTGTGCAAATGGAGAAACGATTTCTTTGAAGCTTGATACCACCCTCCCTCGTTCGTATTCCAGAGAGCTATGTGTACATGGTACCAAAGCCCTTTTTGAAGGAAACACATATTCTGTTTTCTTAGATGGTGATGAAGAAATGTTTGATACTTTGGCATATTACAAAGAAGCCATCGGAAATGCTAAGGCTTACGAAGAAGAATTTTTGCCTGAATATTGGAGAACTATAACAAAAGAAGAGATAGAAGCCGGACACGGAGGTATGGATGTGTTTATGTTCAGAACGTTTTTTGATGCAATAAGAGAAAATAAACCCATGCCTCTGGATGTATATGATGCAGTATCCTGGATGTGCATCACAGCTCTTTCCGAATATTCCATTGCAAACGGAAATGTATCCGTAGAGATACCGGACTTTACTAATGGTAATTGGAAGACAAGACAAAGATTGGATTTATAAACATAATTTAAATAAAATATGACTTGCAAAGAGCCCGACAGCCCTTCTCCCTTGGCTGACGGGATTCTTTGCTTATTTTAATTTGTTTGGCGGTATGCCGCACATTTTTACAAATGTTCTGTAGAAATTTGAATAATCATTATAGCCTACCATTTCGCTGACTTGCTGCAGGGGGATGCCCTTGGAGATTAATTCCTTGGACAGTGTTATTCGTTTTGTTGTAATGTATTGCATGAAAGTCATGCCCATTTTTTCTTTAAACAAATGGGCAATATGATATTTGTTTAAGTAAAATTCATTAGCTAAATCATCCAAGGTGATTTTCGATGATAGATTTTCATTGATAAAGTAAATGATATTATCGATGTTTGAGGAACTTGTTTTAGATAATTCAACACCTACTATATTGTTTATGTTAACCAATAGTTGTAGTAAAGTTGACTTAATCATCACTTCTTTTTCGGGCAAATCAGAATTATAATACTCACCGATTGTATTCATTTTTTTGTCCAATTCAAATTTTTGCACCAGATTAGCATCGATTTTGTTTTTTGTGCCCAATTTGCGCTTTTTTAACGCGGCAAAAGGATCATATTTGTGTGTTAAAAATTCCGAGAGATATCCCGGCTTAACAGAAAGCATCATTCTGGTGTATTCTTGATTTGACTTAAAAACAGGGGAATGAAGCTCACGTGGATTTGTTATCAAAATTTCTCCACCGGAGAGCTCGTAATTGTTGCCCTCAACCTTGTAGACCGCGTCACCTTCCTGGAAAAACAGTAGTTCATAAAAATTATGAAGATGCATGGGCACCACAGGCGGTGTAATCTTTTTCAAGTTATCATAATAAAAGTTACTTTCAATATCAGCGCGATATATGTTCAAAACAATCACCCCTTGAATTTATTGTAAAATGAGTGAATGAATTAGACGCCGAAATTATCTTGATTTTTCTTCGCAGTTGTAATGGATGCTATTAGCTTTCGGCGAATAATTCCACAATAATTTTTTAATGTTTTATATGATCCTTCGCTAAACTTATTCTTTCTAAATATAAGTTCAATCCAATAATCTGTTTCAAAACTTTCCTTCAATGCAATTTCAAGTTTGTGAATAAAATCCGACCTGCTCTGTGCATATTTTGCTTCGTGTATATTGGCACCGATCGAAGATGATGAACGCAAAAGCTGATTTACATATACACTACACCCTTTAACATTATCACATATATCCGAAACAGCTATAGCAAACTCTATAGATTCTTCTCTTAATTGATTTTTATTTCGCTCCATTTTCATTCTCCTTATGTCGATATGCAATCTTCGATTGCTCGATATTTTTGTTATCACAAAATCGATATGTTTTTCGTTTCACTCAAAACTCGATATGATATGAATCTTGTTGCCGTAAGGCAACATATCGAGTGCATTAGCGCATATCGAGTCATTTATGACATATCAAAAATCTCGCGAGAGATTTATATCGACGATTTCAAGCTTTGCTTGAAATCATTATACCACAACATTTACAATATTTCAATCAAAAATTGCAATTGTGCAAATGTTCATTAAAATGATATACTAATAGTAAAGTGGTGATATACATTGTACAAAATTGTCCATTATACCACATGAGCATATTAAGAATCAGGAGGAGAAATTAATGTATAAGTTTTTGATAAGTGGATTTGCAGATGAAATAGATGCAAATTTTGACAAGCAGATGCAGCATTTGACTGCTTTGGGAATGAAATACTTTGAAATACGCGGTGTTGACGGAAAAAATGTCATGACATTAACTGATGAGCAGGTAGATGAAGTTAAACGAAAGATTGATAAATTGGGCATCAGTGTATCATCTGTGGGCTCACCTGTCGGCAAGGATAGCATAGAAGAGGACTTTGATGCTCAACTGCAAAGGTTTAAAAAGATTGTAAATACAGCCAAAAAGTTGCAGACCAAATATATCCGCATATTTTCTTATTTTATGAAAGACGACAGAGAACGTGAGTTGTATAAGGACGAGGTTATAAAGAGACTTACAGAGTTTGTAAAAATTGCTGAAGATGAGAACATTATCCTCTTGCATGAAAACGAAAAAGATATATTCGGAGAGAGCGATGTATACTGCAAGTATCTGTTCGACAATATCAAATCAGATAATTTTAAGGCGGTTTTTGATCCTGCAAATTTTGTTCAATGCGGTGTTGAAACCAAAGGAGCTTTTGAACTTTTAAAAGACCATATAGAGTATATGCATATAAAAGATGCTCTGCGAGACGGTACCATTGTTCCGGCAGGTGAAGGGGTTGGCAATATAGCACATATATTAAAGTGTTTGAAAGAAAGCGGCTACAAAGGATTTTTGTCTTTAGAACCTCATCTGGGAGAATTTGTGGGATTTGCTGACCTGGAGGGAGAAGGTGGAACCAAAATGACAGAAAGTAGCAGTGCTGATAAATTCACACTTGCGTTTGAAGCATTAAATAGAATAATTTAGTGCCCTAAGCTGCAGCGCCGGTTTTTTTAATACAATTGGAAATAACAGGCAGATTGTGAATACCTTGCATAATCTGCCTGTTATAAACATTGACTGAGAAGGAAGAATTATAATAAAATTATATTAGCTATTATAACTTCATAAACAGGAGGATGTAAAATATGATCGATTTGTTGAAAATCAAGGATAAGTTAAAAAGACGGTTTTTCAAAAATTTATTGCTCAGTTATCTTGTTGTTATGTGTTTGTTTGTAATTTCCACAATGATAACATATTCTATTTTCGAAAAATTCAGTGTTGATAAAGAAATTAAATTAATAGACAGTCGCATTACATATGCCAAAACCATCATTGATTCCAATGTCTCTTCAATACAGGAAAAAACATATAATTTCCTGGGAAATGACAAATTACTGAGGTCAAATACATACAAAAAATCCTCTGATATAATAAATGAACTCAGCAAAATGAATGGCGGTATACGTATAGCAGACAGATGTTATTTGTATACCAAAGGTCAAACTAAAATTATCAGTTCAAACGGGACCGAAAATGATAATGTACTGCAAAAGTACAATGCTTATGGTATAGGACCGCTCTCTAACGATGTGTTGGATGATATAAATGAGTTTAGATGCTTTCCGGTGCAGTCTGTCTACGACGGTGCAATGGTTAATTCTTTGGTTTTTGTTTCAGGACAAAGTTATACAGCTAATAATAACAACAAAATAATCTCGGTAATAAGAGAAAGTGAAATTAAAAATTTGTATATGGAAATCTGCAGAGACGGTAATTTTGAGCTTTTATTAATAAATTCCACCGGTCACATTCTGTCAGGTAATTTGGATGAGAATGTCAATAAGGAGTTAAATCCTAAGATTATGCAGAGGATAACCGGAGATGAGGGTAATTTCTTTTGTGACGGAGAGTTGATATCATTTAATAAATCCGATGTATTGGATGGGTATTATGTTCTCAAAATGGACAGGGATCTTGTTGTCAGAAATTCAAAGATAATCAGGAACGTTAATCTCCTTATATTTTTGGCATTTCTTATTATTAGTGCACTTCTTGCCATCCATTGCCTCAATAAATACTATGTACCGGTAAGCAATTTGTTAAATAAGATTGAAAATAGTAAATTCGATATAGACAGCTCCGATGAATTCGTTTCTATAGGAAGGGCATTTGACTTAACAATTGCCGAAAAAGAAAAATACGAAGAGAAGCTAAGCCTTATAAATCTTATAGAGCATCGGGATGTTGATGTCAAATTAGATGAGATATTAAACCAAGAAAAAGCTATCGGTATAGTGTTTAAGAGTGTTCGTGTTCAGGAAAGTCAGAAATGCATACTGGACTATATAAAAGAGTTAGATGAGTCAGATATCCTGTTTAGGATAGTAAGCAGTAATTCATCGCAGATAATAGCTGTGGCAAATGCCGCAGACACAGATGAACTCAGAAAACAACTTGATGCCATGTCGGAATATGTAAAGAAAAATACCTTCTACCGATTGATGATTGGTGTGGGTGATTGGATTTATGATCCCTCCGAATTGATTCGCAGTATAGAAAAAGCAATATATGCCCTGGATTATGGCACTACGGCAAATGGTGAAAATATATTCTTCTATAATTCATCAAAACCATTGAATTATGTCATCAGTCTGGATAGCAAAATTTTAGAGAGAAAGCTGAGAAGCTTAATTATAGCGAATGATGTTTCGGGAATAAATGATGTGATTTCCGGTATTTTTAAAGAAAACGACGAAATCCCCAATATATACAAATGGTATTTAAGCCTTGCATTTTTGGACATACACAGCTCTATAGAACGCAAACTTCAAATCAACAGCATAGAAAACAGCCTGGTAATTAAAGATTTGCAAAATGAATATTCTCTGGAAACATTAAAGAATTTCTTTGTAAATATCTTTACCTTTTCCGCAGGGGTTTATAATAATCAAAGTCAAAAAGACAACACTATTTTTGCGGACAAGATGTTAAATTGTATAGAAGCAAATTATCACAACCCTGATTTTTCTATAGCTGATTTGGCAGAAAGCTTGAATTATTCCCCGTCATATACGAGTTCGCTTTTCAAAAGCCGCTTCGGAGATAATTTCACACAATTCCTGCTTAACTACAGGATGGAAAAAGCCAGAGACTTGCTTGATAATACAAACTTGAAAATTAATGATGTTTCTACCCGCGTGGGCTTTGCCACATACAACAATTTTGCCAGGATGTTCAGAAAGAAGTATGGTATATCACCCGGAGATTACAAATCAAAAAAGCAGTAGCCTTATGATATTAAGCAAACCAATATAATGTATTATGCATTAGTGTGGTTTTAAATGCATTATAAGAAAATACGCTGTGCATTAAATAGTTTTATATAACTATTGAAGATAATGTTTCGCAATGTTAGAATGTTTTCAACAAATGTTTGCGAACACTGAAACTAAGAAAAAGGAGAGACAAACTAAAATGAAAATCAAAAGGTTCTTAACCACAACGGTATGTACCGCGACTTTATTAACACAGTCTGTCTGCTTTGCATCTGTTACGGATGACAATCCGTACAATGTGGCACTTGGCAAGACTGTAACAGATGTTAATAGTGTTGTGGCGTATGCTCCCAATTTACCTAATTTGGTAAACGGAGACTCTATGGATTCCGGTGCTACAGTCGCACTAAAAAGCGGAAGTATAGACAATGCCGTTATAGAAATCAATTTAGGTGATACATATACTATTTCGGGTGTTGATGTAGTGTCCGGTGCCAACGCATACGGCGGCACAGCCTCATCAACTGATATTTTGAAATCATATCAGATACATTATTTATCCGGCGATGAATGGTTGCCTGTTTCAATTGCTGCCGGCACTGATACAACGGCTGCCGGTGGATTTGCCGGTCAAAACATCACAGTTGGTGATGACGGCTATACTGTAACATGCAAATATGGATATCAATTCCTTACTTTTGCTGAAGACATCTCAACCGATAAAATTCGTCTTGTTTCAAAAGATGTAAAAGGTAACGTGAAAATTCTGAGAGAAATCAGAGTGTATAAATCCGATGATGATAATGTTGCTTACAGAAAGCCTGTAGTGATAAGCTGGTCTTCCTTTGGTAGTGGCAGCAGCTCATCAACTGTACAGCAGGTACCTTCGTTTATTGTTGACGGTCAGAGTAATAATGCCAATTCTCAGGAATTCACATTCGGTAGTAAAGCGGCAACATCTACTACTGACCATTGGATAGAAATTGACTTACTAAGAGATTATTATATAAACAAAGCTGTGTTAACCACAGGAGGCAGTGCAGCTTTCTCACTTCAGGCGTATGCGGATGGCGATTATGCCGATATCCCGGGAGCAAGTGTTACAGGGAACTCAAGCGCTGAGTGTACATTGGAGTTTGATGCGTGCAAGACAAGCAAGGTGAGATTGTTTTTACCAAAAGGTCAAAGCTCACATAAAATAAAAGAAATCAAGATATACAAGTGTGCACCGACTACAATTGAACTGAAAAATCCTGAGCAGTATCCCTTAAGCGTATTTAAAAACGAAGCGGATGTTGAAGCAATAATAACCGACAGCGGATACGGTGTCAGCGAGATAAAGATTTATAAAAACGGTGATGAAATACCCGGGGAAGACTTTGAAATAGTTTCTGATGGTGCAGATTATTCTTTCAAAATAAAGAACTTAAGCTCCGGCGAGAATCAAATCGTAATAGAGGTATTTGATAACGAATACACACCTGTTTCGCTTGATTTTTCCATCACTGTGTATGATGAAGCTGCAGTGTTGACAGATTTGAAAAAATGCACTACTGCAGATGCCCTTGCAGAAAGAATGGCATTTTATAAGAGCAAGAATGCTATCGGTATAGATGCAGAGGACTTGGATGATGCTTCAAAATGGGAGTATCAATACAGCAAAATCCTCGAAAAATTAGATGACTATACATCCTTGCAGCAAATTGCAGATGATTTTAAATTATATACATTGGATAAAAAATTCAATATAATTGCAGCTTCGGATGCAGACACTATTTACAGTAACATAAATACCCAATTCCCTGAATTTGACTGGAAGGATTATGACCTCTTAAGTGATAAGGATACTACCGTAACCAATATCCTTAAAGGAATCAAATCAGTCAAAGACAACTTGACTGACGAAGTACTTGCTGATATAGAAGCAAAAATTGCAGATATTGTTGCCGATTGTGTAGGTATTACATATATAAAAGAAAATACCTGGGGCAATGTTGATAATATCCTGGGTAATTATCAGAAATATTTTGAATTGGAAAACTATGACGAATATGCAGATTTAAATGTTGAATTGCGTTCAAAAGCAGCGATATATATCATAGAACACAAATCCGAGTTTTCAAATCCCAAGCAGTTGGATGATATATTAGAAGATGCCATTGATTCAGCAACCCCAAGCGAAGATACACCCACTGTAGAGAAGCCTTCACGAAAACCATCAAAAAGCTCATCACCCAAAGGCTCATACACTATGCCCGTTACAGTTCCTCAGGTACCGGAGGCTAATCCGGACACGTTGTACACCGATCTCGCAGGATACGAAAATCAAAAAGAAGCAGTTGCCAATATGACAGCCAGAGGAATCGTAAACGGTGTTGCAGAAAAGACCTTTGCACCGGGGGCACCTCTTACCAGAGAGCAATTTGTGAAAATGCTTGTTTTGACATTTGATAACTTAGATGCAAGTGCTGAAGCGGATTTTGCAGATACTCAAAAAGATGCTTGGTATTATCCCTATGTTGCTACCGGATGTCAGAAGGGCTTCATACAGGGCATAAGCGATAGCGAATTCGGAATAGGCAGGAATATAACAAGAGAAGAAATGATAACACTTGTTTTCCGTGTGTTGGAGGACACCGGCGTTGACTTCGGTACCACAACCAAAATCTATGCTGATGAGTCCAATGTATCGCCCTGGGCTGTATATGCAGTTAAAAAGATGTCCGGGTTAAATATATTGAAAGCAAATGCAAATAATGAATTATTACCTAAACAAGATGCAACTCGTATTGAAGCAGTTAAGTTTTTATATGATGTTCTTGCGATTGTTGAACAAGGAGTGAGAAAATGAGAAAAAATATAAAAATAGCAGGATTAATTTCATTTGTACTGTCAACTTGTCTGTTTATAAATATGTTTTCTTGGAGTGTAAGTGCACAAGAAGCTGAAAAGTCTTATGACTATGGCTTGCCGCTTCTAAGTGAGCTTAACATTGTAGATAGTGATCAGAATTTGGAGGATATGATACCCAGAGATGAGTTTGTAGATACCGTGGTCAAAATGCTCGGTATTGACGTAAATCTCATCGGCGAAAGCAAAAATGTGTTTTATGATGTACCATCTGCAAACAAGTATTATAAATCTATTTCTGTTGCAGCAGGTCTGGGACTTATTTCGGGCAATGGCAGTCAGCTGTTTTCTCCGAATGCCAACATAAAGCATGATGAAGCCGTTAAGATAATCTTAACAGCAATGGGATATAGTGTAGCGGCAGATGCCAAGGGTGGATACCCCGCCGGATATCTGATTATTGCCAATGAATTAGACTTCCCTGCAGCTAAGAGCGTTTATCTTACAAGAGATGCATATCTCGAAATGATTTTTCATGCTATGCAGCAGCCTATAATGAATTTAGTTTCGGTAGATACTGCCGGTGATGGCAAATATGAAAAGTCCGAAGATACTACTATGTTTAGCGAGTACCACGACATAATCATAAAAGACGGCATTGTCACCGCAAATCAAAGCACTACCTTCTACGGCAAGAGCGATTTGCCCTCGGGCAGTGTTATGATTGATGGTGTTACTTACTCAGTAGGCAACACAAATGCCGATGAATGTCTGGGTAAAAGTGTTACATATTTTTATAGAGAAAAAATTGATTCTGCTATGAATGAATTGGTATACCTCGAATCATATGATAACAACACCCTTACATTTGAAGCAGAAGATATCAAGAGTATCGATAAACAGAAAACCAAATTGACATATTATGAAGATAACAAGGAACGCACAGTAAATTTTGATAAAACACTGTATATTATCTATAATGGCGTAGCATATCCGGATGTAACAGTAAACGAGATGATACCCCAAAACGGCAGTGTAGTACTCTTGGATAACAATAGTGATAACAGATATGAGTTCATTTTTATAAATGATGTTATGACATTTATTGTAGGACAAATTGACGAGTATAACAGTTGTGTTTATGACAAATATACCGATGAGAAGCTTAGCTTCGCAGATGATGATATTAAGTATTCTATAGAGAAAAATGGTAAGGTGGCAGCCTATACCGACTTAGTGGAATACGATGTTCTCTCGGTTATCAGAAGTCTCGATGGCAGATTTATTGATATCAAGGCAACTGATAAAAAGCTTCAGGGCAAAATCAGCTCTATTACACAAGAGGATAATACCAAATATATAACCGTCAAAGAAAACGAGTACAAGGTTCTGCCAAGTGTAACCGAAGAACTCACTCTGAATTTCAGCGGTACCTATTATTTGGATATAGAGGATAATATCGCTGCAGTAAAAGCTTCTTCCTCCAAAAAATACGGTTATCTTTATGATGCTGCTATAGAAGGTGGACTGGAAAGTGCTTATAAATTTGCCATCGTCGACTCTAATAACGAAATCCGTTATCTGACATTGAAAGACAAGGTATTATATAACGGCAAAACCAAGGATAAAGCAGAAGTATACAATGCTTTTTGCCCCGGTGGCAATGTAGCTGCTCAGCTGGTGGTGTATGAAGTTGATAAGTCTGATGTGCTTACCAAGATAGAAAGTGCTGTGGATAATACTAATCAGACCTATGAATTAGGAAGCGACGACTTTAAATTGGAAAAAGATGTTCCTAAATCTGATAGTCCTACATACAGATACTTAAATTCCATGCTTGTTAACGAATCAAACATTGAAGCGGGCGATGAATTTTCTATGGACTCCCAGTGTAAGGTCTTTGTAGTTCCGCAGCCTTCAAATGATGGAGATATAGACCCCGAAAGAATTAAAGTGCAAGGTAGCTCTTATTTCTTTAACGGAGAGAGATATTCTGATTTCAAGGTTTATGATTATACCGTAATAGGTGCAGCAAGTGCTATGGTTGTAACTGCAGAACTCGAAGATGAAGTTTCCACAGCTTTGCATGTTTTTATAGTAGACAAGATTGTTACCACTACAGATTCCGAGGGCAATGTGGCTAAGAAAATATCGGGATATATACAAGGTAACTATACACAGTATTTTATAGATGAAGATGCGGTTATAGCTAACGAAAATGTTTCGTCTGAATTTTTAAACTACAAATCAACAGAACCAAAGGCTTGGACCATCGATTGTGCATTACCGGGTGATGTATTGCAATTAAATATTTACAATAAAAAGGTCACTGTATACAGACCTATATATTCACCTTCCCTCGGAAAGACGAACAAAACATATGCATCTGCAGGCGGTACCTACGAAGGTTTTAAAGAGTTAGAGTGTACATTGGCAAAAGTTGAAAAAATAAACGATAACGGACTTTTGCTCAATTTAAACGGTGTGCTGAAGAGATATGCTGTAAATGCTTCTGCTAAAGTATATATGTTTGATTCAACCATCGGCAAGCTCAGTGTGGTAAATAAGAACAACATCATAACCGCGAGCTCCGCAGGTATTATGGAAAGCTCTGATGTTTTGATATATGCAAACAGAAAGAATATACAGGCAATTGTAATATATGAATAAGGTGAAAAATGATGATAAATATTAAAAAAGACAAGGTTGGCATTCCTAATAGGAAGCGCTCTCTCGCTAAAGAAATTGCCAACCAAAAATATCTGATGATTTTATTGCTGCCGTCATTAATCTATTACATTATTTTCAGATATGTACCTATGTACGGACTTATCATTGCATTTAAGGATTATGATTTTATGAGCGGCATTATGGGTAGTCCCTGGGTTGGACTTAAGTACTTCAAAGAATTTTTGCAGGGACCTTATTTTGGACGATTAATCAGAAATACTTTAAAAATCAGCATTACAAACTTAATATTCAGTTTCCCGCTGCCTATTATTTTTGCTTTGCTGCTCAACGAATTAAAGAACCAAAGGCTCAAAAAGCTCACACAAACAGTGAGCTACTTGCCTCACTTCTTATCAGTGGTAGTTGTTGTGGGACTTTTGAAACAGCTTCTATCGCCTACAAGCGGTGTCGTAAACAAAGTAATCTCCACTGTTACAGGAGGAGATACCATCAACTTCTTTATGGAGCAGAATTGGTTCCTGCCTATGTATGTTAGTTCGGGAATATGGCAGGAATTAGGCTACAGCGCTATCATATACATATCTGCAATTGCCGGAATTGACCCTGCATTATATGAGGCAGCTACAGTAGACGGAGCAGGCAGATGGAGAAGAATATGGAACATAACCTTGCCATCGATACTTCCAACTATATCTATACTGCTCATATTAAAGCTCGGTTCACTGCTGGAAGTAGGTTACGAAAAGGTATTGCTTATGTATAATCCCAGTATATACAAAGTATCCGATGTTATATCCACATATGTATACAGAGCCGGTGTCCAGAACGCAAACTACAGCTTTGGAACAGCAGTCGGACTTCTTAATTCTATAGTGGCAGTGATACTCATCGTTATATCAAACAAGGTCAGCGACAAATTATCCGGCAACGGATTGTGGTAGGGGGTATAAATGATGTACAAAGATAAACTCATAGACAAGGTTTTTAATGTTATAAATATTTCTATTATGCTTCTTGTCATAGTAGTGACTCTGTATCCTGTTATTTACTTGATATCAAAGTCACTCAGCAGTGTTGAGTATGTTAAAGCAGGTATGGTTTACCTCTGGCCCAGAGGTTTCAGCCTTTCTGCATATGAAGAGGTTTTTAGCAATGAATTATTCTTGACCTCTTACAGAAACACAATTGTATATACTGTTTTGGGTACAACTATAAATCTTGTTATGACTACTTCAATGGCATATTGTCTGTCAAGAAGAAATCTGGTATTCAGAAAGAGTATAACATTACTTGTTGTTTTTACAATGTTTTTCGGCGGAGGTATGATACCCAACTTCTTACTTATCAAATGGCTGAAAATGTACGATACCATCTGGGCGCTGGTTATTCCGGGTGCAATCAGTACATACAACATGATAATAGTAAGGACATACATGCAGGGTATACCCGAGGAAATAGTTGAATCGGTAAGGATTGACGGTGCCAACGATATACAGATATTTATCAAGATGATACTTCCGCTTTCTATACCGGTTATAGCTACAATTGGTTTGTTTTATGCGGTAGGTCATTGGAATTCATATTTCAATGCAATGCTGTATCTCGATGAAAAGAAGACATATCCTTTGCAGCTCATACTAAAGGAAATGATTGTAGAGCAGGATATGCAGGGTATGTCAAGCAATGCATTCGATGTTGTAAACGAGCAGCCCCCCTCGAGTGAGATGCTTGTATCGGCTTCGATTGTGATGTCACTGATACCGGTGCTTATTGCATATCCGTTCGTACAGAGATTCTTTATCAAAGGTGTAATGATTGGCTCTGTAAAGGGCTGATAAATAAATGAAAAAGGAGTAATGAAAATGTTAAAAAGAATTATGGCTGTAATGCTGGCAGTTGTCATTGTCCTGGGAGTTACAGGCTGCAAAAAAGACAGCACCTCCGGCAAAGACACTTTGCCAATCGAAATGATGCTTCTTGGCGGCGGCAACGAAGATGAGAATTATATGCTCAAAAAGATATTCAAAGATAAGTTTGATATCGATTTGACAATCAATCAGAATATTGAGAGCTCTCACTTTGAGAAGTTAAAGCTTCTTATTGCGTCAAACGAGCTTCCCGATATCGTTTCTCCGCTTCCGATTGATGATGCCAAAACTATCGGTGTTAAGGGTGCATTGGTTCCCATTGATGAATATCTGGATATCATGCCCAATCTGCAGAAATATCTTAAAAAGGACAAGGTGGCATACACTTCTATGCTTGCCTCCGACTCACACATATACGGCTTGCCCAAATTCAATGAGAGACAGGAGTATATGAATACACCTATCATAAGAGCCGATATGCTCAAAGCCGTTGGTATGGAGAATCCTACCACAATGGCAGAATTAAAGGAAGTATTAAAGGCAATCAAAAAGAAATTCCCCGACACAGTCGGAATCGTAAGCCGTTCAAAGGAGTCCGCATTTAATGCATACGGCATTATGTACAATACCAACTCCGGTATGATGTACAACAAAGAAACCGACAAATGGGAATACGGTCCCTTAAATAAAGGTTATAAAGAAATGATAACCGATTTAAATGAATTGCACAGTGAAGGCTTGCTCGATGAAGAGTTCTTTACATCTTCAGCTGAACAGTGGGAAGAGAAGCTTCTCAATAACAAGGGTGTATTTACTTTGGATTGGCCCAACAGAGCCCAGGTAGAGGAGGACCTTTATAAGAAACTCCATCCCAAGGACAAGGATTTCGATTTAGAGCTGCTTATGCCCATTACTACAAATTCTGCACCTGATATGAGAATTTTGTGGAGTGAAGATGTTGCATCATATTCCTCATTTGGTATCTCTTCAAAGACTAAGGATGTAGAGAGACTCTTAAAGGCTATAGATTATCTGTATTCCGACGAAGGTGCCGAGCTGCTGCAATGGGGTAAAGAGGGCGAGCACTTCGTATACGAAAACGGTCAAAAGAAATATATGGAGCATATAAAGGTTTCCTATAATCCAAACGCGACTGTGAACATAGATACTGCCGAGGGAATTAATTCCGGTCATATAATGAGAGTAGTAAAAAATGACGGTATAAACATCTTCCCCGAAGAAGTTCAGAAGATGACAGTAAAATATCAAGAATCTGCCGAAAGCTTCGTTACAAATCACAAAATGAAGCTGAACTTTACTCCCGAGCAGCAGGATAGGATCAGAGTTCTAAATAACAATATTGCAACCTTGGTTCAGGAAGAATCGGTTAAAATGGTTATGAATCTTACTCCTATTTCTAAGTATGACAGCTTTATAAAGAAAATAGAAAAAGATGCTAAAGAAATGGAAAAAATATATGCAGCAGCATATAAAGACTTCAAAAAGCAGCTCAAGGAGGTGGACTAAATGAGGAAGATAGCGATTCTTCTTGCAGTTATCTTAAGCTTAATCACTATTTTCCCCACCGGTTCATTTGCTAATGAAGTAATCACGGTAAGTATAGACGGTATTAACCTTAATTTTGATGATGCAGTGCCATTTACCGAGTCCGGCAGAGTGCTTGTACCTCTCAGGGTTATATCAGAAAACTTAAATATGAAGGTTGACTACAATGATAATTACATCACCGTATCAAACGACAATGATAAATTTATTGTTATACAGATTGGCAGTAACACGGCATATGTCAATGGTGAAGCGGTAGCCTTGGAAACACCTCCCATATTAAAAAATGGCTGTACATATGTTCCCCTGCGTTTCCTGATAGAAAATTACGGTTACGACGTTGAGTGGGACGGCGAAAACCAAAAGGTTTTGATTAATACCTACAATGCACGTTTCACTACGGAAACCGCTGAAAAAATCAAAGATATCAAGCAGAATATAACAGGTGCTGTAGAGTTTACCGTAGCCGAACCTGCAGATAACGGCATATATGTATCTGTTGCTGATTTCGGAGCATCACCCTCTGCAACACCTCAGGAAAATGTCAAAGCCTTTGAGGATGCAATCGCAAGAGTTAAAGAGATAAACGCCTCCAAGCTTATCATACCCCAAGGTGTATATTATCTCGGTGAAGAACGCAAAACACAAATATCTTTCGTGGGAATTTCGGATTTACTGGTTGACGGTATGGGTTCTGAATTGATATTTACCGAGCACGAAACCGCTTCCAGCGGAGAGTTTATTTATATCGAAGACTGTAACAGACTCAAGCTATACAACTTGACTATTGATTGGGATTATGAAAGCTACCCGACCATATTCATCGGAGAAGTAAAAAGTATCGATTTTGATACTCACACAGTTGAGTTTACTGCAGACGGTATCAATATACCCGACAAATTCGTATTTGGCGGAGGATATGACTGGGATATCGAAGCTAACAACAAGGTTCCTCAAGATAAGTATACCTTCCCCAAGGGCAATGTTGTAAGCTCGGTCAAAACGGGTCCCAACAGTTTTTCTGTAACCTTTAAAAACTCCAATAATTTTAAAGAAGCAAAGGTTGGCAGTCCCACACATTTAAATTTGACAGCAAACTACAACGCTAACGGAGTACAGACTACTAAATCTAAAGATATTATTTTCAATAAAGTAACGATGCACTCTGTTCCGTATATTGGATTTAATACTTCTTTAATAGAAAACCTGGAGTTTAATGAAGTAAAGGTTGTACCCAGAGAGGGCAGAAGATTTTCCAGCTACGGCGGACTTGAAACACATCATGTTTACCGAAATGTCAAGCTTGTAAACAGCACATTGGACGGCATATTTGATGATATGATGCATATGAGTAACAACTATCTGGGAGCAGGTGCCATAAAGGTAGATGATTATACTGTTATCATGGATCACCTGCAGCACTTTGCACACAGCTTGATTATTCAAAAAGGTATGAAAATGGTTATGAAAACCAGCGAATTCGAGGATATAGACTGGCAGTCTGAAATAGTAGATTATGAATGGCAGATGGATTACTATCCCGGTGCAAGTGCTGCCCATAGATGTGTTGTTAAATTCAAAGACCCCCTTCCGGAAGGTTATCAAAACACAAATATGTTTTTCAGCAGGGGATTTGAAGGTAATTACATCATCAGAAATAATGTGTTGAGAAACGGTTCCTGCCATGCTTTATATTACGGTATGCCAAATGGTCTTGTAGAAAACAACGTGATGGAAAACCTCGCTTATCCGCCATTTACCATACATACAGTTTTCCGTTGGGGCAGATGGACGATAGGTGATAATGCAAGAAATGTCATTATACGTAATAATACAATCAAGGGCTCAAACTATGCTCAGCGTGACCCGGCTACATTCTTTATAGGCGGCGGTTATGATAATCAGCCATCGAATTACATACCGGTCAAAGGATTTCCTGCACAGAATATCCTTATGGAAAATAATACCATAGAAGATTCTGTCTGGGCTGCCTTTGGTATGTTCTCCGCAAAAAATGTAATCGTAATTAATAACAAATTTATTAATTCCAATTTGAGGAAATCCAGAGCCAAATTTGAGGGTATGGGCAACGCATATATTTACAATGCAGAAGATGTAGTATTTGCCGGAAACTCAAATGAAAACACCGTCAATACATACGAGAGCGGATTATTTGTAGATGAGTATACCACCAAAAATATAGTATTGGAAGACAATATCGGCTTTGGCGATACCATTACTATGAAAGAACGTGTTGAAAAACTTGGTCAGAAGTATGATGACAATGGTGCTCTGATAGTTGATACCGGCACATTTGGCTACGAAGAACTTAAGGGTTCATGGTCAAACAGTTCATATAAAGGCTATGGCAGCGCACAATCCCGTCAATGTCCCACGGACACTGCACAAGTTAGATTCAAGCCCTTCCTGGAGAGTGGCACATACAGAGTAGCTGTATATAGGGTGGCAGCTACTGCCAATGAAAATGCAAGTGTTCTGGTTAAGGTTGCTCACAAAGACGGCGAATACGAAACAACCTTTGATGCTACTCAGGGTGGTTCGGGCTTTGTGGATATCGGTGAGTTTGAATTCAATGAAGGTCTTACCGGTTATGTTGATTTGATGATTAATGGCTCTAAGATTATGAGGGTAAGCGCCGTTAAATTTGAAAAAATCGACTAAATAAAACTTTAATGAAAGAAGGTGATTGACATAATAAAAAGAATTCTTGCAAGCTTTTTAATAACAACAATTTGTTTTTCGCTATTTACTGTGATGCCGGTCTTCGCAGGTGTAACGGATAACAACCCGTATAATGTGGCACTGGGTAGGACTGTAACGGATGTTAATGGAGTTGCGGCGTATGCCCCCAATATACCCAATCTGGTAAACGGAGACTCTATAGATTCCGGTGCTACTGTTGCTATAACAAGCGGCAAATTACCGAATGCTGTCATAGAAATTGATTTGGCGGATACATATACTCTTTCGGGTGTAGATGTGCTGTCCGGTACAGATGCGAATGGAAATCCGAGTACCGGTCTTTTAAAAGAATATCAGATACATTATTTATCAGGCGAAGAGTGGATACCTGCTAAGATTGCTGCCGGCACGGATATAAAATATTCTAATGGTGTTATAAATGAACGTGTTACGGTTTTAGCTGACGGATGCACAGTGAATTGCAATAGCGGATACAGCTTACTGGTCTTTGATGGGCTCATTACAACGAATAAAATCCGTATCGTTTCAAAACATGGCGATAAAACAACAACTAATTTAAGAGAAATCAGAGTGTATAAGGCAGATGCCAATAACATTGCATTCAGAAAACCTGTTACAGTAAGCTATAATTCTTTCGGTAATGGTGGCAGTAAAACTACTGTACAACAGCTTCCGTCTTTCGTTGTTGACGGACAGAGCAATAATACATCATCCCAGGAATTTCTATTTGGTAGTAATGCAAATACTGCTACAACCGATCATTGGGTAGAAATCGATTTACTTAAGGATTATACCATAAACAGAGCCGTAGTAAGTACAGCAACTACCCAAAACTTTAGTCTTCAGGCATATGTAAACGGTGGATGGGTTGATATTCCGGGTGCAAGCGTTACTGACAATAAACTTGCTGATTGTGAGCTGACATTCCCGGAATATACTGCAAGCAAGGTAAGATTGTTTTTACCCCAAGGACAATCTAACCAAAAAATCAAGGAAATAAAGATATATACCACAGATATCATAAACCTGGATGAATTTGGATATGAAAGCGGCGGCACACCCTTGAAATCTCTTGTTGCGGATGCTGATGCAATCGGAAATATGAGATTAACCAATATCTCAGGCTCACCGCAGAATGTAACTTATATTGCTGCACTTTATGAAAATGTCAATGGTACAGATAAGCTTAAGGATGTCAAATTAGACAGCAGTGAAATACCTGCAGGGATGAGTGAGAACTTAAGTGTAGATATGAAATTACCTCCAAATATAGATAACTGCACACTCAAAACATTCCTGTTTGACACCATGGATAATATCAGACCCTATTTTGGCACCGATAAATTTCCTGTATTGCAAAAGCCTGTATATGATTATCCCTTTACTGAGGAAACCTCGGAGAAAATACTTGATATTATGGACAACATATCCGGTGCCAAGGACTTTACGGTTTCCGAGCCGGTAAACAATGGTATCTCTGTATCTGTTGCGGATTTCGGAGCATCACCGGACAAAAACGCATATGCTAATCTTACTTGTTTTGAAAATGCCATAGCTAAGGTAAAGGAGATAAATGCATCAACGCTTATCATACCCGAAGGTGTATATTATCTGGGTAAGGATAGACAAACACAGATATCTCTGGAAGGTATTTCAGATTTATTAATCGACGGCAGGGGCTCTGAACTGATATTTACCGACCACGAAACCGCTTCTGACGGTCAGTTCATATATATTAATGACTGCAGCAGAATCAAGATGAGCAATTTGACTATTGACTGGGATTTTGAAAGCAGCCCCACCATATTTATCGGAGAAGTAAGTGCCGTGAATTTTAATACTCACACAGTTGAGTTTACAGCAGAGGGTGTAAATATACCGGATAGCTTCACCTTCGGCGGAGGCAGAGAGTGGGATACCAATGTAAATAATAAAGTTCCGTCAGAAAACTATAATTTTCCCTCGGGCGATAGTGTTGTAAGCACAGCAAAAACCGGTACCAACAGCTTTAGTGTTACCTTTAAGAATTCTAATTATTTTAAAGAGGTAAAGGTTGGAAGTCCTGCATTTTTACAGTTAACACCAAACTATAATGCGAACGGTATCCGTACATACAAGAGTAAAGATATCATTTTTAGTGATGTGACTGTGCACAGTGTTCCGTATATTGCATTTGACAGCACTTTGACAGAAAATCTGGAATTTAACAGGGTAAAGGTTGTACCACGAGAAGGCAGAAGATTTTCAAGCTTCGGTGGACTGGAAACACATCGCATTTATCAAAATGTCAAGCTTGTGAATTGTACTTTGGACGGTATATATGATGATATGTTCCATCTTAGTAACAGCTTTTTGGGTACAGGTGCTATAAAGCAGGATGATTATACAGTTATATTTGATCATTTGCAGCTCTTTGCGCATCAGGACATTATTTATGAAGGTGCTCCCATGACCATGAAAACGAGTCAATTTGAAGACATCAACTGGCAGTCAGAAATAGCCTCCTTTGAGTGGCAGTACAATTACTATCCCGGTGATAGTGCTGCTCACAGGTGTGTGGTTAAATTTAAAGATGCACTCCCGGCAGACTATGAGGACACTAATTTCTTTTTCAATATGGATTTCGGTGGTAATTATATTGTAAGAAATAATGTCTTGAGAAATGGTTCATGCCATGCTTTCTACTTTGGTATGGATAGTGGTACTGTAGAAGACAATACCATAGAAAATATAGCTTATCCTGCCTTTGCACTCCACAATGTTTTGCGTTGGAGCAGATGGACTATAGGAGACAATCCGAGCAATGTAATCATACGAGGCAATGTAGTCAAGGGCTCCAACTATGCTCAGCGTGACCCGGCATCATTTTTCATAGGCGGAGGCTATGATGAGCAGCCTTCAAATTACACAGATGTCAAAGGTTACGTCGCTCACAACATCCTGATGGAAGATAATACCATAGAAGATTCTGCATGGGCTGCCTTCGGTATGTTCTCTGCCAAAAATGTGATTGTAATAAACAACAAGTTCATCAATTCCAATTTTAGAGAATCAAGAGAAAAATATGAAGGTATGGGCAATGTCTATATCTACAATGCAAAGGATATCGTATTTGCCGGCAATACAAACAAAAATACCGTAGATACATACGAAAGCGGATTGTTTGTAGCCGCAGATACTACAGAAAACGTAGTCATAGAAGATAACGTTGGCTTTGGTGACACAATCACCAAATAAGTACTCTTTTAATAAATCAGACTGATTTAAGTCTGTTTTAAAGTTTGATAAAATGTAGAGGTGATTCACAAATCCATGTCATTAACTTAAGAATAATTAAATTGAGTTTTGTAGGGCACAGCCTTCAGGATGTGCCGAAAATACAACATTTACGTTTCGTCAGAAACTGCCGAACCCTACAATTTCTCAAACAAATAGCTTAAGTTAATGATATTGTTCACGAATCACCCCTGCATAAATATTTATAAAATAATATGAAAGAAGAGAGTGAAAAAATTATGAAAAGAAAAATTTTGGTAACTTTTTTGGTAATAACGATGTGTATGTCGTTATTTACAGTGCCGGCATTCGCATCTGAAACGGATGACAACCCGTACAATGTGGCACTTGACAAGACTGTAACGGATGTTAATAACACCGGAAACGGTACTTTTACGACAGATAAATTGACAAACGGTGACAGTACAGATAGTAGCGCTGTATTTATGGTGACAAGCACCAAACGAGCAAATGCTGTTTACGAAATTGACTTAGCCGGTACATATACAATTTCCGGTGTAGATGTTATGTCCGGAAATAACAACAACGGAGCGCCAGCGAGTAATGACGTTTTAAAAGCATATCAGATACATTATTTATCTAATGGAGAGTGGATACCTGCTAAGATTGCTGCCGGTACGGATGTTGGATGGATAAATAATGCTTTTATGAACAATCGCGTTACAGTTTTAGCTGACGGATGCACTGTGAATTGCGTTAGCGGAAATAATTTTCTCGTTTTTGATGGGAATATTACAACCAATAAAATACGCCTTGTTTCAAAAGATGAAACTGTAGCAGTAACAAAATTAAGAGAAATCAGAGTGTATAAGGCAGATGATAACAACGTTGCATTCAGAAAGCCCGTTTCGATAAATTATTCGGATTTTGGCGGAGGAAGTGGAAAAGATACTTTGAGGCAGGTTCCTTCCTATGCTGTTGACGGACAGAGTGATAACGCAAGCGGACAGGAATATGCGTTGCCGAGCAAAGCAAATACCGCAAGTAATGACTATTATGTAGAAATCGATTTACTTAAAGATTACAACATAAACAGAGCTCAGGTGGTGACTAAATATAGCGCTGCGAGCATTAAACTTCAGGCATATGTAAACAATGCGTGGGTTGATATCCCCGATGCAGCTGTTACAAATAATAAAGCTGCCAACTGTGAATTCACATTCCCGGTATATACTGCAAACAAAGTAAGAGTGTTTTTCCCTGCCGGAAACAGTTCCCTTTCGATTAGAGAAGTCAAGCTCTATGCAGTAGACGATATAGTTGTAAATGAATTCGGTTATACAAATAATGGCGAGCCTATGCAGGGACTCGTTGATGATGCTACCTTTAACGGAAGCATGACATTAACAAACAACACAAATTCAACTAAAAATGTAACCTTTATTTCAGCACTTTATGAAAACGTAAATGGTTCTTTGCAGCTTAAGAATGCTAAAACAGACACTGCGCAAATAGCAGGCGGTGGTCAAAGCGAAACTCTGGAGGTAAATATCGAATTACCGGAAAACACTGATAATTACGTATTAAAAACCTTCCTGTTTGACACCATGGATAATATCAAACCATACTTTGCTTCCGGCAAGTTCCGTACACTTACTAAGGATGTTTTAAAAGCTGAATTCGATGGCATAGAGGATAATCAGTATATGCCCGATACTGCAACAGTAGAAGTACAGGCGACCTATGGTACTAAGAACGTTAAAGATGTAGAATTGTATTTGGATGACACAGAGCTTGCTACTACATATAGCGATGGTGTATATTCTGCAAAATTACCTGATGGTATCACAGCTTCCACGCACACACTGTATGCCAAGGCAATAGGTGAGGACGATACCGAAGTTACCACAGATACTTTTAATGTAAATGTTTATGATTCTTCAAAAATCGTTGTAAAACAGACAAATAACAATATAACTTTCTATATTAAGGGTTCTGATGAAAACAGCAACAGATATATTAAACACATATTTAAGAGAGCTACCGTACCTGCAAACAATGAAGGTAAAGACCTTGGTGGTGATTTGTGGAGAATGTACGGAAGCTACGACGTAGAAAGAACAGGAGAGTACGACTTTACAGACGTATATAATGACACCTTTGTAGCGTATGGTACTGAGTGGGAATGTGCTCTGGAAATTGCTGATAAAGATACATACATTCCGAATAAATCCGATAGCTTCATTGGCGGATACCACAAAAACGAATTTGTTATTGATGATTCTATAGCAGCCAAGTATGACGGAGTCGCAGTTGATTTAACTAAATCTCAGAATTTACTTGTTGATAAAATCGAATTTGCAGAAAAATCAAATATGTACATCGGAGCTCAAACCGAAGATGAATTGCTTGCAGTGCATACTAAGGACTATGAAATCACAGCAACAGGCGGTATTAAAGTTGTACAGGGCTTTGAATTTAAGAAATCTGTTGGATTAAAGAGTGCGTATACTACAATGCTTCCTATAATGAGACAGCTGAACGATGGTACTCAGATTACAGACAGAGCAATGCGTGATGACAACGGAAACGGCTTGTTTGATGATACAGAGTATGATGTAACATATGGCAAAAACAGCACAATTGAGATAGGTAAAGCCGCAAACGGTATCTATGCTGCAAAAATCTGGGGCGTAGAAAGCGGTATTTCTGCAGAAGTTACCGTTAGCTATGATCCTGTAATCGAAACCAATGACTTCTTTGTAGCTATGTATACAGAAAATAACGGTTATAATAAGCTTTATTATGATTACTGCGGTAGCTATACACCACAAGTTGGCGAGAAATGGAATGTTACAACTACATTCAAATTTGATATCACAAAATAATAGCTTTATATGTGACGGCGTTAACAGCCGTCACATATTTATAATAAAGTCATGACAGGCGGGGACGGCAGGTAATTTTGTCATGTAAAACCTTGCTTTTATGTGACAAAATAGCTCCGTCCCATGGATGTTGTGACTTTATTTACAGCCCCTTTATTAATAAGATAGTGTAATCGGAAAAGAAGGAGTTTTTATGGAACATAAAATTGAAGAGCTAATTGCTAAAATGTCATTAGAGGAAAAAATCGGACAGTTAAATCAGGAATCCATTATTGCTGATAATGAAAGAATAGAAGAATTAAAAGACCTTGCAAGGCAGGGAAAATTAGGCTCCTGTATTTTGGCGGCAAACGGACTTGCAGGGGATTGCGAGCAGGAGCAGTTTCTGATTGGTGAATTGAACGAACTGCAGCGCTGTGCTGTTGAAGAAAGTCCTTTGGGCATTCCACTGATTTACGGCAGAGATATTATCCATGGCTGCAGAACCATTTTCCCTATTCCTTTAGCGCAGGCTGCTACATGGGATTATGACCTGATTCGTGATGCGGCGTCGATTATGTCACGAGAGGCAAGCTACGATGGTGTGCATTGGACCTTTGCACCCATGCTTGATATTTGTACTGATCCCAGATGGGGCAGAATCATAGAATGTCCGGGAGAAGACCCGCTTCTGGGCAAAATGGTTGCAAAAGCATCTGTAGATGGAATTCAGGGCGAGGATATGTCACAGCCTGGTAAGCTTGCCGCCTGTGCCAAGCATTATATAGGTTACGGTGCTTCTCAGGCAGGCAGAGACAAGGACCCCACCGAGTGGTCAGATTATACCATGCACAACAGGGCTTTACCTGCCTTTGAAGAAGCCGTGGATGCCGGGATTGCAACAGTAATGAGTGCATTTAACGACATAAGCGGTCAGCCTGCCACTGCCAATAAATATTATTTAACCGATGTTTTGAGGGGTAAGCTTGGTTTTGACGGCTATGTGGTCAGCGACTGGGCTGCCATCGAGCGACTGAATTGTCAGGGAGTATCAGACAATGACCTCTTATCTGCTGCTCTTGCAATTAATGCCGGCGTAGATATGGATATGTTCGATGGTATCTACAAAAACAATTTGGAGCAAGCTTTAATTCAAGGTGCAGTCAATATGGAAACCATTGATGAGGCTGTCCGCAGAATTCTGCGCATTAAATTCCGATTGGGATTGTTTGACCGTCCATATACAGAAGATGTCAATACCACAGGCAGGGTGCTTACGAAGGAATACCTCCAAAAAGCCAAAGAAATGAGTGCACATTCTATGGTGCTTTTGAAAAACAACGGAGTGCTTCCTTTGAAAAAAGGAGAAAAGGTTGCAGTATCAGGCCCCTATGCCGAGGAAAAGGAAAGTCTGATGGGAAGCTGGCATGCCAGCGGAGAAGCAAAAGATGTAGTTTCCTTCTTTGAGGGAGTGCAGCAAGTAAACGGCATTGAAAACACCCTGTCAGATTGCAATTTAGCAGAGCAGTCCGATGTATGTCTGGTGGCATTGGGAGAAGATTGGATGATTACCGGCGAAGGAAAAACCATGCCAAATATCGAATTGCCCGAAGAACAGGTCGCAGCAATACAACAGGCGAAAAAGCTTGGAAAAAAGGTGGTTGCAGTATTTTTGGCAGGCAGACCTCTTGCATTTGGTGATATTGTGGAGGAATGTGATGCTATACTGTGGGCTTGGCATGGAGGAACTATGTGCGGACTTGCTGCTGCTGAGATTTTATTCGGCGATTTTAATCCCTGCGGTAAGCTTCCTGTTACCTTCCCAAGGTATACCGGACAGATACCTATTCACTATAATCATAATCGCAACGAATATGTATTAAGCGGTTATTATGAACATCATCCATATGTTTCCACAGTGGGAGACAGCACCCCTCTATATGCCTTTGGAGAAGGTCTGTCTTATACAGAATTTGTATATGATAATTTCCGCTGTAATAAAACAGACACAGCCTTTGAGATTACCTTTGACATTCATAATAAGGGTAAGTTTGACGGCTTTGAGATTGCCCAGTGTTACATTCAGGATGTTGTAGCAAGTATGGCAAGACCTATCAAAGAGCTGAAAGCCTTTCAAAAGATATATATAAAGCAAGGAGAGACAAAGACCGTCACCATGCGTTTAACACGAGAGGACTTGTCCTTCTATGATGGACGGGGCAACAAGGTTTTTGAACCCGGTGACTTCAAGTTAGAAATAGGAACCTCCAGCCGCCATAGCTGCTTTACCATAACCGAGTACCTTGATTTCAGATAACAGATAATAAAAAAGGCTCCCTTGTAGCGTAGCTGACTGAGGATATCACTCAAAGTTTACATTGTAGGGTTCGGCGATTTCCGACGAACCGTCTAATCGGTACATCCTAAAGGCTGTACCCTACATATAACAAAATATAAAATTTTAGATGTTACAACGTATTACGGGAGGGTTTCCATACCCTCCCTTAATAATTGAATTTTATAGTGTAAAATCTTCCTTGCTGAAATTCTGCGATTTCAATACCTTCTTAGGATTTATCTTCTTTTTAAATATATCATACTTAAACTTCTTGCAGCAGAAGTCCGCCGGTACTGTGCCTTTGATATCACAGGTTATATTATCACTTTCGTTATGTATCTGTGCATGGACGCACAGGGTGCATTTTGGATTATCAACTTTTGAATAAATCATGGTCTTTTCCTTCCTTTTTTGCTTTTTTCACTATCATTTTAACAGAAACCTGAAATAATTTCAATCTTTTTTAATAAAACTGCAAAAAAGTGTTGTAATTTCCTTCAAAAAATTATATAATAATGGTTAAGTAGGCAATATCAAAAGGAGGAGAATGAAATTGACATTTCTATACATAGTTATAATACTTGTTGTATTGTGGGCACTGTTCTTTTTTTCGGTTGCTCCAAAGGAAATGACAAATATCCTTCAGCGTGACCCGGCAGCCAGGAATTATTTTGAGGTTATACTTCTGTACCCCGGACTTCATGCGGTTGTTGCCCACAGATACGCACACTTTTTTTATAAGCACAGGCTGTATCTCATAGCCAGGATTATATCTCAGCTCACCAGGTTTTTTACCGGTATTGAAATTCACCCCGGCGCTACAATCGGTAAGGGGCTCTTCATAGACCACGGCATGGGCATTGTGATAGGTGAAACAGCAGAAATCGGCGATAACTGTACCATATATCAGAATGTGACCTTGGGCGGTACAGGCAAGGACAAGGGTAAGAGACACCCCACCATCGGCAACAATGTACTCATAGGCTGCGGTGCCAAGGTGCTTGGTCCCTTTTCTGTAGGGGACAACTCCAAGATTGCCGCAAATGCGGTGGTGCTGTCAGAGGTTCCGGAGAACTCCACAGCGGTGGGCGTACCTGCCCGTGTAGTACGCATTAATAATCAGAAAGTCAGCAGCATGGATCTTGACCAGATTCATATCCCTGACCCCACCAGTCAGCTTATTTGCAAACTGGAAAAGCACGTACACGACTTGGAGGAAAAATTAGAAAATTCAGAGCGCAAGTAGCGTAAAGCAGAAAGGACGGACGCATATGAAGCTTTATAATACACTTACAAGGAAAAAAGAAGAATTCAAGCCCATTGAGGAAAACAAGGTAAGGATGTATTCCTGCGGACCCACGGTATATAACTATTTCCATATAGGTAACGCAAGACCCTTCATCATCTTTGATACCTTAAGAAGATACTTGGAATACAGAGGCTATGAGGTTGATTTCGTACAGAATTTTACCGATATAGACGACAAGATGATTAAGCGTGCCAATGAAGAAAATATCACTGTAAAAGAGCTTGCAGACAGATTTATATCAGAGTACTTCACCGACTCCAAGGGACTTGGTATCAAGGAAGCCACGGTTCATCCCAAGGCGACCGAAAACATTGATGCCATAATCGATATCATAAACAAGCTCATAGAAAAGGGCTATGCCTACAATGTAGACGGTGATGTATATTTCAGAGTTAAGAAGTTCAAGGAGTACGGCAAGCTTTCTCATCAGCCATTGGAGAACTTGGAAGCCGGTGCCAGGATAGAAGTCGGCGCAGCCAAGGAAGACCCCATGGATTTTGCAGTTTGGAAGGCAAAGAAGGAAGGCGAGCCTGCATGGGAGAGTCCCTGGGGCGAGGGCAGACCCGGCTGGCATATCGAGTGCAGTGCCATGGCTAATAAATACCTTGGCGAGACCATAGATATACATTCCGGCGGTCAGGACCTTATATTCCCACATCATGAAAATGAGATTGCCCAGAGTGAAGCCGCAAACGGCGCTCCCTTTGCTAACTACTGGCTCCACAACGGCTATATAAACGTAAATAATCAGAAGATGAGCAAATCCTTAAACAACTTCTTTACTGTAAGGGATGTAGCCGCAGAGTTTGATTACTCGGTAATCAGGTTCTTTATGCTTTCTGCTCATTACAGAAATCCCATCAACTTCAGCCATGACTTGCTTCTGCAGGCTAAGGCAGGTCTTGACAGGATCTCAACCTGCTATGAAAACCTTGAATTTATATCCGGCTCTGCTGCAAGCGGTGAGTGTGATGCTGATGTCAAAGCCGAGCTTGATGCATTAAAGCAGCGTTTCATAGATGCTATGGATGATGATATAAACACTGCAGACGCTATATCTGTAGTATTTGACCTGGTAAAGTATATAAATATATCCGTTACAGAATCCGTATCTGTAGGTACGGTTGATGCAGCCAAGTCACTTTTAAAGGAACTCACAGATGTTCTCGGCATAGAAATTGCCAAGAACCGGGAATTCCTTGACGAAGATATAGAGAAACTCATAGAAGAGAGAAACGAAGCCCGCAAGGCGAAGAACTTTGCCCGTGCAGACGAAATCCGTGATATGCTCAAAGATAGCGGCATTATCTTGGAGGATACACGTCAGGGCGTTAAGTGGAAGAGAGTATGATATGGATTTTCCCTATTTAAACGGTAATGATGCAAAGATGATATCACCTCTGGCGTTAGCTTACATTGGTGATGCAGTATATGAGGTTTTCGTGCGGTCGTATGTGCTGGAGCATGGCAATACCGCTGTAAACAAGCTTCACAAAGCCTCCACAGGGTATGTGAGTGCCAAGGCTCAGAGCTTTATAATTCACGCACTTTCACCTATGCTTGATGAAGAAGAAACATCTGTGTACAAACGAGGCAGAAATGCACACTCAAATACTTCGGCAAAAAATGCCGATATAGTGGACTACCGTCATGCTACAGGCTTTGAAGCATTGATAGGATATCTGTTTATATCACAGCAGTATGAACGTCTTAATGAAATCATAGCTCTCGCTGTGAAAATTATTGATGATAGTAAATTAAATACTATAAATAACAAAGAACACGGAGGAAAAGTTAGTAATGAATAACACACAATTAGAACTCATCGCTTACAAAATCAGAAAGCATGCAGTCAGTGCTGTTCACAGTGCAAAGTCGGGTCATCCGGGCGGTTCGCTTTCCATAGCGGATATTATGTCTGTGCTTTATTTTGACGAAATGAACATAGACCCTGCCAATCCCAAAAATCCGGACAGAGACAGATTTGTTCTCTCCAAGGGTCACTGTGCTCCTGCACTGTACGGTGCATTGGCGGAGAGGGGCTTTATCCCTCGTGAAGATATAAACACCCTGCGCAGGGCAGACAGCTATCTTCAGGGTCACCCGGATATGAAGAATATCCCCGGTGTAGATATGTCTACAGGTTCACTGGGACAGGGTATCTGTGCCGCTAACGGCATGGCTCTTGCTGCTAAGCTTGATGACAAGGATTACAGAGTATACACCATCCTCGGTGACGGTGAATGTGAAGAAGGTCAGGTATGGGAGGCTGCTATGTTCGCCGCTCACTACAAGCTCGACAATCTCGTAGCTTTCCTTGATTTCAACGGCTTGCAGATAGACGGTGACATAACCAAGGTTATGAACCCCACACCCTTTGATAAGAAGTTTGAAGCCTTCGGCTGGAATGTAATTACAATCGATGCTCACGATATTGATGAAATCAAGTCTGCACTTAATAAGGCTAAGGACTGCAAGGGTATGCCCACACTTATCCTTGCGAAGAGTGTCAAGGGTAAGGGTGTATCATACATGGAAAACAACCCTGCATGGCACGGTGCTGCTCCCAATGATGAGCAGTATGAAACAGCCGCAAACGAATTAGATGCGAAAATTGCAGAATTGGAGGCGAGAGCATAATGGCAGATAAGAAAATTGCAACCAGAGAATCCTACGGCAAAGCACTTGCCGATTTAGGTAAAGAATATGATATAGTTGTTCTTGATGCTGACCTTTCCAAGTCCACCAAGACAGATACTTTTAAGAAGGAATTCCCGGACAGATTTATTAATATGGGTATCGCAGAGCAGAACATGATGAGCACTGCCGCAGGTCTTGCAAGCTGCGGTAAGGTGGTATTTGCCAGCTCCTTTGCTATGTTTGCTGCAGGCAGAGCCTTTGAACAGATAAGAAACTCCATCTGCTACCCCAAGCTCAATGTTAAAATCGGTGCTACTCACGCAGGCATCTCCGTAGGTGAGGACGGAGCTACTCATCAGTGCCTTGAAGATATAGGTATCATGAGAACTATCCCCAACATGGTGGTAATTAACCCTGCAGATGATGTAGAAGCAAGGGCTGCAGTTAAAGCTGCAGTGCTCCATGACGGTCCCGTATACTTAAGATTTGGACGTCTGGCTGTTCCCGTGCTTTATGATGAAGCTGAGTATGAGTTTGAAATAGGCAAGGGTGTACTCCTGGAGGACGGTACGGATGTATCCATAGTTGCCACAGGTCTCATGGTTGAGCCTGCTCTGGAAGCTAAGAAGATGCTTGCCGCTGAAGGCATAAACGCAAGAGTAATCAATATCCATACCATTAAGCCCATAGACAGAGACATACTTGTCAAAGCAGCTAAGGAAACAGGAGCGATAGTTACATGCGAGGAGCACAATGTAATCGGTGGTCTCGGCAGTGCTGTAGCAGAGGTTCTTTGCGAAGAAGCCCCCGTTCCCATGGAGAGAGTAGGCGTTAAGGATGCATTTGGTAAATCCGGTGTTCCTGCAGATTTGCTCAAGGAATACGGTCTTACTGCAGAGGATATCGCAGCCGCTGCCAAAAAGGCTGTAAGCAGAAAATAATTCATATAATGAAAAACTGTAAAAAAGTCATGACAGATGTTGTGACTTTTTTACAGCTCCTTTTTGTATATGAAATCAAAATATTTCAGATAAAATGCTCTATAAACATTCTCAGACCCATGATTATCAGAATTATTCCTCCTGCAAGCTCTGCCTTTTGCTTGTACTTGATTCCGAATACATTTCCGATTTTAATGCCTATAGCAGATATTATAAATGTGGTAATTCCTATTACGGTTATATCGAAAAATATATTTGACACATAGCTGCCGCTAAGTGATGAGCCCTTAGCAGCCAGTGTCACACCTACCGCCAGTGCGTCTATACTCGTGGCGAGAGCCAGCGGTATCATGGTTTTAACACCGAAATTGTCATTACACTCGGTATCTTCGCTGCCGAGGGCTTCTTTTATCATATTGCCTCCGATTAATGCCAGCAGTACAAATGCCACTATATAGTCGAAGCTCGTTATAACCCTTTCAAAGCTGTAGCCTGCCAGAAATCCCAGAAATGGCATCATTGCCTGAAATCCGCCGAAGTATAACGCAGTTATTATATAATGCTTAAGCTTAGCTCTGCAAACAGATAACCCCTTGCACATTGCAACGGCAAAGGCATCCATAGACAGGCTTATTGCAATTAACATCAAATCTGTAAATGTCATATCAAGTCTCCTCTTAGCGTGTTTTTATAAATCCGATTATGGAAAAAACTATAAATACTATTATATTAACTGCTACTACCGTAGCACCTGCAGGAGTGGACAACCAAAATGATATCATCATACCTGCAAAGAAGCATACCAATGCTATTATCACAGAAAATACACTCACTGTTTTGAATGTTTTAAACACTCTCATAGCCGTGAGAGCAGGGAATATTATCAGTGCGGATATGAGCAGTGCCCCCATCATACGCATCCCCAGTACTATGGTTACAGCGGAGAGCACAGCGATTACCGAGTTGTAGATGCCGGTTTTAATACCGCTTGCCGAGGCAAAGCTCTCATCGAAGGTTATAGCAAATATCTTATTATACAGCACTATATACATCAGTACAACTACTGCACAAAGCACCACACTCAAAGCCATATCTGTATCACTAAGTGACAGTATACTGCCGAAAAGATAGCTGTTTAAATCCGTATTAACTCCGGCAACAGACACTATGATGATACCGAATGCCAGTGCACCTGTTGATATCAGTCCTATAGCTGCGTCACCTTTTATTTTGCTGTTGATGCTTATTCTCATCAAAAGCAGTGCAGATATGGTTACCACAGGTATGGCAATGCTAAGCGGGCTTAATCCTAACGCAGCAGCTATGCTCATAGCTCCAAACCCCACATGAGAGAGTCCGTCGCCAATCATTGAATATCTTTTGAGTACCAGTATCACTCCCAAAAGCGCCGCACAAACAGAAATCAGAGCCCCTGCTATGAGTGCATTTACCATGAATGAGTATGAAAAAACAGAAAGCAAATTATCCATTCGTGTCACCTCCCAGGAAGCTTTTGCCGCTTTCGGTAGTCAGGTATTGCTCCTTGGTGCCGAAGAAGCAGGAGCTAACGCCTATATGCATTATGTGGCTTGCATATTTTATAGCAGCTTTAATATCATGAGATACCATAATTACAGTTATGTCATCGTTTTTGTTTAAATTATCTATTATGTCATAAAGCTCGTTTGTTATTATAGGGTCTAGACCTGCAGCAGGTTCATCCAGTATGAGCAGTTCTCCTGCGGCACACAGTGCACGTGCCAGCAGTACCCTCTGCTGCTGACCGCCGGAAAGCTCCTGATAGCACTTCTTTTTCAAATCGTATAATTCCAGTTTTTTTGCCGCTTCGTCTGCCGCTTTGCGGTCCCCGGCAGTATAAAAAGGATTAAATCTGTGCTTTACGAGGCACCCGGAGAGTATCACTTCATTTACAGATACAGGGAAGTCCTTTTGGAGTATAGTCTGCTGCGGCAGATAACCCACACCTCCGGATTGGATTTCGATTTTGCCGTTATAAGGCTTTATCAGTCCCAGTATACCTTTCATGAGAGTAGACTTACCTGAGCCGTTTTCACCGACTATACACAGATAATCGCCTTTATTCAATTCAAATGATATGTTGCTTACTATCTCTTTGCCCTCATATCCAAGGGTAACATTTTCGCATTTTAAAAGTGACATATCAATTCAAGGCCTCCTTCAGTGCAGATAAATTTTTTTGCATAAGGCTCAGGTATGTTTCACCCTCCGATAAATCTTCTTTTGATAAGTTATGACAGGAGTAGAGCCGTATAGCTTTTGCATGAGTTTCTCTTGATATGGCATCTGCTATGCGTGCATCTGAGTAATCCATATAGAATACCACCGGTATATTATCATTTTTTACCTTGTCTGTCAGGAAGGCAAGGGTCTTAGCCGATGGTTCGGTTTTGGAGGAACATCCCGGGAAAGCCGCATAGTATTGGAGCCCCATTGCTTCTATCAGATATCTCATGGGGAACCTGTCACCGAATATCACAGTGTTTCTCTTTGCGTCGGCGGCTGCTTTTTTAAATTCGCTGTCAAGGTCTGTGAGCCTGTTGCAATATACATCGGTATTGTTTTGGTAAAATTCGCTGTTATCCGGGTCAGCATCGCACAGAGCCCTGCTTATTGCCCGGCACATCAGCACCGCATTTTGAGGAGCGGTCCATATGTGCTCGTCAAATTCAGCTTCATGCTCGTCATGCTCACACTTCTCGGAGTGTTCATGCCCGTGACCGCTGCCTTCCATTCCCTCTGTGACCTCTTCGGCATATGTTGTCACCACGTCAGCCAGCAGCAGGGTAGGGGTGCCTTTGAGCTCACTGCCCTCCAAAAGATGCATAGCCCAGTGCTCGGATTCTCCGCCTATAGCTATAAAAAGGTCAGCCTCCTTAAGGGCGATTATATCCTTGGGTGACGGTTCATAGGAATGAGCCTCACCACCGGGCGGCAGCAGCATTTGTACATTTACCCGGTCTTTGGCGATTTCCCTTACGAAATCATATTGCGGAAACACCGTGCATACCACATTTATTTTATTTTCAACGGTTTGGTTTGGCATAGAGCACCCTGTGCAAAGCAAAATCAAACCTATAGTAATCAATATTATTTTTTTCATTATATGTTCGCTTCTTGATATATATCAGTAATCTTCATTTTTGGTTCTGCGTATGTAAGCAAAGGTCTCATCTTCACCTTTTTCGGCGAGCATCACAAGCAGGCTTTCCAAGTAATCGGAGGTTTCCGTATGGATGGCTCGGTTGGCTTTACCTCGTGAGAAATACTCCAAGGGATGCCCCTGATGATAATTCGCCCCTTGATAAATTTTACTTGCAGCAACCCTGTCGCAGAACATCTCCAGCACAAAAATTTTCGGCATTTTAATAGGGGATACTTTTTTAGTAGCAGGATTGTAATCAGTCCAGTACTCAAAGTGGTGTCTGTTTCTGCCCTTGTGATGGAGCCATGCTTTGCTGTAGCCGTATACGGTGCGTTCCGCTTCGTTTGGTGAACGTTTGCCGTCGGTGTAGTATCTGGCACCGGAGGCAAATTCCGCAGGTGTGTATTTAGATAAATCATGCATGAGCCCTCTTAAGCCAATACCGGCTTTAAATGCATGCTTTATCACCATGTGTCTATGCTTGGTTATTGTCTTGAAGTGACCGATTGCACCTTTTATACTCATCTTAAATCTCCCTTTTTTAGTAACGACGCCAATACCAACGCAGGGAACGACGCCCTCGTCGTTTATCAATATCAACGTAGGGAACGACGCCCTCGTCGTTCCGTCCTGCAATCACAGCAAAGACCGACCTTTCGGACGGTCTTTGCTGTATGACATTACAGAGCTCTGCTGTCTATTTCTTCTTTGATAAATTTGATAAATTCATCCTGTGTTTTAGCACCCAAATCTCCTGCCTTGCGTGAACGTACCGAAACCGTACCTTCCTCGGCTTCCTTGTCACCCACAATCAACATGTAGGGCAGCTTTTCCATCTGTGCTTCTCTTATCTTGTAGCCCAGCTTTTCGTTTCTCATGTCAGCCTCAACTCTAAGTCCTGCATCCAGAAGCTTTTCTCTCAGTGCTGATGCATACTCAAAGTGCTTTTCAGATACGGGTATTATCTGTACCTGTACCGGAGCAAGCCATGTGGGGAATGCACCTGCGTACTTTTCTATAAGCAGTGCCAGAGTTCTTTCGTAGCAGCCGATAGAAGTTCTGTGGATTATGCAGGGGTTCTTCTTAGTGCCGTCTGCATCGGTGTATTCCATACCGAACTGCTCAGCGAGCATCTGGTCTATCTGTATTGTGATAAGTGTGTCCTCTTTGCCGAATACATTCTTTATCTGAATATCCAGCTTTGGACCGTAGAACGCCGCTTCACCTATACCCACCTTGTAGTCTATGTTGAGGTGGTTGAGTATCTTTTCCATCATATCCTGGGCTTCGTTCCATTGATCTTCGGTGCCGATGTACTTTGCTCTGTCATTGGGGTCCCACTGGGAGAAACGGTAGGATACATCCTCATACAGACCCAAAGTCTTGAGCATGTATGTCGTAAGCTCCAGACAAGCCTTGAATTCACCCTCAAGCTGTTCGGGTGTGCACATAAGGTGACCTTCACTTATGGTGAACTGTCTTACTCTTATGAGACCGTGCATCTCACCGGAAGCTTCGTTTCTAAACAGTGTACTTGTTTCACTGTAGCGCAGGGGCAGGTCTCTGTAGCTTCTCATCTTGTTTAAATATGCCTGATACTGGAAGGGGCATGTCATAGGACGCAGTGCGAATACTTCCTTGTCCTTTTCTTCGTCACCCATTACGAACATACCGTCTTTATAATGATCCCAGTGACCGGAAATTTTGTATAAGTCACTCTTAGCCATAAGGGGAGTCTTGGTCATCTGCCAGCCGAGTCTTGCTTCGGTATCCTCCACAAATCTTTGGAGTATCTGTATAACCTTGGCACCCTTGGGCAGCAGTACCGGTAGTCCCTGACCGATTGTATCTACTGTGGTGAAGTAGCCCAGCTCTCTGCCGAGCATGTTGTGGTCTCTCTTTCTTGCTTCTTCCAGCTGCTCCAGATGAGCCTTCAGTTCGTCCTTGGTGGGGAATGCAGTTGCGTAAATTCTCTGGAGCATCTTGTTGTTTTCATTACCTCTCCAGTAAGCGCCTGTTACGCTCATCAGCTTAAATGCCTTTACCACACCTGTGTCAAAAGCATGCGGTCCTGCACACAAATCTGTAAATTCACCCTGTTTGTAGAAGGATATCACCTCATCATCACCCAGGTCATTTACCAGCTCTACCTTGTACGGTTCGCCGGCTTCTTTAAGCATTTTCACAGCCTCTGCCTTGGGGAGAGTGAATCTCTCCAGACGGATTCTCTCTTTTACTATTTTCTTCATCTCGGCTTCTATAGCCTTTAAGTCCTCGTTGGTGAAGTTAACCTCTGAGTCAAAGTCATAGTAGAAGCCATCATCAATAGCCGGTCCTATGGCAAGCTTAGTGTTGGGGTAGAGTCTCTTTACAGCCTGTGCCATCACATGGGAAGCAGTATGACGGAGAATTTTTTTGCCTTCTTCGTGTTCGAATGTAATTATATTTAAATCGCAGTCATGATCCAACCCGAAGGTAAGCTCTTTCACCTCGCCATCTACAATGCCGCCGAGTGCAGCCCTTGCCAATGAATCACTGATAGATTTTGCTACTTCATAGATGGTGGTGCCGTTTTCGTACTCCTTCGTATCGGTACCGCGTAAAGTAATCTTAACCATTGATATAAAACCTCCTTAAAAAATATAGTATAACATTATAATTATAGTATTCATTTGACGAAATGTCAAGAATTTACTTGACTTTTTTGTAAGAATAACTATAATTATAAGTAATATTATTTTTACGGAGGTAATTTTAGATGACCAAATACGTTAAACCGATGCTTTCTGCAGTAGGTGAACACTTATTATATGCACTTTTATCTTTTTTTCTGGTGGGTACATTCGGCTCTATATTTAAAAACAGCCTGCCGGTGGTGAGTGTTATCACCGCTATCATATACCTGTCATCAGCGTACTCCGCTGCATGGCATATATCAGGCAAGGATTTGCGCAGAGCAAACGAAGCCGTGCGTGTTGACCCCGAAGCTAAGTATACCTACCGCATATATGACGGCTTCATCATAGCATTGCCGCTGCTCCTGATTGGTGCATTTCTACTCATAATGGCGCACATCATGCCGGGTACGCCTTGGTTTATAGCCTTCAGAGTGTTTGACGTGTATATGCTGTTTCTCTATGATATCAAAAATCTCGGTATCCTGCCCGAAATCCTCGCAGTGATATTCCCGTGTATATTCTATGGATTGGGCTATATAGCCGGCAAAACCAAGAAAATATTCGTAGTAAAACATATATACAAAATCTTCTATAAAAAGAAATAACCCCGGCTCCCTCTGACGAGGGAGCTGTCAGCGAAGCTGACTGAGGGAGAGATAACATAATTACCTCCTTGTAATGCCTTCTTATCGCTACTTCTCCAAAAACTGTATAAACTGATCCTTCTTATATTGAGTAGGAGGCACACCGTATTTATTCTGAAACACCGTGCTGAAATAATTACTGTCATTAAATCCGCATGAAGTAGCAATTTCTCTTACAGATTTATTAGTAGCTCTCAATAGTCTTTCTGCTGCTTTCAGACGTACCAGCACAGTGTATTCCTTATAACCGACTCCCACCACATCTTTAAAAATCTTAGAAAAATAATTTTGCTGTACCCGGACAGCGCTGCCAGCTCGTCCAGAGTTATGTTTGAGGCGTAGTTTTCCAGTATATAATCCATTACATGCTTCATAGGGTTTGATTGAGACTGGTCGTCCATTACCAGGTACTTTTTGTGCCTTGCCACATATGCCAGAAGCTCTGTCAGATAGCACCTCAAGAGCTCTTTTGATATATCATTTTCATTAAAAGCCTCCCTGGCAATCTTATCAAAAATCTCCTTTATAACCCCGGCATCCTTTGCCCTAAACACATTTATCCTCCATACATCCTCCAGCTCATCGCCGAAACACGGTGATATATAATCCTTTGTAAATGTGAGTGTAGCTCTCTTTCGTATGCTGTCAAGGTATGTCATCTTGTGTATGGCGCTCCTGGGTATGAGCACTAAGTCGTTAGGTATGAGGTCATATGACCTGTCCTTAATCAGCAGGTTGCACTTGCCGTGCATCAGGAAGTAAATCTCATAGTAGTTGTGGTAATGCGCTGCATTCATAGATGTTTCTTTTAAAATTGAGAAATCCGGCAGCTTCATATACGCAGATACAATCTGCGCCGATTCTGAAGGTGAGTTCAATTTTGAATTGCCTATAAGAGGCGATGACGGTACATACACCGTAACAGTAGGTAAGTCAAGCGGCGAAACAGTAAGCTTTGATGTAGCTAAGCAGTCCACTGTATTATCAATGGAATATACACAGGCAAAATACATCCTGGAATACGCCACCAAGATGATGCTTGTGACAGGCTATGACTTAATAACAGCCTACACTACACAATCTGTATCAAATGACGTTGTATGCACCAATTTTGATATTCAGTGCGGACCTAAGCCACAAAATGTGAGCATATTCAGTGCCAAATACACCGGTGATGCACTGTCTGAATGTGATTCGGAGAAATTGACTCTCACCCCCGGTGAAACCGCTCAAATCACACTTACAAACACATACTCTCCGGATACTACAATTAAATACAATATCTTCGTATGGGACGATAACCTCAAACCCTACAAGGCAGTATGGAAATAACATAGGGCAGAGCTCCCTCGGCTCACTCTGACGAGCAATACTGTCACTGATACAAAAGGGCTGCAAAAGCAATCTCACTAATGTGAATTTGACTTTTGCAGCCCTGATTGTATTTCATATATAATTTAAGATTTATTATTTAATATATCCAGCATTTCTTTTGGAGTAACCACAAACGGCTTTTTTGGAAAATGTTTTAAATTACCGGTTACTAAGTATGCATCTTTATCTTTTCTTGCTTCCATCACTATCTCATAAAAAACTGCATCATCAGGATCCGGTAAATACTCATCAATAGGCTCTGCATCAACATACACAGATATTTTTTTTAACTCGTCCATAAGATTTATTACCGTATTAAGAGGAAAACGAAATTTTTTGCGAGATAAAACTTCAAAATACTCTGTTAAAATATCATCGTTTAAAAGCAGATTTATGTTTCCTGCAAATGCTTCTCTTAAAACTAAAAAGGGGATTGAATCGGCCTTGAGCATTGCTGATACAACCACATTAGTATCTATAACAGCATAATATTTCATTTTCCGATAACCCCTCGCTTGCGTTCGTTTCTGTATAGCGATATCTCTTCATTAATTTCATCAAGAGACATCTCAGACACTCCATTATTTACAGCACTTGTATTTAGTTCCTTTATCAATTTATAAGCACCGTAACTCGGTGTGCCTTCAGGTGGCAGTATCATGCTAAATGGTATACCATTTACAGATACAGAACGTTTCAGAAACATCCTCATTGCTGTGGAAAGATCAATACCAAGCTTTTCATAGAGGGCGGTCGCTTCTGCTTTTAATTCGTCATCAATTCGAAATTGTATAATAGATGTTGACATCACAATTACCTCCGTTCATAGACAAATATTGTTGTTTGTAGTTTAATTATAATATATTGTATGACAAATGTCAATAAAAATTCAAAACTAATTAAGTTTCTGTTGTGTCAAGGGATTAGAGTCGCAGAAACTTCGGCTTCTTTTGACGAGCAATACTGTCACTGATACAAAAGGGCTGCAAAAGCAATCTCACTAATGTGAATTTGACTTTCGCAGCCCTGATTTTATTTCATATATAATTTTAATGTTCCTTCTTTTTGCCGGAAAGAATCAGATTTGTTATTATACCCAGTATCAGTGCACAAGCTATTGATGTGATGGTCACCTTGCCGAATGTAAGGCTGAGACCGCCTATACCTGCGATAAGTATTACACTCACAACGAAGAGGTTTCTGTTGTCGTCAAGGTCCAGGTTTTTAAACATTCTCAGACCGCTTACTGCTATAAATCCGTAGAGTGCCATGCACACACCACCCATTACGCAGGAAGGGATAGAGTTAACGAAAGCTATAAACGGTGATATAAATGATACGAGTATAGCACCTACAGCGGCAGCGATTATGGTAGCTACGGAAGCATTCTTGGTTATAGCCACACAGCCTACGGATTCACCATAGGTGGTATTGGGGCAGCCACCGAAGAGTGCACCTACCATAGAGCCTACACCGTCACCGAGGAGTGTTCTGTGCAGACCCGGTTCTGTGAGTAAATCCTTCTCTATGATAGAGGAGATGTTCTTGTGGTCAGCTATATGCTCTGCGAATACCACAAATGCCACCGGCACATAAGCTACAGCGATTGTAGCAATGTAGGAAGCATTGATTTCTCCCATTCCCTTGAAAGCCTCTTGGAATGTAAACTCAGGTAAAGCTACAAAGGTGCTCAGTGTCACTCCGTCCTTAACCAGATTTTCAAAAGCCGCAAAGCTTAAAATCTTGATTGCATCTATATCCATTGCGTTGCCTATTAAAGTAAGCACCAGGGCTACAGCATATCCTGCCAGTATACCGAGTATAAAGGGGATGAGTCTTGCCATCTTCTTGCCGAATGTCGAGCAAGCCATGGTGGTAAACAGGGTCACCAGACCGCAGATAAGACATGCAAAGGGGGCTGCCAGCTGTATACCGGCGTCATTTACTACATTGCCCTTTAATATATCGCCCACGGCATTTCCTGCCAGCGAAAGACCGATTATGGCAACTGTAGGCCCTATAACTACTGCAGGCATGAGCTTGTCTATCCATTTAACTCCCACCATCTTAACTATAGCTGCGATTATCACATACACCAGACCTGCAAATATAGCACCCAGTATGAGACCTGCATAACCCAGACTCATAGATACTCCGCCGGCGAATGCCGCCGTCATGGAACCGATAAATGCAAATGATGACCCGAGGAATACCGGGCTCTTCTTGCGTGTGAAGAGTACATAAATAAGTGTACCTGCTCCTGCGCCGAACAGTGCCGCCGCAGAACTCATACCGTGACCGATTATTACCGGTACCACCAGCGTAGCTGCCATAATAGCAAGCAACTGCTGAATTGCAAAAATAACGAGCTGTCCGAACTTAGGTTTGTCATCTACGTTGTAGATGAGATTCATGTTAACCAACTCCTTTTTTCGTTTTGAGGCAATTATCAATGTAGTGTGCTCGTATGGGGTCACATACGGGGGAACGTCTCAAACTACCTCAAAATATAGTATAACATTTTTCGACAAATTTGTAAAGAAAAATTTATTCAATGTTAACCTTAAGCTCGCCTTAGGCGAATATCACTGCCGAAAGGCAATATCACTTACAAAGTAAATATCACTTGTTCCGCAAGAAACAAATATAACTGAAAAAAGACATCCATCGGATGTCTTTTTTCATGTTGTGACTTTATTTACAGCCCCCGCTTATTGCTTTTTGATATGCCGGCAATAATAATTTTTCATATCTTGCAGATATATATGTTTTGTAGAATTTTTGTTGTAAATTGGAAATGTATGGTATTTCATCGATGAAAAGGTTTATTTGTTCAATATCAATCCGAGGAGTAATTCTGATGACAGCTTCCATACACTGTTTATTTTCACATCCCATAATGAAGTCATAATAATTGATTTTTCTGCCGTTATATTTTATGGCTGATGTAGGAAACTGAAATATACGTGAATTAAGCTCATCTTCATTTGTTAAAATATCATTCATTACTTTTTCATCTGCTTGCGGAAGCAAACAACTGCCACAGTCAAAAACAGGTGCGATTTTGAATTGCTGCAGCTCATCATCAAACAGAAATCCCCAGTTTCCGTTATGCCTGTCAAAGTTTCCAAGCAAGGCATCAATCACAAAAACATCCCAAAAATATTGGTTAAGCTGCTTGGGTTTAACAAATTCTTGCTTTTCTATCGTTTCCAATATATCCGATAATTCTGTTCCGCTGCCATTGTGTTCAGAATCAATTATTGTATTTTTGATTGAACAAAAGTCAAACAAATTAATATTCTTTTCGGTAAAGTCTTTGCATGCACATATAATCTTGACCTTTCCGTTTATTTCAAAGGTTCCAAGATGTGTATGCTGAGCTTTTATTCCCAGCATATTGAAAATACTGCTTCCTATATGTTCGCTTATACAACTGTTTGTGTATGATAGCTCTGTTGGTTTCTTTTCTCCGGAAGGGGGGAATTTTAGCATATAGCTGTCATCTTCGAATTCTACGGCAATTTTCTTTCCGTTTGCTCCATTATATGCTTTTCCGAGTATTCTCTTACAATTTGTAAAGTCAATTCTCTTTTGCATGTTTACCTCCACAAGTATTTTTGCCTTAAGTAATCAGCATGCTCGGGTGTGATTATACCGTCACTGATTTCTGCCATGTTAATACTTCCGTACAACTCTCCCCAGTAGCAATCCAGCAGTGATGAACCGCTTTTTAAGGCTTCTTTGTATACGTCTAAATCATGCTGTAAATAATCGGGCAGACCATATTCATAAGAACGTTCTCTTTCAGTTTGAAAATCATCTTTCATCATTACAATCACCTGATTATATTATATCGTTATATGGCTATAAAATCAAGCTTTTTTAGAAATAATTCTAAATGCTAAATTTTTCAATAGCTAAATTAAATTCGATTTTAGCTCGCCGTAGACGAATATCACTGCCGAAAGGCAATATCACTTACAAAGTAAATATCACTTGTTACGCAAGGAACAAATATAACTGAAAAAAGGCATCCATCGGATGTCTTTTTTCTTGGAGCTGGTGATCGGACTTGAACCGACGATCTGCTGATTACGAAAAAGTTCACTTTCAACATATAATGCTCGTAATCAATTATTCGTACTGTTAGTCCTACTCTAACTCCATTTAAATAGCACTTATAGGTAGTGCTACTCATTTTTTTATAACAAAATTATAAACTTGAAATATTTTTTTCTTGTCAACTTTTTTATCAACAAGTTTTAATTTTCAACATTTTCAAAATCTCGCAAATGCTGACTACTACTGATGTTGAAGGCATTTTTATATGTCTTTATATTTCATTACGAGTGTGAGAACTTACAACATAATTTTATGCCTTTATACTGTTTATAATGTTACAACACTCCTGTGATTGTCTTGCTTATACATTCAGGTAATGCTATTCATTATTTTACAACAAACTGTATTGTTTTATAAAAAATAGGCCTGTAAGCCTTGCAACACCTGATTTTCTTCAGTTTGCATTATACCATAATTTTCTCTAAAAAACAAGCCCCTAATTTTTAATTTTATATAAAAAGTCTGCCTATCCATTTACTTTGCTGTCGTATTATGATATAATAAAAATAAAAATGGATAATTTTGGAGGTATCTATTATGAGTAATTTTAAAAGTGTTTCGGAAGCAATGAGTGAAATATCTGCTAAAAAGCAATCTGCTGCAGGAAATTGGAAAGTGGCTGTTTGTTTAGGGCATTCAGATAAATATGACCATCAGGTGTTTTTGTTATATATTGAATCTATTTTAATTGAGGGTGCAAGTTTATTTGTTACGCAGGAAGATTTCAACTTACAGTTCTCAAAAAAAGTAAAACCTTTTCTTGGTAAAACAGGATTGGTATATTCAGATACAGAGAGAAAGTTTAAAGAAACTATCGAGTATATTTATGAAACAGAGTTAATTGTAAAAGATTGTAATATTGATGAGCTTGTAGGCTCTGTTATACCTGATGAGGTAGTAAAGGGATATTATAATAATCTTTGTGTCTTTGTTAATAATAATTTGGATTTGTTTGGAGAGCGTAAGGATAAGACTTCGGATGATGAAGAAATAAATTACTATAACCCCAAAATTCATTCTGGTGCATTCTTGTGTGATTCAATGTATATGTCAAAATACAAATGCTCCGATAATAGTCCAGCATTGGCTCTTAAAATTGAGCAATTTAAGATTCTTTGTGATATAGACCTTAATCGTTATCAGGTAAAGGATGTTGTTCAGGCTTTTATCAGCAGAGGATATATCTTAACAGGTGGTAGTGCTACAATTGATAAGGACCTGACGCTTTCAAAGGGTAATCAGGAACGTTGCTATGTTCTTGATTTAAGCAGATAAGGGGTAAGGTATGGAAAGAGAAATTGTCGGAATACCTTGCGTTGGTGGTAAATCTAAATTAGCCCCATTTCTTCGTGAATTGTTTTTTGATGTTGCTATAACGCATAAACTGGATAAGTTCTTGTCTGCTTGTGGAGGCGGAGGCAAATGTGTATTTAATCTAAAGGCTTCTGCTAATGTTTTTAAGAGGGGCGTTATCTATAACGAGTTTGAGAGGGGTTTATATAATTTAATTACTTCTCTGAAAAGTTATCGCAATATCGAAATTATAAATAGCGAGATAAAGAAATTATTAAAAAATCACTTTGCGGACGCTAACACTCCTGATGAAGTAAAAAATGCTATACTTAGTATGTTTCGTGAAGCGCTCTCTAAAGCGGATAAGCCTGAATTAGACACCTTAACTTCTGCTATTTATGAAACTGTAGTTGTCTTTGGAAGCGTTCAAAATAACAGGCAGACCTGTTCGCCTAACATTGGTGGCAAAGAAAATGGCTTTTATACTTATTTTTCAAAATTGCAATATGAGAACACATTGAGAGAGTTGACACGAAGGATTAGGGATATGGCCTCTTTTGAAACGCTTAATGATGATTGTGTTGATTTAGTTAATGAACATAAAAAAGATGCTAATTTGCTTATTTACATAGACCCTCCCTATTTTAATTGCGTGAATAATTATAAAAATGCTTTTGGGTTTGATAAGCACATGGATTTGTGCAAGGCTTGTATGAATGCAGATGCAAAAATAATTATCAGTATGCATGATGCTGGGTTGGCACCTTACTTGTTAAAGTTATTTGTAGAGGATGATTGGTATGCTTATATACTTCCCCCTATTATACATGCTTCCAGAAAAAGCGAAACCACAGAAGATGCTGTTATGGAAATATATAAACTAAAGGATTTAAAGACTTCGCAAGAATTGATGCATCCAGAAGAAGCGGAAGACTTGGAAAAATTCAAAAAATCAGTATCTCAAATTGTTGAAGAGGGCTTGTTGGATGATAAGTCTATCGATGAAATTATCTTTTGTAATTTTGAAATTCCTGATTACCAAGAGCGTGGTATAAAGAATCTCGAATATAGTGTTGAGGATGACCTTGAAATGATATTTGGGAAAATGGTATATATTATGTATAGAGAAAAAATGCCTAAGAAAGCAAAAATTCATGATAAAGATGGTAACCCTTGTATTGATATCGAAATATGCAAAGAAATTGTAAAGGATATTGATGAATATTATGATATTGATATCTTTGAAAAAGACCTTGAAGGTGAAACATTGTTAAAGTCTGCAGAAGCAGTAGCAAAAGTCGTTTTTGATTTTGATACTCGTATCAGGAATAGAGATAGTGTAAGAAAAATTACAAAAGGAGCAAAAAAGAAAGATTAAGCCTTGCAATAACCACTCCCCAGAGGTATAATACCAACAAACTTCTGGGAGGTGGTTTTTTGTTTGGTATAGGCATAGAGCGTGTTATGCTTACAGAGCGTGCTGCTAAAACATTTAGTAGTCCTGAGTTGCATATTGCTCTTTTCAGGCATTCTAATTGCGATTGGGGTAATTTGTCTGCGGAAGAAATTAAACTTAACCAAGAGGCTTTAAAAGGCGGAAAAAGGGTTATTTCAGTTTATAATAATATGGTGGTCATAACCGAGTTCGGAAACTGCAATGTTACTACAATTGCAGTTGCGGATGAGATTGACTAAAAGAACAGGACTGTGTGTTGCGTGACACATGGTTCTTTTATTTTGCATAAAAGTGCTGTCGGTGTGTTACTGCTCCTGTAAAGATAATTATCCCTGTTCCCCTGTGTCCCTGTTGTATATTAAATAATGCTCAATTTTCGCCACAATAAGTTTAAAGCCTTGAAAGGTATTCCATGCTGGCTGATGTCAGAACTTCGTCACAAAGGTGTCAAAAGGCTTCAAAAACTTAGGCTTGGGGTTATTGGCTTCAAGAAAAATATCAGGATAATTTTTTCAAAAATATAGGGTAAACTTTTACTTTTCATTTTCTTTTTGGATTTTAGGTGTCAAAACCCTCTATTTTTAGAAAAAAGGAAAATAAAAATAAACTTAGGGCGCTGTCGAAACCTCATAGATTTTTAACATAGATGCTTCTTTTTTGTGAGTTGCGGAGAAAACCTCGCAGAAGCCTTGAACTTTCAGAGATAATGCGTTATACTGCGACATACGCAGTGGTTTCAAAGAGTTGCTACACACAATAAGCCCATGTAAAGCCTGTAAATCACATCTCTTTTTATGTTCTTTCAAGAACATATTAAGGAGATGTTGGTTATGGCTTTAAATCGTGAAATATATGAGTCTCGCACATGGGGTCTTGAGTTAGAGATGACTGGTCAATCGAGACAGCGTGCTGCAGAGGTTCTTGCAGATTTCTTTGACAGGAGTTATGTGTATGAAGGCACAGGGTATGATAAATATTCTGTAACAGATTCAGAGGGTAGAAAATGGACTGTTATGTCCGATGCTTCAATCACACCTCTTCAAAAAAGAAATGGCAGGATGGTTTCTGCACCTGACACATATAAGGTTGAGTTTGTATCTCCGCCACTTCTGGCAAAAGACATAGAAATGTATCAGGAAATTGTTCGTAAATTAAGGAAAGCAGGCTTTTTTGAGTCCAGTAGTTGCGGAATCCATATCCATGTAGGAATTAAGGATTTACCACCTACAACTATCGTTCATATTCTCAATCAACTTCATAGTAAGCAGGATTTGTTGTACAAAGCACTTGGTGTTCCTTTGGGATATAGTAGCAGGTACAGATATTGTCAAAAGATACCTACAAGTCTGGTAGAGGCTTTGAAAAAGAAGAAGGCTAAGACATTGAATCAAATTGCAGATGTGTGGTATAGCACAATAGGTAATTCTTCTCAACGCTATGAGCGTTATCCTTCCAGCAGATACTACTTAGCCAATCTCACGAGGGGACTAATACCTGACAGTCGCTTCTATTATGGCACATGTGAATACCGCATATTTTCGAGTACCCTCCATGCAGGTCGAATTAAGGCATACATAATGCTATGTTTGCTGTTGACAACTTATTGTGCCACACTTACAAAGAGCAGTTACAAACCTGTTGTAGTAAATGAGGGTGAGTCCGAGGCATACAAGTTCAGAGTTTGGCTTTTGAAACTTGGATGCATAGGCCAGGAATTCAAGACAATGCGTATACATCTCTTGGATAGATTCGGAACACAATCGAAGGCTTTCAGGCGTGGTGACAGGACTTCAGCATAAGGAGGATTTTTTATTATGAAAACACAAAAAGTTTATTATTATCTGGCCTATGGTTCTAACTTAAATCTAAGACAAATGAATATGCGTTGTCCAAATTCGCAACTTATAGCCACAGGCTTCTTAAAAGGTTATGAGTTGTTGTTTCGCGGATATGATGGTAACTGCTTCTGTACTATCGAAAAATGCTCTACTTCGCGTGTTCCTGTGGGTATTTTTAAGATTACCGAGCGTTGTAAGATGGCTTTAGACAGATATGAAGGCTACCCGACTCATTATAGGATAGCAAAGGTAAGCCCTAAAGAACTTGTTATTTCACAGGGCGATTTATCGGACATTAAAGAGCTATTTGTTTATGTCATGAACAAATATAATGGTGAATTAGGGCGACCATCTGGTCATTACTACGATGTCTGTCTGCGTGGGTATCGTGATTGTAGACTTGACGCAAGGTATCTTCAGGAGGCTTTGCAGAAAACAATAACAAGAATGCCCAGACCAAAGCGAGGATATGAGCAGTATTGGATGAGATAAACATTAATTTGTCAGATGAACACTTTTCAAAAGCACACCTTTTTCTATATTAAGTGATGATAAAATTAGGAAAGGGTGTGCTTTTATATGGCAATTTTTGAAATAAAAGATGCGAAGACTTGCGGAATTGATTTGGCAGAAAGACCTCTTATGGTGAGTAATAATCTTAATAGGCTTGTTAGCAAGTATCAACAGGATAAGGGATTAATGGTTGATATTACTGGTAATGTTGAAAAAGGGTTATATGCCTTTGAGGATGTCAATGTTGCTTTTTCTGACCGAGAAGCAAGGGCGAAGGTTGCGCAGGCAATTCAGGCGGATATAATTGAGACAGGCGGAATATTAGAACAAAACTTCTGGCGTAATAATCAGAGATTGCTCTCTACACTCTATTTGTTGACAGGTCTTGCTTATGTGTCTGTAGAGGCGAAGGATGGTAGATGCAGAACTTCTTATCTTGCTACCAAAAACCCAGTTTGCTTAAACTATATGCTTCGCTTCTGCTCTATGAATAGAATAAGTGATAGGCGTATGGATTCAATAGAATCAAAGCGTATAATCACAAAGCAAGAGCTTGAAGATGGTAACTTTCAGGTAATAAAGTTTGAAGATAAGAACAAGTCTGGTGGTAAGTTCCACCTGACATCCTGTAAACTCCACCCCAACAGTAAGAAAACAACTGTCCTCCCTTATACATTGGCTTGTAGAAGAACAGAGGCTATTATGGATAGGTTGAAATCTGGGGTATGTGAGATTGAGTGTAGGATTAATGGCGTCAGGAAGAGTATCAAAGGAACACTTAAAAGTCCTGCAGACTATGAGAAAGCATTGGAGTATAGTAGGTTGGATGCCTGTGTATTCCCTGTAAGGGATGTGGATTCCAAAGAACTTGTCATGCTTAACACCCTTGATATTTTCTCTATAAAAGATGCTAACAAAGGGGGTTCTTCAAAATGATTTTATCGCATGAAACTGCTACAAGGCTTGATAAGGCGTTCTTTGATGTGTTGTTGTCGGGGATAATTCCCCCAACCACAAAGGATTATGTAACAAATGTTTATCTTTCAAAGATGATGGTGTATTATGAAGCACGTAAGCAAAGGATTAAAAGTGCTATCGGCTTCCCTTTGTATGTTGATGTGTCTGACATCATCAGAGACTTAGAGAGAGTTCCCAAAAGAACACTTATGTGTGATGAAGTTGGTAGCGTGCTGCTGGGCGGACTTAAACTTAATAACGATAAGAAAACCTATTGTCTATGCACCAAGTGGGAGCTCAGAAAAGATAAATTAGGCTTGATTCTTCTTGATGAAGCCCTTTTAACAAGGGATGTAGGGGTAGATTTCACTCCTGAAAGTGTCGGATACTCCTACACCAACTACCAACTGCTACATGAACTTTTCTCTCAAAAGAACAATAAGGGGGATGCGGAATGAATCTCATAAAGGACATAATGCTTGCGGAATCAGGAGATCCTCTTGTAGACAGGTTAAAAGAGTTCGTTTCTGGCTGTTCTTACCTCTGTCATAAGCAAAGTATTGAAAGAGTGCAGGCATACATTAATGCGGATTGTGACTATTCAAGAACACTTGAGGGTATGTCTGTGGATGCAAACAACTTCAGGAATACCATTGCCTATGCTAATAGCAAGTTAAAGAATCTGTTGGGCAAGAATATTCTTCGTAGAATCAAAGAGACTCCTGAATTTGCGGAAGAGCTCATAAATTGGGTTATAGAACACCCACAGGATTTGCTTTATAGTCAGGTGCTGGATTTCGTTCCTGCTTTCAAGGGTAAGCGTTATAATTGGAATGAGTGTGTGGCAGAGATTAAGTTCTTGCACACCTACACTTACCTTAAAATGAAGCATGACGCGAATAAGTTAGAGCCTCAAAAGGTGGCGTATATATATCATGTCTTAACAGAGCCTTCAGATGTAGATATGGAGTTCTCTCTGGAATTAAGGAAAAACTTTACCTACTCAAAATAAGGCTCTTTTATATAAACACCTCATAGTTGGAGAAAACACTACTGCTCTGGTTTCGGTAGTGTTTTTCTCTTATAAGGGTATTAAAAAATTGCGTGTTAAGAATCGTGGTTTTAAGGTTTATAGGTGTTTATTTTCTTAACTCTGAAAATTATTATGCTTTTTATTTCATATTGCTGTTTTTGGGGTTGATGTGCTGTTTAAAAGGCTTCTCAGTATATGCCTGAACTATCGGAGAATAGGCTCATTTTTATATTGATTTTTTCTGCATATTTTTCTTGTGTTCGGGATGTGTAATTTGTTCAGGATATTTTATAAAATGTTACTCCTGATATTGAAATTATCAGGGGTATATGGTATAATTTAACTGTTGGTTAAGATTTAAACTATTAGCAAAGCAAGGGGTATTGTTTATGAAAAAGAGACTTTTAGGTTTAGTGTTGGCGTTGGTACTGTTTGGTAGCGTTCCTGTATATGCGGATGTTACCTTTACAGATGTGCAAGAATCGGATTATTTTTATATCAGCGTCTTGGTTGCATCTGATAAAGGCATCATAAATGGTGTTGGAAACAATCAGTTTAACCCTTATGGTATCTTAACAGTTGCAGAAGCAATAAAATTATCTGCGTGCATTCATGCTAATTACTACGATGTGGATATAACTCCTGATGCGGATTCGGTTCATTGGGCTGATGGGTATTATAACTATGCTGTAGAGAATGGAATCATAAAAGAATCGGACTTTGCAAAGGCTGATTTTGATAAGGCTATAACAAGGGATAGGCTGTTCTATATCTTTGCTAATACCTTGCCTGATAGTGAATATATTGAAATAAATGATATAGAGGTTGCTCCTGAAAAGCCTTCTACAGATTATCTTACCAAACTGTTCTGTGCAGGTATCGTGGTAGGTAATGAGCAAGGCTTTGAATCCGAAAAGAACATTACCAGAGCAGATAGTGTGGAAATGGTATTAAGGATGACTGCTCATTCAAGGCGAAGACTTGTTTTTGAGGAAGGACAGACACCTCCTGTTTATACTCCTGCAGTAGAAAATGAAATAAATCGGGATATAATAGCACAAGAGATGTTAACTCTGGTAAATGATACTCGTGCAAAGAACAATATGCAATCTTTGACTATTCATTCTGATTTGATGCGTGTTGCTAATATCCTTGCTACTGAATATTCACAAGGCTCTTACCCTCATTATCTTTTAGATGGAAGAAAGGATTTTTATATAGCAAAAGATTTGGGTATATCAATATTTTTTGAAACAAACTATGGTAAAACTGCTTTGCGTCAAAGTTCAGAGTTTCATAGCAATGTTATGGCTTCAGAGGGTCGTGATAGTAATGCCAATCGAGCATTATTCTCGGAAGATAAATATTATGGTGTAGCAAGTATAAAGGGCGCTGATGGAAATTACTATTGGGTAGAATGCTTTGGTATGGATTAAAAGATAAATCGAGATAACTTCTTTGGAAATAAGGAAGTTATCTTTTTTTTTATTGCGTGAAAAAACTTTATGTCATAACGCTGAAATTATGTTACAAACCTTGAATCTGTCAACAAAATATGTTATAATTTAACCAATAGTTAATAAATAATCTATCAGTTATTTGTGAAAGGAAACTGACTTATGAAAAAGAAAATTATAGCAGGCGTGCTTTCGGCTCTGCTTTTAACAACCTCTATATCTGTATTTGCGGAAGGTGTAGAAAACTTTAATTGGAATAATGCACCCCAAACATTTTCTGATGTCCCCTCTCATCAATGGTACTACAACGATGTATCAAAGGCTTCTGCCTCTGGCATCATAAATGGTATTGGTAACAACCAATTCAATCCAAATGGTACTCTAACTCATGCAGAGGCTATGACTCTAATGGCTAAAGTTCATGCCATTTATCAATATGGTAATCCTGATGTAATCAATGATTATTCCCCTACTTCTGACCACTGGGCTTCAGGAATTTATGCATATTGTCAAGACCATAGCCTTCCTACTCCAAAAGAATCTGATTTTGATACCAATATATCAAGGGGTACTATGGCTCGTTATTTCAGACAGTCACTCCCAAGCGCAGCTTTCAAGACTGGTGTTCAAAACGACTTATCTCTAATGCCTGAACAGACGAACAACCAAATGGTTCAAGATTTATTCAGGGCAGGTATCTTAATAGGTGATAACAGTGGCTTCAGACTTGAAGATTCCATCACAAGAGCAGAAGCAGCTGCAATTATTCATAGGGTAGCCAACCCAGATGTTCGTGTAAAAGTAGAGGCTCCTGCTCCTCAGCAACCTACTACTCCTGTTCAGCCTTCAAATCCTGGTGGTGAAACAGTAGTAACTCCTGTCCAACCAGGTCAAGTGCAGACAAGTAAACCTTATAAAAATATTCCTCATACTAACTGGCAATCAGACCCTACAGGTGGTGTAACCATTCAATCTCAATCTGGGTATATTAACACAAAGTATGGCAATCATACTTATGGTTGTAAATCTCAAGAAGAGTATGACAAGGTAATGTCAGTAATGGATGAAGCATATAACTATGCATCTCAAAAAGAAGCCAATAAAACTTATCGTAAGGGTTCTGCCTATAAAACTTATGTTCAGGGTAGTCATTTAAAATTCTATCGTGATAAGGTAGGTATGACTAATGAGAATGATATTATGAGTATAGGCGTAACAGAATCTTTTGTAGAAGCAATGGCTGACTACTTGCGTGACACTTACGCCCATCCAAATGGTGCTGGTACAAATACTGATGCTGATAACAATAATGTATATAAGTATCTTTTTGGTGGTGGCTATTTAGACTGTGATGGTAATGCAAGATTTTATATGCTTTGTTATGATTATTTAGGTTTTTCTACTCGTATGGTAGGTTCGTATAAAATTCAACATGCTTGTGGTGAAGTGTATGTCAATGGAGAATGGGTATTAATAAATCAGCTTGATGGTAAATTGGATGATGCAACTCATTCTCAGTTAATGGAGTTAATATCTGGCGTAAAGAATGAGCATTATGATTATAGTCAGACAGATGATTCTTTAATCAAGAATGCAGCTCAATCATTAAAAACTGGTGATACTTCTTACAAACCAGATGATATAGCCATAAGAGATAGTGCTACACATACACCTGACAATAGAAACTTATAAAATAAAAAGATTAAAAGAGTATTCCCATAACATTTGGGGATACTCTTTTTTTTATTACTCTGCTTGTAAACATAATTTAAGGCCATTCTGCAGTAAGCTTTAGTTATAGATGTGTTACGAGTAGAAAAGTATAAGAGAATAGTGTCTGATTAGTCACATGGTAACATGAATTTAGTCTATTTTCAGAATTTTAGAAAAAGGTCAAAAATATATGAATAATGGGGTATAATTTTTCACCATATTATTTCAGCATATTGCTCATTTTGAGGAGTGTTATGTTAAAACTATTGAAAATAGTGTCAAAAGTACTAATTATTAAAATTTTTAAAATTGGATAATTTTTGGGATATTTTGCTATATTGGTTTGTTACTGTAAATTAAGTGATAATTTTTATATAGAAAGGTGCCTTTATTATGGTTTCTAATGTGGTAAATTCATATTTATTAGTAGATAAATATACTGACCAATCTTCTGGTGAAAAGATGTGTATCATTTTTAACTTTATGAATGATTTTCCCAATCCTTTGAAGGAAGTAGATTTAAGGTCATTGATTTCTAATGGTGAAGTAAACTTAATAAATGCCAATAATCAATCTCTTGAGTTTAGGGGTAGTCAGAGTGCTTATAAATTATGCGTGGTCAATCATTAACCTCTGCAATCTCTGTTTCCCCTGTTCCTATGTTCCCACCTTCATATAATATATAAATTGTGTTTGATAGCCTTCCCCCTCGCTTTGCTCGGGTGTGCGGAGGGCTTTTATTTTATTCAAAAAAAGGCTTACAAAGGTGTTTTTATAAATTGGGTGGATAGTTTGTTATCTATGGTATAAAATCTTTACAAAGGGCTTTTAGGGGTGCTTTAAAATGTGTGTGGGATATTGTGTTTGTGAACCTGTCAGAAAGGGGGTCTTGTTTGGTTTTCAACTCTGATTGCTGACGGTTCTTATGAATTGTAAAAAGTAAATATAGGTATATATTAATATAGGTTTTAAAATTGCTTACGCATTTTTAAAACTGTGCCTATAGAATGCAAAATTTCTATAGGTTTCTTTTGTCATAACGTCAACCTTATCTGAGGGGTTTGTGTAGGGGAACCAGTTAGTCTGTTTCATATATGTTATTAAATAATATGAACTTGTGGTATAGGGGTAGATATAAGGGTTAGTACCAACCTATTATATAAGTAATAAAATAATACTCGGTTAGTATGATATGCTGGGGTATTCACTACTCTATGATAGAGCACCCCAAAAGCGATTTTTTTCTAAAGGCTTCCTAAGCTTCGGCGGAAGTCTTTTTTTATTTACAAGGTGTATTTTAAATAAAAATTTTTGTATATTTCTCTTTTTAGGGGTTGATGTTAGACTTCAAATCAGCATATTTTCGTGGATGTTAAATATAAAGGTGTGGATGTTAAAATGCCTGTATGTTTTTAGGGGCAATAAACTCGGGTATTTTAAGTCACTAAATAATTTAATAGGAGGCTTTATATGGCTTTAGATTTAGGTTTTAAACAAAGGTTGGTCTTACCTTTAATAAAGGGCACGACAGACTTTGCAAGTTTCAAAGTTTCAAGTCCTTATGATGAGTCTTACCCAGGCCCAGGACCAGGTTTCTTCCTGTCCCCTGATGCGGATGCTTCTGCAGAAGAACAGGAAAAGGCTCTAAACTCAAAAGACCTTATTAGTATAGTAGGTAAAAAGATAAATACTCCTTTTCTGGTTGGGTTGTTCAGTTTTTGTTACTTAGACCACGACAGAATGGATGGATGTCATTTTTGTTTTAAGGTACAGCGGTTGCGTGAGTATCTGGGCTTAAGTTCTGGAGGCAATGGATTTGATGTGCTAAAGGCTCTTAAAGAGTTAGAACACGTAAGGGTTGTATCAAGCAAAGTGATGGTAATAGAAAATCTGACATTTTCAAATGGTCTGATTCACTTCTACTCTCTTTACCTGTTTGAGTTAATCATGTGTGTGTCTGGATATGAAGTTAATGGCTCCCGCTATACTTCAGCGGTGGATTCGCGTATGGTTGGGCATGGTCGCTATACTGCTGCAAAGGAAGTTGTATTAGTTCTTGCTTCGTTGGCTGCTCGCAGGGGTACCTTTAATGGTGGTTGTGCGCAAATATCTTTAAATAGGTTACTTCAGAGCTGTCCCACTTTTGGTAACACCTTCAGAGAGTTGCATAACAGTTCAGCAAACAGGCTATTAAAGAACACTCTAACTAAAGCGGTAGAGTTATTTGATAAGTTTTGTTGGTTCCCAGATAAGAAGGTTTCGGTAGTTCTTCCCGATAAAATTAATCGGTTTGAACTCAGGCATTGTGTAACAGTTATTGTTAAGGAGGATATATAAATGGGTAAAAAAGATTTTGCTCCTATTGACTATAATAAGGTAATAAAAGCAGGCCTTGATAAAGTCGTTAAGGGGTATACAGGTGTTAAAATTTCTGCTTCGGTATTTAATAGGCTTTCACAGGTAGAAAGAGTGGCTAAACTCAAAGACTTTGGTGGTAAGTTGTTTGCTTCTTATATTAAAAAGAAAATTTCTTGTTTATCGTCAGAACATGAGGATTCTACTCCTTCTATGGGCTTTTATGCAGGAGAGTCTTATGTTGGCTTTAATTGTTTGGGTTGCGAAAGCAAGTACGATATTTTTGATATAGTCGGTGCGGTATATCATTTAGGTAGTTTTAAGGATAAGTATAGTAAGTGCGTGGCTTTGTTCTGTGAGCAAGGCTCCGATAGGTCTTTTAAAGGGTATGGAAATAAAAGTTATGCCTATGCTGGAAGTTCTAAGGTAAAGCAAAGCTCGTTTAAGACTCTTACTCCTTTTGAGAAGACTCTAAAGAACAAATATTATATTGAATTCCCAGAGAGCCCCGAAGATGAAACACAAGACCTTACCTTAATAGATGCTGCTTCGTATCTTAAAAAAAGGGGTATTTTCTTGGGTAGTGCAAGTATTGGAAATAATGTTAGGTATTGGGATTACAATAATTATACATATATCGTCTTTGTAAATGATGATGGGACTGTGTGTAGGCGTTGTGTAGATGACGACTATGAGTGGCGTTGGTGGAATAGTAAAGGTAACATTGGTATCTTTAACGAATCGGCGTTATATAAAGGTCAGCCTTGTTTTATATGTGAGGGTGCTTTTGATGCCTTGAGTTTAAGGTCTATTGGTCTGCCTGCTGTTTCTATGAATAGCACTCAGAATTTTAAAAAGTTGCTTGGTATGGATGGTGTTATGCCTATCCTTCTTCCCGATAGAGATAGTGGTGGTATTACTATTCTAAACAAGTTTAAAGATAAATTCTTTACTCCTGAGTTTTACTTTGAAGGCTTTGGGGACTACGAAATTCTCAAATCGGGTGAAGATGTAAACGAGGCCTTTGTTCGTATTCGTAAAAAAGGTACAGATGCTTTGCTTGAGTGGCGTATTCATTTAGAAGACCTTATATGCGAAGCCTATGAATATTATAAAAGGGGTAAATAATATGTGTAAAAAAGTTGAAAGTCCAAAAGCAGAGATTGCCTCTGTTCTTGGTGCGCTTAGTGTTCAGGTGCTTTCAAACCTTGCTGCTGGTTCTGAAAGCACACTCGGTAAAGTAAAGGAGTACTACTCTGTTCACCATAACCACTTACCTACAGGAGTGGAGTTCTTCGATGAACTCTGCTCTGGTGGGTTATATGATGGAATTTCTATTTTAGCGGGTGTGCCTAATTGTGGTAAAACAACCTTGCTTGTTCAGGTGGCATTGTCGTTGAGTGCAAAAGGTATTCCTGTTGTGTTTGTATCGAAGGATATGAAACCTGAAGAAGTTCTTTTAAAAGCAATTTCTTATGTGGCTTCTCTGGGTTCTGTCGAGTCTGTGTCTGTAAATGATATTACAGATAAGTATGCTGCTGGCTCCGATCTAGATGATGGGGTGTTAAATTCATTTAAAAATATGGCTTCAAATCTACATATTATAGATTATAACACCCATCCGTTTATGTCTATAACCGATACCAATATTCAGGAGGAATCTATTCTTGGTAGGCTCATAGAGGGTTATTCAAAGTTGTTTGTACAAAATCCTGTGTTTATAATAGATTCTCTGCAATCTATTGCGGTAGATTATAATCGCACAAGCAAGGAAGGTGTAGACTTGGCTTTGGCTAATCTAAAGCACTACGAGCGTAAGTATCATGCAAGAATGATTGTGGTTTCTAACCTGTCTCGTATGTATTATGATAAGGATTTGGATATTTCTTGTTTAAAGGAATCGGGTAATATTGAGTATGAAGCCTCCTGTATATTGGGTATGGAAATTGCGGGTAGTGCGATTAACCTAAATGACTTCAGGCAAGAGCTTGTAAGGCAGATAAAAATCAAGAACTTGAAAGACAGGTCTGGTGGGTATAAAGAGGTTGTAGTTGAGTTTGATGTTCTCAGGAGCAGCTTTAGTACCATACAAAAGAACACTTCAACACCACCTAAAGAGGGTAAATCTCGTAAGGTAAGTAAAGATAAAAAGGCTTCTGATAAAGTAGCAAAAGATAATGCTGACTTTATGGATTTATTTAATAAGCCTTTAAGTGATAAAGAACTTGAAGCTTTGGAAATGCTCAACAATGGCATAAAATCTGGGAGTTAAGGATTCCCACCCCAATAATTATATTGGTTTGGAATCTTAAACCCCGAATTTTATAAATAAAATATACATAATCAAATACTATTGCAAGTGAAAATGTGGTTAGGCGACGGTTTCCCGTCGCCTAACCACATACAAACTAAGTGTACCGCCTTAGAAGTGATACAAATGCAAGAATATGCTTTAAAAGAACAGTAATTGCTACATGAAGTAAGTATTAGTCGGATAATTTCTTATATTGACTTGAAGGCGTAAAGGATTTGAGACTTTGTTGTGCATTTCCGTTATACAAGTAGTATCAAAATTGACGTATGTTGAAAAAGTATCAAAAGAGTGCTGACAAACCCTTGATTTTGCGGTAACATACAGTATCAAAATCAACGATGGTTAAATTTGAAATTTATAGAGGTGATATTTGTGGGTAAAGTCTATGGCGTATGTAGGATTTCTACCAAGAAGCAAAATATTGATAGACAGGTTAGGAATATCCTTGCTGTTCATCCTGATGCAATAATATTCAAAGAAGTATTTACAGGCACAAAAGTCTTTAGCAGAAAGGAATTGAATAAAGTCCTTCAGTTAGCAAAGGCTGGCGATATAATTGTTTTTGATGAAGTATCTCGAATGAGCAGAAATGCAGAGGAAGGAATTGCTTTGTATTTCAATTTGTTTGATAAAAATATTGATTTGGAGTTCTTGAAAGAGCCTCAAATCAACACTCAAACCTATAGAAATGCTTTGGGTACTAATAGGGTTGCTATGACAGGCGATATTGCAGTAGACGAGTTGGTGGCTGCTATTAATAATTTCTTTCGGCGTTTGGCCGAGAGACAAATCAGGTTGGCTTTTGAACAAGCGGAGGCCGAGGTTACTTTTTTACATAAACGAACAGCGGAGGGTCTTTTAAGTGCGAAGTTAGCAGGAAAACAGGTCGGTGGCGTTAAGGGTAAAAAGTTAAATGTAAAAAAGGCTGTTGCTGCTAAAAGTAAAATTCAGGAACTTTCTAAAGACTTTGATGGTTCCTTGAGTGATGTAGATTTAATGGCGGTAGTTGGAGTTAGTAGAAATACTTTCTATAAGTATAAGCGGGAAATAATAATTGAAAGGGCTGGTTTAAATGTCTAATTTTAGAAGGTGTGCTTTCTTCTTAAAGGCATCTGACTCCGTAGAAGAATCACAAAAATTAAAGGTTTTACATGACTTCGCAGATGCTAATAATCTGTTGGTAACTGTAACATTGCGTAGCGAGCAGGAATTTTTAGAAAGTAAAGAGGCATTTGATTTGATTGTCACAACTGACACAATTATGCTCCCAATTGCAGGAGTTGAAATTGTGCGGGTACAATAGTATCAGAATCACAGAGGGGGTTTTATAAAAGATTTTGAGTCTTTTATAAAACCTTTTGCATTGTTTTATAAAACTTTCAGACCTGATTTATAAAATAATTTGAGTGATTTATAAATCGGAGTCCCTGTTCCCATGTTCCCCTGTGAGAGTGGTGTGGTATAGATTGATGTATTGTTTTTTAAGAAAAATATTAAAATTACCACACATGTCAATAAAGTTCAGATGTGTAATTGGATTTGCTTTATATATGTATAAGCATGTTGCGGGACTGTTTTGTGATGTGCTTAAATAAATTATTCGAGGTGTATTGTATGGATTATATTTCTATGTGTTATTGGAATAGAAATGTCGGTGTGGTTGTTGTTGGAGGATTGGATAATCCTGACTATGTTGTAGCACTCGCAGAATATTGCAGGTTAGTTGAATTAAAAAACGACTCCTGTGGTATTCATAATGTTGGTCGTCAGTTCATGGTGACTGCAAATTTTCTTAAATATATGGGTAATGAGGTTTCTTGTGATGTTGTGTTTATCGAAGATATTTTTGCAGATATTGAATATGTTATATATGAAAAATATCTTGAGCCTCATAGCCTTCTTGATGATTCGCTTATTCGCATAGTGGCCGATGAGTTTTTGCTTGGTGTTATCGATGAGGCTCAGCCCGAAGAGGATAGATTGGGTATAGACTTTATAAGAGATAATATGCATACAAATAAGCAGTATGATACTTTCGAATCAGAAGATGTACCTTTTTAAAACAAAGTATTGCCTTTTGTCATACTTAGAGTTATACTCAACAGAAAACTTTTGGAGGTGATGTTATGGCAATGACTATAAAGCATCCTGACATATCAGTTCAGTTGGTGGGTCAGAATGGAAATGTTTTTAACCTTATGGGTATTGTAGCGAGAGCTCTGCGTGAGAATGGTTTCGGAGATGAAGTTGATGACTTCGTCTCCGAAGTCACTTCCTCAAAGTCTTATCATGAGGCTCTTGCAGTTATGATGTCTTGGGTAGATGTCCGCTAATGTGGGTATCTATTTTTTTGTGACTTAATATTCTGCACCTAATGATATTATGGACTTCTGGGTGTTAACTCTTAAAAATATTTTTGATTTTACCCACACATGATGTGGTATTTCTGCATATTTGCTTTAGATTTTACAGTTGAAATGACACCTTGCTTATAAACTTATAAAAGTTAAGCGGATGTTATGCCTGCATGGTGTTTGATTGGCTTTTAAATAAGTTTTTTTAGGAGGTCCATAGATATGGATATTAAAGCGTATAGTGTAGATAATGCTGCTGAAGCATTAGGGTTGGAACCAGAGGATATTCTGGATTTGGTAAAAACAGGTGATTTGGGTGCTATCCAAACAAAAACAAAGACAATTATTCCTATTGCTGCAATAGATAATTTTCTCTGTGCTTTTTCAACAAATTCTTCAACAAACCTTGACAGCGATGGTGATTGCCAGGTAACATCAGAGCAGTCTAAATCGAAAGGGGCTGTTGAAGTGAGTGAGATAAAGGTTTATTTCACAAAAGTGAAAAATGATAAGAAACATAATTATATTGCTCAGTTAATTGTTGATGGTGAGCGTGTAAAGAGCAAGCGTGTTATCAGCAAAGATGAAGGTAATGAGTGGGGTAAAAGTTATGCAGTAGAAAATGGGTATATGACTTCTGAATCAGAAGTTGAAAATGCACAGGCGTTAAGCAAAGACCCATTATTCAGGGACTATGCAGAGGCATTTCTCAAAGAGGGCTTTGGTAATGGTACTTCGGTTACCAAAAAGGGTTACTATGATGCCATGAAGTCTATTATAAAGGAAATTGGTGACTTTAGGCTAAGTGAGATAACTTTTGATGTAGTTAAAAAGATGTTCAGCAAATTCTCTGAGCGTTATGTTCAAAACACAATGAATAAACAGTTTTTGGTTTTAAACAAGGCTTTAACTAATGCCTATGTTGATAAACTTATTCCAGTTGATGTTATGTCTGGGTTCTATGATAAGTTCGGAAAGCATAATTTTGACTACCCAACAAGTCAAAAGAGAAAAAAGCCTGTTGTTGGCTTTACTGATGAGCAGGTTGATTGGCTTGTGACTGCCTCAAAAAAATATCCAGAAGTTTATCCTATTATACAGGTCTTTCTCAGTACAGGTGTTAGGCCAAGTGAATTGAGGGGTATGCTATGGAGAAATGTTGATTGGGAATCAAAAACAATTACTGTTGAAAGTAGAATTGTTAGAGAGTATGAAACATTATCACTCGATTATCAAAGTACACCTGTTCAAAAGTCAAAAGAGGGTGTAAAAAATAGTCGTGCAAGAAAAAGTGTAAGAGAAGATATTGGGATTCGTGAATTACCTTTGACAGATGATGCTATTGAGGCTCTTAAAGAATGGAAAAAGTATGTTCAAGGGAATCCTGACTATGAGTATTTCAAGGACTCAAAATACATCTTCCCATCTCGTACTGGCGAGTTTATGAGTGAAACTGCTCTTAAAATGCGTTTTCAAAGATTCCTTAATAGTTCTGGGCTTGGTAAAAAGATGCATTTTACCCCATATATGTTTAGGCATACCTTCTGTACCAGAATGGCTCTTAATGGGGCGCCTGAAGCAATAACTAAACAGATGATGGGTGATACAAGTTCTGTGATTGTAAACTCTGTTTATACCAATATCGACAAGGCAAGAGGTATAAAAGAAGCCAGAAAATATATCTGAGTTGAGACTAAAAAGATAGGTTTACTTTGTAGGTAAGCCTATCTTTTTTTAAAAATAAAAAGAGACTATACTAAAAATATAGCCTCTCTATTGGAGCTGGTGACGGGAATCGAACCTGCAACCTGGTCATTACGAATGACCTGCTCTGCCATTGAGCCACACCAGCATATGAGTGCATAAGTTGTGCCTATGCACTATTTTTACAACAAATTATTCAACAATTTTCGATTTTCAACAAACTTGAAAGTCTGCAACTGCTGATTGTTACTGAGTTTGTAGGCACTTTTTCATAACTTTTTATTGCATTACGAATCAGCTGCTCTACCGACTGAGCCACACCAGCATCAATAGATATATTATACTAAAATTTGTTACTGTAGTCAAGGGGTAAATTATAAATTTTTCATTGACATTACGATTATTTAATAGTAAAATTATAAGTAAAGATTATATTTTGGAGGAACAAATGAAAAAACTTATTGCTTTACTATTGATTGCAGCTGTCTTTACTTTTGGCGGCTGCGGCAAAAAACAGGATAAACAACCTCAAACCACATCAAAGACAAACACACAGCAGACTCAGCATGATGAAAAGAAAGATGCCAAAGATACCTTCCGGGAGATGATGCAGACCGATACACGCCCGATTGCTGTCATGATAGACAACGACGGCAAATCCTCCCGCCCCCAGATAGGCTTGGAGAGTGCCTATATGGTCTACGAGGTTATAGTAGAGGGCGGAGCCAGCAGACTTATGGCGCTCTTTAAGGATGTGTCGGTTTCCAAGGTTGGTCCGGTGCGTTCTTCCAGACACTATTTCCTTGACTATGCTTTGGAGCACGATGCCATCTATTGTCACGCCGGCTGGAGCCCCAAGGCAGCGTCGGATATACGCTCTCTCGGTGTTAACAATGTAAACGGTGTAGCCGGTGACGGCGGTGTGTTTTACAGAGACAAGACCTATGACTCCACCTGGCACAACCTCTACACAGGGGTGGATTCTCTGTATGATTATGCGGTGAATTCCAGAGGTTACAGAGGTACCACCGATGCCAAGCACCTGACATATCATGATAAAGATACCGATATTACAGACGGCTCCGATGCTTTGGAGATTTCTCTGCCGTACTCCACATACTACAGGGTTTCTTATACATATGATGCAGACCAAAAGCTTTACAAGCGATATGTGGACGGTACCGAGCATATGTCGCAGACCGGTGAGTGCCTCACAGCCAAAAATATTATTATAATGCCTGTGCGTAATTACAACCTGCAGGATGGTGAAAACAAAGGCCGTCAGGAGGTAAATACCGTAGGCAGCGGCTCCGGAAAATATATAACCAACGGCAAAGCAATCGATATCACATGGTCAAAGGCTTCCAGAAGCGCCAAAACTACATACTCGGACTTATCCGGAAACGAGCTGATACTCAATCCAGGAAATACTTATGTACAGGTAGTTCCCTTAGGTTCATCGGTAACCGTAAAATAAAATTGAATATTTTACCTGTAATTTCAGTATAATAAGAATATAAAACCTGCGATTAAGCTTACAGACCGATCGGAACCCATTTTTGGAGGGACTGTAAATTAATATGCAGGTTTTCTTAATTTAAATTGACAAAATCTGTCATAAATGGTATTATATTAAGGTAAGACTTGTTTTAGGAGGCATATATGATTTGCAATAATATATTAGAAGCCATGGGAGATACCCCCATGATTAAATTAAATAACCTGGCAGATGAAGACAGTGCCCGTATTCTGGTTAAGTTTGAAGGGCTCAACGTAGGCGGTTCCATCAAAACCCGTACCGCATACAATATGATTAAAGATGCCGAGGAAAAGGGTATAATAAATAAAGATACAATCATAGTGGAGCCCACCAGCGGTAATCAAGGCATAGGTCTGGCTCTTGTTGGTGCAGTGCGTGGCTACAAGACCAAAATCATAATGCCCGATTCTGTCAGCGAAGAACGCAGAAAGCTTGTAAATCACTACGGCGCAGAGGTTATACTGGTACATGATGCAGGCAACATTGGTGCATGTATAGACGAATGCCTGCAGATTGCCCTTAAAATGCGAGATGAAGACCCAAATGTATTTGTACCGCAGCAGTTTGAAAATCCCGCCAATCCCTCAATTCAGCGAGAACAGACCGGTATGGAAATCCTGCGTCAGGTAGACGGTCCCATTCACGGATTCTGCTCCGGTATAGGCACCGGCGGCACTATCACCGGTATAGGTGAAACCCTCAAGTCAAAAAATCCGGATATAGAAATCTGGGCTGTGGAGCCTGAACATGCTGCCATACTTTCCGGTGGTTCCATAGGTACTCATTTACAGATGGGTATAGGCGACGGCATCATACCGGTAATCCTCAATCAGGATATTTATAATGATGTATGTATTATCAAAGATGAGGAAGCCATACGCACAGCCAAGGAGCTCGCATCAAAAGAGGGCATAATGTGCGGTATTTCCAGCGGTACCAACGTAGCGGCGGCAATCAAGCTTGCCAAAAAGCTCGGCAAAGGCAAGACGGTAGTTACCGTGCTCCCGGATACCGCAGAGAGATATTTTTCCACACCGCTTTTTGAATAAGTACATATCTTCAGAAAGGAAATCATTATGGAATTATTAAATAAACTTACGCAAACCTATTCACCCTCCGGCAGTGAGGAGCAAATCCGTGCCCTCATAGAGTCTGAAGTCGCTCCATATGCTGATGAAGTATATACTGATAACCTCGGCAATCTCATAGTCCGCAAAAGGGGCAACGGCAATAAAATCATGCTCTCTGCTCACATGGACGAGATAGGTCTGCTTGTTAATTATATAGAAGACAACGGCTTTTTGAGATTTTCACCGGTGGGTGGTATCATGCCGTACTGTGCACTTTATCAGAGTGTTGTGTTTCAAAACGGTATCAAAGGTACGGTTGCTTATGAGGAAAAAATCGACCTCAAAAAGGAATTTGATATAACCAAGATGTATATAGATATCGGTGCTTCCAATGCCGAAGAAGCCGAGAATATGATTTCCCTGGGCGACTGTGCGGTTTTCTGCGGAGAATTCTCACACCACGGAGACATACTCACCTCCAAAGCCATGGACAACAGAGCCGGAGTATACGTGCTCATCAGAGTACTTCGTGCACTTAAGGAGGTCAAAAATGACCTCTATTTCGTATTTTCATCTCAGGAGGAGCTTGGACTAAGAGGTGCCAAAGCAGCGGCAAATGCCATATCGCCTCATATCGGTCTGGCAGTTGACGTTACCGATACGGGCGACACTCCCAATTGTAACCGCATGGCTGTAAAACTTGGAAAAGGTGCTTGTATCAAGCTTATGGATAATTCCATAATAACCCACAAGATAGTAAACGATGCTCTCAAGGCTTCTGCAGACAGAGTAGGTGCACCTGTTCAGTATGAAGTTTTGTCCTTGGGCGGTACTGATGCCGGTGCTATCCATACATCGGGTACCGGAGTTATGACAGGTGCCGTATCTATACCTACACGCTATATTCATACTCCCCGTGAGACCGTGAATATGAATGATATAATCGGTGCGGTGGATATCATAACAGATTTTGTAAACTCTGATTTTTGAGGTGTAAATGCAATGGAGCCCAACCACCCGCAGCATTATTCTGCGAGTGAATAAGCTCCTATATAATCAACTAACGGCTTATTGCTGTTAGTTGTTGTATTATATAATATGTTTTTTATGGCCGGGAGGTGAATAAATTTGAAGCTGATTACAGCAGGAAATATATCGGATGCAGTCGCATCTGCATTAAGAGAGCTTGGATTTGATGCTGTGCCTACTTTGGAGAATACCAATGTACTCAGCGGTCTGGGCTATCACCCGGATATGCAGCTTGTAAGGGTGGGTAATACGGTGGTTTGTGACCCCGGATTATATGACTATTACAGTGATATCTTCGCCGGGACAAGCTTCAAATTACTTTGCGGCAAAGCCCAAACCCAATGTAACTACCCGCAGGATGTGGCATATAATATAAAGGTAGCCGAAAATAACGTTTTCCATAATTTCAAGTATACAGATGAGGTGCTCTTAGAGTTATTGGACGGCATGAATAAGATAGACGTTTCTCAGGGCTACAGCGGATGCAGTATCTGTACTGCAGGGCACGATGCCATCATCACCGCCGATACCGTCATACACGCTGCTGCACTTCGACATGGGATTGACTCTCTTCTTATTTCACCCGGGCATATACAACTGCCGGGATTTAATTACGGATTTATAGGTGGTGCCTCATTTTATCATGACGGAGGACTGTATTTTTTCGGCAATGTGAAAACTCATCCCGATTTTGCACAAATTTATGATTTTTGCAGAAATCACGGCACACGAATATATTCACTCACTACAGATGAGCTATATGACTACGGCGGTGCTGTTACTCTTGATTAATTTAAAAAATAATACACATAATATTCCCGTAAAGGTTGTGAGAATGTTGTGTACGAGAATTATTTTTACAAATGATAAACGGGAAACCGCCGATAAACTTTCGGCTTTTATGTGCAGGGTATGTATCGGTCATGAATTTAACGAATACAGCGATACCTGCGAGATTGAAGCCGAACCTGATGATGAAAAACTTTATGAAATGTGTTGTGAATTGTCAGCGCACATTACAGATGACTATATAAAGAAAAATATCGAACACTTTCTGGATAAAAATTATGCCTGCTTTAATTCCGATGAGAGCAAGATTATATGCTGCAATGTTCTGGCACGGGACTGCGTTTCGGAGCTCCCCGGGAGATTGTATGTTTATATCAAGGTAAATAAATCCGTTAATCCCTTTGCATTTTACAGATTTATGTGTACCGATATTTCCCGTGAGGTCTTGGATGCCGCCGCACAGGAGGCTGATAAAATTCTTACAATGAATGAAAATTCTGATTTTATAGAGCTTCTTAAGTGTTATGCCGGTGTGTCACCTGAAAGTGTAGACACCGTGGAGATAGTTGCCGCAGGCAGAGGCATCAGGATAACCGCCTGTAATCCCGATACAGCGGATTACAACGCAGAGTTCGGACTGGATGAAGCCGATATACTTTCCGAGCTGGTTACCTTAAATCCAAAACGTATATTAATATCCGGTAAGGATGATTTTTTGAGAAACGATATTTCAGCCGTCATAACTTCAGTGTTTGAAGGCAGGATAGAATATCTGGATTAATAAACAAAGGATAGGTAGAATCATGAAACTTGTATTAGCCGCTTTAAATACCAAATATATACACACGTCACTTTCCGTGCGCTGTCTGTATGCTTCTGTGAAAGATATATGTCAGTGCGTCCTCAAGGAGTACACCATCAACGATTCCTTGGACTCCATAGCTGCGGATATCTATGCACAAAGCCCCGACGCTGTGGCTTTTTCGTGTTATATATGGAATATTGATATGGTACTAAAGATTGCTTCGGTGCTCAAAAAGTCAAATTCACGGTTGGTTGTGATTTTGGGCGGATATGAAGTGGAGTTTGATTCTGAAAATATATTAAAATTAAATCCGCAAGCGGATGCCGTAGTGCGTGGAGAAGGGGAGATTACCCTGAGAAGCTATGTCAGCTATCTCCAAAATAACGCAGATGCGACATCCCTTTGCGGTGTTACATACCGTCGTGACGGACAGGTTATATACACACCCGACTGCACCCTTTGTGCAGATATGGATGAGCTTCCATTCGTGTATGACGATACCATAGACCAATTCAAAAACAGGATTATATACTATGAATCCTCCAGAGGATGTCCGTACGGATGCACTTATTGCATATCGGGAGAGACTCGGAGGGTGAGATTTCGTAGTGTAGACAGAGTTATAAATGAGCTTAAGTTTTTCATGGAGCACAGCGTACCTCTTGTTAAGTTTGTGGACCGTACTTTCAACGCCAATCCCAAACGTGCCAAAGAAATTTTTAAGTTTATAGCCGAGCACCCGTCGGATACCAAATTTCATATGGAGCTTGCCGGTGATATCATAGATGATGAAACCATAGATATACTTTCTAATGTTAAGAAGGGGACTCTTCAATTTGAAATAGGTGTCCAGACTACCAACCCCCACACCATGAAAGCCATCGACCGCAATATCAGCTTTGATAAGCTTTCACGTGCAGTTACCAAGCTTTTGAAACCGGGCAACATTCATATCCACCTCGACCTTATAGCCGGGCTTCCCCATGAAGATTTGACATCGTTTAAGAATTCCTTCAACGAGGTAATATCCCTGCGGTCTCATGTGTTGCAGCTTGGATTTCTTAAACTGTTAAAGGGCTCCAAAATACGACTTCATGAGCATAAATACGGATATGTATACCGTGATTGGCCACCATATGAAGTAATATCCAATGATTTCATATCCTATGATGATATCCTTGAGCTTAAGATGGTGGAGGAAGCTTTGGAAAGGTATTACAACAGCGGTGCCTTTGTTAATACCATAGAGGTCCTGTTTGAACACTGCGATAATCCCTATGAGGTGTTCTATACAATAGGCAATTATTTCAAACGCAATTATACCTCAAATTATGCTTTTTCTAAGCAAGCCTTATATGATATCCTCTATGATTGTTATAAAGATAGGGGAACAGAATTTTTTGAAGCATTAAAGAAGGACTATCTCATAAGCTTTCGTCCCGGCAAGAGACCGGGGTGGTTCGATACGCATGACGACACGCTTCTGGCAAAGGCATATGAGCTTTTCAAGGATGAAGAATTTAAAAAGGCACATTTCCCGCATTATTACGATGTGCCTGCCAAAGAGATACTAAAGCACATACACCCGGAGCGATTTTCATACGGCGTACTCGTATTTGATTATTCATACGGCACGGTGCACGATGTGTCCGGATATTTACGATAATTTATTAAAATAATATAATATGCATATAATAAAGCTACTTTGGTATTTTAGGAGGACAATGTATGGACTACCACTGTTTATCAAAAAATGACGTAATTTTAAATTTAAAGACAGATTGTGATAAAGGTATCACAAGCAGCGAAGCGGCTGAAAGGCAGAATAAATACGGTAAAAATTTACTTGCTGAGAAAAAGCCCAAGACCGTGCTGCAGAGATTTTTGGAGCAATTCAAGGATGCTATGATAATCATACTTCTCGCAGCAGCGGCAGTTTCATTTGTTATAGCTGTAGTCGAAAATAACCCCAAGGAATTCTTTGAACCCATATTGATTTTGCTTATAGTGATTATCAATGCCGTAATGGGTGTCATGCAGGAGAGTAAAGCTGAGAAAGCCCTGGAAGCTCTTAAGAGCATGTCAGCTCCCCGTTCACGTGTTCTTCGGGACGGTGAGCAAGTAATCTTAGATTCATCAGAGCTTGTACCTGGTGACGTTATTTATATGGAAGCCGGAGACTTTGTACCGGCAGATGCACGCCTGATTCATAGTGTTAATTTAAAGAGCGAAGAGTCGGCACTCACCGGCGAATCCGTGCCTGCGGATAAAAATGCCGATGATACTGTAGATGACAAGGCGCCCATAGGAGACAGAACCACCATGGTATATTCGGGCTGCAGTATTACCTACGGCACAGCAGTTGCAGTAGTCACAGCCACCGGCATGAATACCGAAATGGGTAAAATAGCCAATCTCCTTGACAGAGAATCAGAAGCACGTACCCCCCTGCAGAAAAAGCTTGCACAGCTTGGTAAATATCTGGGATTTTTGGCATTGGCAGTTTGCGCTGTTATATTCGGTGTAGGTCTGGCAAACGGTATCCCCGTAATGGAAATCTTTATGACGGCGGTATCTTTGGCAGTTTCCGCCATACCGGAGGGATTGCCGGCTATAGTAACTATCGTACTGTCAATAGGTGTCCAGAGACTAGCCAAAAAGAATGCCATAATACGCAGACTTCCAGCAGTGGAAACCCTCGGCGGTGCCTCTGTTATCTGCTCAGACAAAACAGGCACCCTTACTCAAAATCGTATGACCCTCACCAAGGCGTGGGTTTGCGGACAAAATCAATCTGAGGATATAACTGCAGTTAACAGCGACGAAATTAAAAAGCTGCTCACATATGCCACATTGTGCTGTGATGGTACTGTAAGATTTGAGGATGGAAATCCTGTCCATATAGGCGACCCCACCGAGACAGCCATAATCTTAGCAGCACACAATAACGGCATGCCGCAACAGGAGCTTGGCGAAAAATATCCTCGTATGGCAGAGCTTCCCTTTGATTCTGACAGGAAGCTTATGACCTCTGTAAATAAAATAAACGATAAACCTGTTGTAATTGTTAAAGGTGCATTTGATATGCTGGCACAGCGCTGTACAAGCGGAGATTTGCAGGAAGCAAAGAGAATTAATGATGAGATGAGTTCTTCTGCACTAAGGGTTTTGGCAGTGGCGTATAAGGTAATAGACTCTTTGCCGGCAAACTTAACAAGTCAAGAATTGGAAAACAACCTGGAGCTCATGGGACTTGTGGGTATGATTGACCCGCCCAGACCCGAAGCAGCAGAAGCGGTGAGGGTGTGCCGTGAGGCGGGCATAAGACCGGTTATGATTACCGGTGACCACGTAGTTACCGCCTCTGCCATAGCCGGTCAGCTTGGTATCCTCACAGATGGGCAGAGAGCAATCACCGGAGCGGAGCTTGATGCCATGACAGATGCTGAACTTGATAATATCGTAGAGAGTATTTCTGTTTATGCACGTGTATCGCCCGAAAATAAGATACGGATAGTAAAAGCATGGCAGAGAAAAGGACAGATAGTATCCATGACAGGAGACGGTGTAAACGATGCTCCGGCACTCAAAGCCGCAGATATCGGCTGTGCTATGGGTATTACCGGTACAGATGTAGCCAAAGGTGCCTCGGATATGACCTTGGCTGATGATAACTTTGCCACAATTGTAGACGCAGTCAGAGAGGGCAGGGGCATATATACCAATATTAAGAAGGTAGTAGGCTTCCTGTTGGGTACCAATATAGGAGAGGTGGTCACGGTGTTTATTGCCATGCTCCTATGGCACAAGACACCTCTGCTATCCATGCAGCTTCTTTGGATTAATCTGATTACAGACAGCTTGCCGGCAATAGCCCTGGGTATGGAGCCGGTAGAGGGCGATATCATGACCCATAAACCCCGCCCGCAAAACGAAGGACTGTTTGCGCACGGTTACGGTGTTCGTATAATTCTTCAGGGCATCATGTTCGGTATACTTGCGCTCATTGCTTTTGTTGTGGGTGCAAACATCACGGGTCTGCTCGAGGGTGCTCAGACTATGACGTTTATGGTGTTGGCTATTTCCCAGGTGTTGCAGGCGTACAATATGCGCTCCGAACGTTCACTGTTTAAAACAGGCTTCTTTACAAACAAAAAGCTCAATCAGGCTGCCGCGATTTCTTTGGCACTTATGGCAGTGGTACTGTTTACACCGCTGAGGATAGTATTCGGTCTCATAAAATTGCCCGGTAAAGCATATCTCATAAGTGCATTGCTCTTTACTATACCCACAGTTATCATGGAATTTGCCAAAGCATTAGGATTAATAAAGTCTGTAAGGAAATCATAATAGATTAAACCGTAGTTTGCTGCTGTGAATTGTCCAAGTGAAAGACACTCACTGTGTAAGCTATACTGTCAACTTAAGCCGTCTCCCTGAGGAGAAGACTTAAGTTGACAGGCTTTACCTGCTTATTAAATCTCAGTTTACATTATGTCGTTTTCTGTATTCTGCCGGTGTCAATCCGAATTTGTTTGTAAACACCTTATAAAACCATGATAAATTTTCAAAACCACATTCATAGCATATTTCGGTAACTGTAAGATTACTTGCTATCAGCAGATTAACGCAGTATTCCAGTCTCATATCATTTACCAGTGCAGAGGGAGAGGTGTTATAATATTTTTTCAACGAGCGACACAGATGCTCACGACTTTTGGGGCAGATTTGGTAAAGTCTGTCTATACCTTGTATAAAGTTGGAAGGTTTTTTCATTTTTTCATACGTCATTTCAAGCCATAATGGTATTTCTGTCTTGCTTTCGGAGTAATTAAAGAAATATTGCATGAATATGTTCATAAGCAGGGCGCGCAGCTTGATTTTTATCGTTGCCTTATCGTCACTGCCGCCGCCAAGCTCTGTCATTGAATAGAATATCTTTTCACGTTCTCTTTCAGGCAATATCACACTTGGAGGGTACTTGGCACTAAGCAGTTCTCCTGACGGAAATCTTTCTCCCAGATATGTAAATAAATCTTCGAGATTGTCTTTGGTGAAAGCCAGATTAATAAATTCGAAGTAATCACCCGTGGCACTTTTGTAGTCGTGCACATCGAAGTCACGTATAAACAGTAATTGTCCCGGAATTAAATTTTGCTCCTTGGAGTTTATAACGTGGCAAACATCTCCCTTAAGAACCACAAATATCTCGTAGTAATTGTGATAATGCGGGCGAAAGTGCTCCGTATCACTTCTTACATATCTGCATGTGCAGCCACACTCTATATCTATTTGTTTGATTTTGTCCAGCATTTTTATATCCATAAATAATCACCCTATATCACAATACCATAAAACTTATGTCACGTCAATAGTTGCGGTAAAAAAAATAAAAGTTTATTATATAATTATACTAATGCTTATGAGGAGGCGAAATATGAAAATAAATAATATTAATTTCTTGGACAAGGTGCATGGATGTTGGTACGGAAAGTGTCTTGGAGGTGCCGCAGGTGCACCAAAGGAAGGAATAAAAAAGCTTATTGATATAAGTGATTTCACAGAAATTTACAATCCTGACCTTCCGAATGATGACTTGGATTTACAGCTTTTATGGTTGGATGTTCTGGAAAACAAGGGATATGAAATCACTTCCTGCGATCTGGCAGATGCGTGGACAGAAAAATGTTGGTATACATTTTCGGAATATGGTTATTTTATGAAAAATTATATGCGCGGAATAAAGCCGCCGTATTCAGGAATAATAAATAACTCATTTTTCAAGGAAGGCATGGGTTGTCCTATTCGTTCTGAAATATGGGGAATTATCTGTGCAGGCAGACCTGAATTGGCAGTAAAATACGCTTATCTTGATGGCTGTCTTGACCACGCAGACAATTCTGTTTATGCTGAGCAATTTCTTTCTGCGGTTGAAGCAATGGCGTTTTTTGAGGATGATATCGAAAAACTGATAAGGCAGGGGATGAAATATATTCCGTCAGATTGCAAGCTATATGAATGCTTCGAAATGATTCTGAGCATGCAGGATAAGCCATGGCAATATGTAAGGCAAGAAGCTTTGAATAATTTTGGACATCCTGATTTTACTAATGTTGTACAGAATCTTGCTATGATAGTGATTGCCTTGTTGTACGGAAAAGGTGATATGAGGCAAACAATAAATATTGCTTTAAGATGCGGATATGACACGGATTGTACCTGTGGCTCTGCTGCTTCAATTGTCGGGATTATCAAAGGATATAGTAATTTGGGTGAGCTTGCAGGTCTTATTAATGACTATTTTGTATGCGGTATAGATGTACATCGTCCGTCCGATAGCATTAAAAAGCTGGCAGAGGATACTGTTCGCTTAGCAGAAAATATGCCTGAAATTGTTAATCTTGACCTTATATATCCTACAAATGAGGGAATTGAAGAAGCAAAAAAGGTAACTGAGCCTGTCAAGTGGCGGATATACGGTCCGTATTATGACCAGCTTAATAAGCCGATAAATCCGGATTATCCCAGCCCTCATGGTGAGGGGTGTGTTCTTCCTGACCTTGTATGTATGGTTAACAATGAAGCTTTTCTGGAAAAAGAATATGATAAGGGCGAATTGGCATATACCATAGAGGCATACGAGGACTTAATAGATATTGAGGGGTATATCCGCATGGAAGGACAGTATGCTTGCATGGCGGAAACAACTGTTGTTTCGCATGAAGATAAAAGGGTGTGGGCGATAATTGGAAACAATGATGCTTTTTCACTTTGCGTAAACGGTGAAAAGCTTCTTGAAAAGGATGAAATAAGGCTATGGACTCCCTACAATAATTTTTGCCTTATTGATTTGAAAAAGGGAGAAAACAAGCTCAGCATAAAGCTGCTCAGGAGAACAGAAAAGCTCAAGTTTTCAATAGGTCTCAGGATTTATAACGGACAGCACTGGCACAGAAGCAGATGGTGTACAGATTTGAAATACAAATAATCAGAGAATGGATTGATTTTTAAAATTATTGTATAGTGATTTTGGGAGGAAAAGGAAAATGAAAATGCATGTTATATCCAATACACATTGGGACAGAGAACATAGACATTCTTTTCAGTATACAAGACTAATGCTTGTAAAACTAATGGATGATCTAATTGAAATTATGGAAAAAGATTCGGAATATAAATTTTTTACTCTGGATGGTCAGAGTATAATGCTTCATGATTATCTTGAAGTCAGACCACATATGAGACTAAGACTTGAAAAGCTTATTAAAGACGGAAGAATTTTAATCGGACCATGGTATAGTCTCGTGGATTGCTATAGTGTTAATCCGGAAAGTATTATCCGTAACCTGCTCTACGGTGATAAGATTTGCCACGAATTCGGTAAGCCAATGAAAGTAGGATATTCCATTTTTTCATTTGGACAAATTGCCCAGCTTCCGCAGATTTATAATGGTTTTGGTATAAAAGATATAATGTTTTACAAAGGTGCTAATGACAAGGCGTTTCCCAAAAGTGAATTCATTTGGACTGCACCGGACGGTAGCAAAGCAATTGCTACAAGACTCGGCAAGGAAAAAAGATGGAATTTTTATTTTGCATTTACAATTCCGGTTGTTTTGGGCGGCAATGCTTTCAAACCGGGATGGGCATCAAGCTTTCTGAACGAGAATCGTTTGGTGCATATGATAGACAATACATATAAAAATTTGTATGCTGATGAAATGCAGACAAAGAGAAGCATTAATATTGACAAAATAGAAGCTGCTGTTTCCGAATTAATAGACGATACAAAAAGCAGTGTTTCTGATGATGTAAAAGTTGGGTTTGATGGCACAGACTTCATTGCTCCCATAAAAGAAATTCCGGCTGCATTAAAGTCAGCTAATGAAACGCAGGAGCGCATGGAATTTATTCATTCCAACCCTGTTGAATATTTTAAGGAGTTTCGTGAAAATGTAATGGGTAAAGAAATGCAGGAGTATACCGGGGAGATGCGTTTTGGTCCTGTTGATAGTTTGCATAGCGAAACAATGGGGAATAACATTGAAATTAAAATACTCGATGCAAATGTAGAAAATCAGCTTATAGCATATGCAGAGACTTTATCTTCATTATCATTCATGCTTAACGGCAAGTATCCGAAAGATGAATTAGATACAGCTTGGAGATATTTATTTCAGGCTCATGCTCATGATTCAATACATGGCTCAGGCGACCCTCAAATTAAACTTGATAACATTAACAGACTTCAGCAAATAGATGAAATGTCAAAGTATATTATAAAGAACTCTGTTCAGACTATAGCAGCACATATTGATTTGTCGGAATATGAAAATGATGATATTCTGATTATGGTATTTAACCCGACTATTTACAGCAGAAACGAAGTAATTAATTTGCATTTGGATATTCCTCGCGAAGAGCGTGTTAAAGATTTCTGGATTGAGGAATCTGACGGCAGCCGTGTTGAAATGTATTCCATCGAAAAAAAAGATGTCAATATGGCAATGATGAATGAAGCTATGCGTCCCAAAACCGTTATGTGCGAAAGAGCAGACGTTGATATTTTTGTTAAGGATATACCTGCATACGGATATAAGCTTTTGAAATTAAAAAGACAAAAGGGAAGTGCTGATGATTATCCGGCTCCATTTCCTCCGGGCGTATTTCCATACAATCCAATCGGCAAATCGGGAAATGTATTGGACAATGGTTTTATTCGTGCAGAAATAAAGTCTGACGGTACAATTGATGTTTATGATTACGAAACCAATAAGAGATATACAAAACTTCATTATTTTGAAGATACGGGTTGCAGCGGTGATTTCTGGGTTCACAGAGAACCGGAGTCCAATCGGGTGATTTCTTCAATCGGAATGAATACGACAATTTCTCTTGTTCGAAATTCTTCACTGTGTGCAACATACAGGGTTAAGATAGATATGAGTATACCCAAGTCCTTATCTCAGGACAAGAAAAGCAGGAGTGATGAAAATACTATCAATCAGATTGTGTATGAAGTTACTTTGGCTAAAAATGATAAAAAGCTTACATTCAAAACAATGGTGATTAATAACGCAAGCGGACATATGCTTACACTGAATATACCGACCTCAATACAGTTTGATGAGGTTTTGACAGACGTGGCATTTGAAACAAGAAAAAGAAAAATTAATGATTTTACAAATAATAACGGAAAAATGGGACCTGAGCTTTCAAGGTTTGCAGTACAGAACTTTGTTGATGCATTCGACGGCAACAGCGGTTTGACACTTATGACAAAGGGGCTAAAGGAAATAGGAGCATATAAGGAATTTGACGGGATTTTGTACAAACTGACATTGCTACGCTCTGTGAGTGGTACTTTCCCGGTTCATAATGATTGTTTCGTTTCATTTGATAACGAAAATTCCGACAGCATTGGTAAAATCAACTATGAGTATGCATTGTATTTCCATAGCGAAAAGGCAAACATAATAGAAGAAACCAAGAAATATATTACACCTATGATTTCTGCCGAGATTGGAAACGGAAGCGGCGGAATTTTGCCGGAGGTACACAGCTTTATCAATTCTAATGTAACTGTAGCTGCAATTAAGCTTGCAGAAAATAAAAAAGGTCTGATAATAAGATTAAGCAATCCTACTGACATATCTGAATTTGCAAATGTCGAATTCTTTAAGTCAATTAAAACAGCTTTCTTATGCAATATGCTGGAGGAAAAAGAGACAGATGTTTCAATTGATAATAATAAGATATCATTTGAGCTCAGTGCGTATAAAATAGCTACTTTATATGTTGAATTTAATTGAGTCTTGCTACAGAAGGGATGCGTTGATGATGAATGAAATACAAAAAAATCAGTTGTTCGAGTCAGGAAAAGACGGGGTGAGAAAAATCCTTACCCCTGATGACAAAAAAATAGACATAGTTGAATTCGATGATAAAAAGCTCTGTTATGTAAAAAGCGGTATGGGTTATCCTGGGATTTATCCCATGCATGAAACATATTTTGAACCTAAAGCGGAAGCAATTCTTATGGACTTAGACGGCACCAGTGTACATAGTGAAAGCTTTTGGATGTGGGTGATTGAGCAAACAACGGCGAGACTTCTGGGCGATAAGAGTTTTAAAAGAGAAGCAGAAGACGAACCGTTCATATCAGGACATTCAGTTTCGGAACACCTGCAATATATGATTGATAAATATGCAAAAGACAGTAGTCTAGAATTGGCAAGGCAGTATTATTTTGAAATTGTAAATTACGAAATGGATGAAATCATGAAGGGCAGAGGCAAACAGGACGCATTTACTCCTGCGCCAAACCTTAAGGAGTTTTTAACTACCGTAAAAAAAGAAGGCATAAAGATAGGGCTTGTCACAAGCGGACTTTATGAGAAAGCCATGCCGGAAATTATTTCTGCATTTAAACAGCTTGATATGGGAAATCCGGTTGATTTCTATGATGCAATTATAACGGCAGGGCAAGCGCTGCGCAGAGGGCAGACCGGAACTCTCGGTGAGCTTGCTCCCAAGCCGCATCCCTGGCTTTATGCAGAAACAGCAAGAGTTGGTCTGGGTATTCCGTTTGAAAGGAGACACAAGGTAATCGGCATAGAGGACTCTTCGGCAGGTGTTGTGTCAATCAAACTTGCAGGTTTCAGCTGCGCCGGTATATCAGGCGGTAATATACTGCAAGCAGGTGTAGGAGATATGTGTGATTATAAGATTAATAATCTTATGGATTTGCTTGATATTATATTATAATTTTTTGTATATGTGTTAAATTTACTTCATAATGTGGTTATATGAGGTAGTTACCCTGAAGTTCGTTAGATAATAATTTTTAAATTTTTTAAAATAATAGTTGAAATATTCTCAAAAATAGTGTATAATAATAAAGTCGTACAGCCGGGGCAGTAGCGGCGCCCTGTACTTGCAATCCGCTATAGCAAGGGTTATATCCTTTTTGAGGGTTTATCAGAATAGTAAAGTGTCAGTTAAGTGGTGTTGAGAGCCGGGTCTTGCGCGATGAACGCGCGTGAACCTGGTCAGGTGAGGAATCAAGCAGCCATAAGCGTTTGCGAACATGTGCCGCGAGGCAGCCCGGTTTGAGCTAACTGATTGATAACGGCTGTTCTGTGAATTCGATTTAAGGATGTACGACTTTTTTATTAAGTATGATTTGTACGGAGGATTTATTATGGCGTACCAAACCCTTTACAGAAAGTGGAGACCTCAAAACTTTGATGAAGTAGTTGGTCAGACTCATATTACAAACACACTGAAAAATGAGATTATCAGCGGCAAAACCGCTCACGCATATATGTTTACCGGTACCAGAGGTACCGGTAAGACCTCCACTGCCAAAATCCTCAGTCGTGCTCTTAATTGTGAAGCTCCGCAGGGTGGTAATCCCTGCAATCAATGTCCTACCTGTATGGGTATATTAAATGAGAGCATTCTTGATGTTGTGGAGATGGATGCTGCTTCCAATAACGGTGTTGAGAATATCAGAGATATTATAGACCAGGTTCGCTATTCTACTGCCAGCAGTAAGTATAAAGTTTATATCATCGACGAAGTCCACATGCTATCTATGGGTGCTTTTAATGCACTTTTAAAGACTCTGGAGGAGCCTCCCTCTCATGTGGTTTTCATTCTTGCTACTACGGAAATCCACAAGGTTCCTGCTACCATTCTTTCCAGATGTCAGAGATTTGATTTTAAAAATATCACTGCCGCAGATATATCCGGCGCTGTTGCGAGGATTTTGCAGGCAGAGGGTATCACTGCCCAAAGCGATGCAGTAGAGTATATAGCATATTTGGGCAATGGCTCTATGAGAGATGCCCTCAGTATTACGGAGCAGTGTCTTGCTTATAAACCGAATGACCTTACTTATTCCGATGTTACGGAAATTCTGGGCACATTGGATGATGAATTCCTTTATAATGCCGCTTCTCATATAGCCAATGCGGATACCAAGCAACTTCTCATATTATTCAATGATTGTATCGCCGGTGGCAAAAATCCCGACAGCTTTATAGAGGGCTTGCTTAAGGCAATGAGAGATATCCTGCTGTATAATATGGCTCCGGAAATATGCGATTTTACCACCAAGAAAAAACAATTAATAGAGAAAACCGCTTCTTTGTATACTCAGGAAAAACTCGTTCGCTGTATAGACATGCTGGGAGGGGCACTTCGTGATATCAAGCTTTCATCCAACTCACGGGTAATTACAGAGTGCACTTTGGTGCGTCTTTCGGCGCCACAATATGACGTAGACACCGCTTCGCTTTTAGATAGGATTTCTTCTTTGGAGAATAAGCTTGCCCGGGGCAATTTTGCCTTAGCGGCACCCAAACAAGTATTGACAGATGCGTCTTCTGAACCACAGCAGACAGCGCAAGCTGAGCCACCTGCAGAAGCCAAGGTTCATCAGCCTGTTCCGGCTGTACCTGCAAATGCGGATATCAATGCAGTTGTTACTCGGTGGGATGATGTCAAACGTGTCCTTGAGCAAAACGGTAAGCTTATATCATTTGTATCTCTGTATGGTGTTGTGCCCAGGGGAGAGGGTGATACACTTATCTTGCCATTTGATACCAAAGAGGCTGCTGCTAAGTTCAATTCCGGTTCTGCCTTGGCTGATGTTAAAGAGGCCATTAATATGATTTTCGGCTTGCAGCCGCAGGTGAAATGCATTTTTGAGGAAGCAAATAACGAAAATATCCCCGCCGGGAATGATATTTTTGATAATCTTGCTAAAATAAGCACACAATTCCCGGAAAATTTTAAAATTGATTAATACAAAAATTGACAAATGCTTACAAAAGTGGTATAATAGAATGCAAATTTGACTTGGTATACAAATAGTTTGGAGGAAAACAAATGGCAAAGGTATGTATAATAGGTTTCGGATGTATCGGTTCCGGAACGTATGAGATTTTAAAACATAATCAGGATATTATAGCAGCACGCACCGGTGAGAGTATCGAAGTTAAGTACATTGTAGATATCAGAGATTTCTCTCAGCATGAAGTTGCTCCTCTTGTAACCACCGATTTTGATAAGATTTTAGCTGATGATGACCTTGATATAGTGGTAGAAACCATGGGCGGTGTCGGTCCTGCATATACATACACCAAGGCAGCGCTTGAACACGGTAAGAGTGTTGTTACTTCCAACAAGGAGTTGGTAGCATCCAAGGGCGATGAGCTTTTCGGTATTGCACGTCAGAACGGCTGCAAGTATTTTTATGAAGCATCCGTAGGCGGCGGTATCCCCATAATCAGACCTATGCTCACCAGTCTTAATGCTAATAATATAACAGAAATTACAGGTATTTTAAACGGTACCACTAACTATATACTTACCAAGATGATTAAAGAGGGCACTGACTTTGATACAGCAGTATCCAATGCTCAGAAGCTTGGATACGCAGAGCGTGATCCCTCTGCCGATGTGGAAGGTCATGATACCTGCAAGAAGATATCCATACTGTCATCTATGGCCTTGGGTAGGAAGGTTAATTATGAGGACGTATATACACAGGGTATAACTGCCGTCACAAGTGAAGATACCAAGTATGCCGAGTCTCTCGGATGCGCTATAAAGCTTATAGGCAGATTTAAGCAAGCTGCAGACGGTGCAGAGGTTTTGGTATCTCCTATGCTTGTAGACAGCTCAAGCCCGCTCTATGGCGTGGAGGATGTATTCAATGCCGTTAAGGTTACAGGCGATATGCTGGGAGATGCTCTTTTCTACGGTAAAGGTGCAGGTAAGCTTGCTACTGCAAGTGCCGTAGTTTCCGATATTATAGAAGTATTAAAGGATGCACGTGATGACATAAACGCACCGTGGCTGCCATGCTCGGAAAAGATAATTAAGGATTACTCCCATATCAGAGGCAGTTTCCTTGTGAGAATTAAAAATGAGCCTGATGCCTTTGCATTGGCACTTGAACGTTTTGACAATGCCCGTACACTTGAATTTATCGACGGCGAGTTTGCCGTTGTTACAGGCGAGCTTTCTGTAGCAGAGCTTGAAGCTTCACTTGAAGGATTAGATGTTATAAGCAAATATATGTTTGCTTAAGGAGGATAAAATGGTTACTGTCAGAGTTCCTGCTTCAAGTGCAAATATAGGTCCCGGATTTGATTCCCTGGGTATTGCACTTAGCTTATACAACACAGCTGAATTTGAACTCACTGACGGTGGGCTTGAGATTATTATTAAAGATGATGCCCCCCACATTCCCCTTAATGAGAACAATTATGTTTATGTGGGTTTTAAGAGAGTGTTTGATGAAGCCGGAGAAACCTTTGACGGTGTACGCATCAGCCTCATAAGTGATATCCCCGTAACACGTGGCTTGGGGAGCAGTTCATCAAGCATAGTTCTGGGTCTTATGGGTGCCAACCGCATTTTAAATGACCGCTTTACCAAAGATGAGCTTCTGCGTATGGCGTATGATATAGAGGGGCATCCCGACAATGTGACACCTGCTCTTATGGGCGGTTTCACCGTAGCAGTCCCTGACAATGGCAGAGTTGTCTACTCCAGGACGGATGTATCACTCAAGCTTAGATTTGCAGCCATGATACCGGAATTTTATTTTCAAACCAGGAAATCCCGTGGGATTTTGCCGTCGTTTGTTACATTCAGAGCTGCGGCTTTTAATGTGGCTCATTCGGCACTTGTGGCTGCCGCTTTTTCAAAGGGGGATTATTCACTGCTTAAGTCTGCCGTTAAAGACAGACTTCATGAGCGATTACGTTTCGGCAAAATCAAAAGCGGAGAATATGTTACGCGTTGTGCACGTCGCTCAGGTGCTATATGCAGTTATTTAAGCGGGGCAGGCCCCACAATTTTGTCAATTGTCGATGAGGACTTTGAACACTTTGAAGAGCAGATGAATAATCTTATAAAAACGAACCTTAAAGATTGGCGGCTTGTAATGCTTACTGCCGACAATGAAGGTGCGACATATATTTAAATATTTGCTAAATATAAAGGAGGTAAACTTTGTGAGCTTAATAGTACAAAAATTCGGCGGTTCCTCTGTCAGAGACGCTGAAAGAGTGATGAATGTTGCAAGGCGTGTTGTAGACACATACAAAGCGGGTAATTCCGTAGTAGTTGTTGTTTCTGCCCAAGGCGACACCACAGATGATTTAATCGAAAAAGCCAAGGAGATTAACCCCAAGGCTTCCAAAAGAGAAATGGATATGCTTTTATCCACCGGAGAACAGATTTCTATTGCACTTCTGGCAATGGCGATTCAGACTCTGGGTGTGAATGCAGTATCTCTTACCGGATGGCAGGTAGGTATGAAAACCGATTCCAAATACGGTATGGCGAGAATTAAGAGCATAGACGGTGAAAGAATTCGTAACGAGCTTGATGATAATAAAATTGTTATCGTTGCAGGCTTCCAGGGTATCAATAAATATGATGATATCACTACCCTGGGCAGAGGCGGCTCGGATACTACTGCCGTAGCTATTGCGGCAGGGCTTCATGCGGACCTTTGCGAAATATATACAGATGTTGACGGTGTATATACCACCGACCCCAGAATCGTTCCCGAGGCGAGAAAGCTTACCGAGGTTTCTTTTGATGAGATGCTTGAGCTTGCCAGCCTTGGAGCAAACGTTCTTCATAACCGTTCGGTTGAAATGGCTAAAAAATATAATGTAAATATGAGTGTTCGTTCGAGTCTTAACTTAAACGAAGGAACATATGTTAAGGAGGAAAGTAAAGTGGAAAAGACACTTGTAAGAGGCGTAGCGCGTGATAATGATGTTGCAAGAATAGCTGTTTGTAATTTAAAGGATGAACCCGGTATTGCATTTAAAATATTCTCCCTTTTGGCAAAGAATGGTATCAATGTAGATATAATTCTTCAGTCCATCGGCAGAGAAGGCTTCAAGGATATCAGCTTTACCGTATCTGAATCCAACGCAGAGAAAGCAGAGGAAATCCTTACAGCAGAAAAATCATATCTCGGATTTGAAGATATTAAGATTTCCACAAACTTCTCCAAGGTTTCCATAGTAGGAAGCGGTATGGTAAACAACCCCGGAGTTGCAAGCAAGATGTTTGAGGCACTCTACGATGCCAATATCAATATCCACATGATAGCAACTTCCGAAATCAAGGTATCCGTGCTTGTAAATAAGGACAATGCCGATGCTGCGGTAAAGGCTATCCATGACAAGTTTAACCTTGCATAATTTTAGAATAAAATAACGATAGGGGAACACGGTCCTTGGTTTGGTGTATTGCCATGCCATGGCATAGTGTTCCCCAAAAGTATATAAAGAGGTGTATAATGAGTAACAACGAAGCCCAAAATACAACCAATAGAATAGAAGGCAGAAATCCCGTGACAGAAGCACTGAAATCAGGCAGGACCATAGACAAGATTTTAGTTCAGTCCGGTGATAAAAACGGCTCCATACGTAAGATAATTGCGCTTGCACGTGAGAAAAAAATTGTCATCACAGAAGTAGAGCGTTCTAAGCTTGACAAGCTATCGGAGACCAAATCACATCAGGGTGTCATAGCGTTTGCGGCAGCCAAGGAATACAGCACTATAGATGAAATCCTGCAATTTGCTATGGATAAGGGAGAGCCTCCTTTTGTGATAATAGCAGATGATTTAAATGACCCTCATAACCTGGGTTCAATAATACGTACAGCTAATGCTGCAGGTGCTCACGGTGTGATTATACCCAAACGTAATTCTGTGGGCCTCAGCCCCGTAGTGGAGAAAACATCTGCAGGAGCACTGGAATTTATGAAGGTAGCCAGAGTGTCCAATCTCGCCTCGGCTATAGATACCCTTAAGAAAGCCAATGTGTGGATTGTAGGTGCTGATATGGATGGTGATAATACTATCTATACACATGACTTTTCGGGCAGTGTGGGCATAGTGGTAGGCTCTGAGGGCAAGGGGATATCACGCCTTGTAAAGGAAAAGTGCGATTTTATTGTGAGAATACCTATGTTCGGACAGATAAATTCATTAAATGCATCCGTTGCGGCGGCTCTTATGATCTATGAAGTTGCTCGCACCAGATGCAATAAGGAAGGATGAAATTTAAATTGAAAAAGTCTTATTTTACCGTTACCGGCATGTCATGTGCCGCTTGCTCGGCAAGTGTGGAGAGGGCAGTTTCTTCACTAAACGGTGTAAGCAGTGCGGCAGTTAATCTTACCACGGGTAAGCTTACCGTGGAGTATGATGAGACACTGTTGTGCGGTAAGGATATTGAAGCGGCAATTATTAAAATCGGCTTTGGTGTGAATCATGACAGTTTTGAAGAGAATCTTTCTCATAAAACCGACGAAGTAACTGTCATGAAGCATAAGCTTACTGCGTCGGCGATATTTGCCATTCCGTTGTTCTATGTCTCTATGGGTCATATGTTAGGTCTGCCCGTACCGGCATTTATGGACCCAGGTATTAATCCCTTTATGTATGCTCTCGTACAGCTTATACTTGCGGTGGGATGTATGATAGCCGGCTATAAGTTCTATGTAAATGGTTTCAGGAATCTTTTTGCTATGAGACCAAATATGGATTCTCTCGTCGCTGTAGGTACTACTGCTGCATTTGTATATGGTGTGGTTTTAATGTACGATATGACAGTTAACACTCATGCCAATCATGCACATAACCTTTATTTTGAATCTGTGGGTGTTATTATAACACTGATACAGCTTGGCAAATACTTGGAGAATCGCTCCAAGCTTCGTACCAATGATGCTATCATCAAGCTTATAGAGCTTGCACCCAAACAGGCTACTGTTATAAGAGATGGTGAAAAGGTTATCATTGACGCTGATGATATACAGATAGGTGACATAGTTGCCATATCGCCCGGCGAAAAAATCCCCGTGGACGGTATTGTTGTCAGCGGCAATACTACAGTGGATGAATCCATGCTTACCGGAGAGAGTATTCCTGTAGAAAAAGCGGTGGACAGCAGAGTATATACCGGCTGTATCAACAAATACGGATATATAGAGGTGGAGTGCAAGGTATCTAACGAGGATACCGTAATTGCACGTATTGTGAGTATGGTAGAGGAGGCTTCCGGCTCCAAGCCCAAGCTTGCACATCTCGCTGATAAAATTTGTTCGGTTTTCGTACCGTGCGTTATAGGCTCAGCACTTCTTACTGCGTTTATTTGGAGCCTTATCGGTGCAGATTTGTCCTATGTTATAGATAGATTTATCAGCGTATTGGTAGTGGCTTGCCCCTGTGCATTGGGTCTGGCTACCCCTACAGCAGTCATAGTTTCCGTGGGCAGAGCCGCAAATGAGGGTATTCTGGTAAAGGATGCTCAGTCTATGGAGCTTTTAAATTCTGTTGATACATTTGTTTTTGATAAGACAGGCACACTTACCAAGGGTGAGCCTGCAGTGACAGATATATCTGTTGCCGGTGGCTTTAATGAAACCGAGGTGCTCACCTATGCTATGAGTGTAGAAGCTGTCTCGGAACATCCTCTCAGTGATGCTGTATATGAATTTGCTTCTTCCAAAGGCATCGTCGAAGTTAAAACAGAAAATTTTGAAGCCATAAGCGGCAAGGGTATCAAAGCAACAGTTAAGGGCAAAGAAATTCTTGTGGGCAACAGATTACTTATGCAAGAAAATTCTGTCTCGGTTTCTTGCGATGAATCTATATATACATCTGATGGCAAGACGGTAATGTTTATGGCTGTAGATGGCGATTTTGCGGCTGCTATAGCTGCCAGAGATACCCTTAAAGCTGATGCCCGCCAAATGATAGACAGGCTTCATAAGTCCGGCTGCAAAACAGTTCTTCTCACTGGAGACAATGCTCTTGTTGCCAATGCTATGGCAAAGGAACTTGGTATGGACGAAAGCATCGCCGAGGTACTCCCGGAGGATAAGGCAAACAAGATTAAATCCCTCATGCAAAGCGGTAAGAGAGTAGCCATGGTAGGAGATGGCATTAACGATAGTGTGGCGCTTACTATGGCAGATGTGGGTATATCTGTAGGCTCCGGTACTGAAATCGCTGTAGAAGCCGCAGATATAGTTATAATGAAAGATGAACTTACAGATATAGTAAAGGCAAAAAATATAAGCCATGTTACCATAAAAAATATAAAGCAGAATCTTTTCTATGCTTTTATATACAACACACTTCTCATTCCCGTAGCGGCAGGAGCACTAAATTTTGCAGGTATTACATTTAATCCTATGATAGCTGCTACTGCTATGGCTATGAGTTCTGTATCGGTTGTTTTGAATGCTTTAAGATTAAAAAAATCTAAGATATAAATTACAAAAGGAGAATAAGTACTATGAAAAAAGCAATTGTAACTGTAGTAGGTAAAGATACCGTTGGTATTATCAGTTCTGTCAGCGGTGTTCTGTCGGAAAATAATGTAAATATATTGGATATATCGCAGACCATTCTTGACGGTATGTTTACTATGATGATGATTGTAGATGTTGAAAATATCAAAGTTGGATTTGCACAGCTTTCTGATGTTATGTCGCAGCTTGGCGCAAAAATCGGCGTAGATATCAGAATACAGCTTGAAGAGATATTTGAAGCTATGCACAGAATTTAACTTCGGAAAGGGTGATATATTATGATAAACAAAGGAGAAGCATATGAAACCCTTCATATGATTGAAAATGAGCATCTTGACGTAAGAACGATTACAATGGGTATATCTCTGCTTGATTGCATAGATTCTTCTGCTCAAAAAGCCTGTGAGCGCATTTATGATAAAATTACGAAAAAAGCTGAAAAATTGGTTAAAACAGGCGAAGATATAGAGAAGGATTTTGGTATACCTATTATCAATAAGAGAGTTTCCGTTACACCTATGGCTCTTGTAGCCGGTGCGAGTGATGCAGACAACTATGTGATGTTTGCCAAGACCATGGACAAGGCAGCCAAAGAGGTTGGAGTTAATTTCATAGGTGGATTTTCTGCACTTGTACAGAAAGGCTTTGCCAAAGGTGATAAAATTCTTATCGATTCTATACCACAGGCGTTGGCTGAAACAGATATAGTATGTTCTTCTGTTAATGTAGGCAGTACCAAAGCCGGTATCAATATGGATGCAGTTCGTCTTATGGGAGAGGTTATTAAGAAATCGGCAGATTTAACCAAGGCTTCAGACGGCTTTGGCTGTGCTAAGCTTGTTGTGTTTGCAAATGCTGTAGAGGACAATCCCTTCATGGCAGGAGCTTTTCATGGGGTAGGTGAAGCAGACTGTGTTATTAACGTAGGTGTCAGCGGACCCGGTGTCGTCAAATGTGCTCTTGAAAAGGTTAAGGGAGCAGATTTCGGCACTGTAGCAGAAACTATAAAGAAAACTGCCTTCAAGGTTACCCGTATGGGTCAGCTTGTTGCCCGTGAAGCTTCTCAAAGGCTTGGAGTGCCTTTCGGTATAGTAGACCTGTCATTAGCTCCTACTCCGGCAGTAGGAGACAGTGTTGCATATATATTAGAAGAAATGGGTCTCGAAAAATGCGGCACACATGGTACTACAGCAGCTTTGGCACTGTTAAACGATGCGGTTAAAAAGGGCGGTGTATTCGCTTCATCATCAGTAGGCGGTCTCAGCGGAGCATTTATACCAGTCAGTGAAGATGCGGGTATGATATCTGCTGCAAGCATCGGTGCATTATCTTTGGAGAAGCTTGAGGCTATGACCTGCGTATGCTCTGTAGGACTTGATATGATAGTTATCCCCGGAGATACTACTGCGTCTACCATATCTGCAATTATAGCCGATGAAGCTGCTATCGGTATGATAAATAATAAGACTACCGCTGTACGTATTATTCCCGCACCGGGTAAAAAAGTCGGTGATGTAGTTGAATTCGGAGGACTTCTGGGTACAGGACCTGTAATGAAGGTAAGCGAGTTTTCCAGTGAAGAATTTATAGCCAGAGGCGGCAGAATACCTGCTCCGATTCATAGCTTGAGAAACTAATAAGTTGGTATAGGTGTTTGTATGCTAAGGATTAAAGAAGTGATAATAGTAGAAGGTAATTATGATAAATCCAAACTTGCGTCCTTGGTTGATGCTACGATAGTAGTGACAGACGGCTTTCTCATATTTAAGGATAAGAAGAAGTGCGATATGATAAAAGCTCTTGCCAAGGAAAACGGTGCCATCATTTTTACCGATAGTGACAGTGCAGGTTTTAAAATCAGAAACTATTTGAAGAACATTCTAGCGGATTGTAAAGTGCGTCACGCATATATTCCCGATATTAAGGGTAAAGAAAAACGCAAAAATCACCATTCTAAGGAGGGTTTCCTCGGCGTAGAGGGTGTAAGTGACTCTGTGATACTAAAAGCACTTGAAAACGCAGGATTTGAGCTCGCTATAGATTCTGATGTTAAAAAGATAACCAAATCTGATTTTTTCGCTGATGGTCTCACAGGGAGCGGAGACAGCGCCCTGAAGAGGGAAGTATTGAAGAAGAAGCTTAACCTACCAAAGCATCTTTCGGCAAACATGCTTCTTGATGTTCTCAATAAGCTTTACGGTTACGATGAGTATAAAAAAATACTCTCAGCAATTGATAACGATAAAAAAATGTGACGAGTTTCTACTATTATATATAAATATACAAGTTTCGACATCGGATTTTAACGTTCGATGTCGTTTTTTTTACGCCGAAATGGTTTACATAATATATTTAAGGGCAATATTTATTAATATAAAAAGCGACGATTTTTGTGTCGTTCGAGACACAAAATGATGTTTTAACTTTTATTTTAACATATTTTCATGGACGAAACACTATATATAGATATTGAGAAAGGGGGCGACACTACATATTGTTTAAAAAATAAGCTAAATTTTGTTTATTGTGCACAAAATTATTTAATTTTGTAATAATTTCGTAATCAGAGGTTAATATACTAAGAACCTCGAAAACTTAGTGTTGGTCTGTTTTTGGACGATGTTTGGTCAAAAAAAGCGAAGAATGTTGGATGTGTCAAAAAACAGTAATTTTTTTGTTTAAGATGCACAACGAAAAAATGACCCGGATTTGACAAAAATGATTTTTTGCCATAAAATGAACGACGAACGCTAAAAAAATCTATTAAGGAGGAAATTATGTTTTCAGATTTTGTTTCAAACATTATGTCAAAACTAAATACGTCTGAGCATAAACATCGCCACGATAGAAATATTTATGATGTGTTTAAAAAGGTGATTAAATTCAGAAAAGGAGTTGCCACGGTATTCACGGTTCTGTTTTCATTTGCTGTAACAGTTTCTTACGCTTCTCCGCAGTATTTTGAAGTAGCAATTGTTGATGGCGATAATTTTTATGAATTGACATCACCCAGAACGACGGTTGCAGATTTACTTGCAAATTCCGGTATTGAGATTTCTAAGTATGATATCGTTTCACCGGAGCTTGACAATTATATCTTGTCTTCACAGACGGTCGTTGTTCAAAGAGTAAACAAAGTGAGCGTATCCATTGCAGGCGAGACCAAGGATTACTTTACCACAGTAGACACGGTCGGAGAGTTCCTTGACGAGAAGGGGATTGATGTTAACTATCACGATATAGTCAGTCTTCCCATGGAGCACGAGCTTGGCAGTGATACCCAACTGGAGATTGTAAGAGTAGTTAAGCGTATTGTTAAGGTTGAGACAGAGATTCCTTTCGAGACCAAAACAGTTCGTGACACATCAATGAGTATTTCAGACAGCAGGATTGTTACAGAAGGTGTAACAGGAATTGACTGTCAGACATATGAGGTTCTCATGCACGATGGTGTTGAGGTTAGCCGTGAGCTTATCTCTACAGAGCGTACCAGAGAACCCGTAAATGAGGTCAAAGCTGTAGGTACGAGGGGCGGCAAGGTAACTGATAAAGGTGACGATTTCAGCTATTCAAAGCTTATCACTTGTAACGCAACAGCATATGACTTATCATTCCAAAGTTGTGGCAAGAGGCCGGGAGACAGAGGCTACGGTATCACCGCATCGGGCACACATGCTCAGTATGGTACGGTTGCTGTTGACCCCAGGGTCATACCCCTCGGAACCAGAATGTTTATTGAGTCCGCAGACGGCAGCTTTGTATATGGTTACTGTGTAGCCGAAGATACAGGCGGAGCCATCAAGGGCAATAAGGTTGACTTATTCTTCAATACCAACAGCGAATGTATGCAGTTTGGCAGAAGAAATGTTAATGTCTATATTTTAGATTAATTTTTATGAGAAGAGGGACTTAGTTTCCCTCTTCTTTTATTTACGCACATGTATGCACATATGCACATTACAGTTGCTGCGCATATGACTAAGCCCCATACTCTCATACTTTTCAGCGGAAGCATGCATACTATATCGTCCGTATGTCCTGATACAGTATATACCAATACAGCAGATGCCACAGCTATATAAGCTCGTGTCAGATAATACTTTTTCATCGACAGATTTGTTTCTTTAATTACGCTTTTTACCTGCATATGTACAGATAGTCCCGACCATCCGAGTGCTGCTGCTATTAGCGCAAGCTTTGTATCCAATACATGAATGTGTGAAGCAGTGTAGGTTATAGAGTTGGTAATTTCTATAATACCGGTAAAAATGCATCTGAGCCATACAGGCAATACATTCATGCATGGCATTATAAGAGTGTTAATCACTGCAAAAAATATTATAAATCCGCATACGTTAATCACGTTTACGCTGCTTTCACATATGGCTTCTGTAAAAGTCTTTTTGTGATGCTTACTCTGTGATATTATGGACTTTGAGTATGTGTAGGGCTTTAGGAGTAAAGCTGCAGACAATGCGCATATTACATGAATCGTATACAGCAGTATTCCTGCTTTCATGGAGTGAAGTATGGAGCACCCTGCCGCACCGATTATAAACAAAGGACCGGAATTATTGGCATACGCAAGCAAACTTTCTGCTTCCGAGCGTGATATCCTGCCGCTAAGGTACAATTCGGCGGTGCACTTGGCACCTATGGGATATCCGCATACTATACCGCATATGAATGCGGCTGCGGAATAATTACTTATGCCAAATACCTTTTTCAGTGCTTTTGAAATATATCTGAAGGATTTATCTGTTATACTGCCCACAAAAAGTGACGACAATACCATAAAGGGAAATAAAGAGGGTATAATAGTCGAGAAGCATAAGACAAGTGCTCCTTTTGCTGCATCTATTACTTGCACAGAATTAAATATCAGTGCAAGCATAATCGTAAAAATACCAAAAGTTTTTAAAGAATTATTAATTTTAAAATTTATCATACCAAACCTCCACATATATCAAACTTTATCTTCATAAAGTATTTTATGATGGAGGTTTTTTCATATGTCTGTACTTGATAAAATTAAAGATATAACCGATACTGTGGAGGCACTGACAAAGGAGAACACTGTAGTCACGATTACAGGAGATGTTCATATGATTATTGAAAATTACATTTCCATTAAGCTTTTTAGTGAAGATAAACTTTTGGTGGAATTAGATGGATTTGATTTGCTGGTGTCAGGCAAAGGACTTGTGATAGAATTTTTTTCACCATCCAGACTGGTACTTACCGGTACCATAAAAAATATTTCATATCTGTCAGACGGCTCAGAGCCTTGGGAGGAATTATGAGCGCAAGATCGTGGAAGAATACGGTTACAATCAGAATAACAGAAAAAAATTTCGAGAAATTTTTAAACGAATGTCGATGTGAGAATATTTTAATCACAGATATCAGCAAAGATTCATGCGGATATCTGTGCTCCATGTCATTTAAGAGCTTTAAGAGGATAAGAAAAGCCGCCCGTATGTCGGGAGTGAGGATATCTATAGTACACAAGCAAGGCGCAGGCTATTTTGTGCGTATGCACAAAAAGCGCTATGGATTTTATGCCGGTGCATTGATATCTGTTTTGTTGCTCGTATATCTCACATCATGTATTTGGGTTGTAGAGGTGGTAGGCAATGAGGCTACACCTACACAAGAAATTTTAAGTGTCCTTAATGATAACGGAATTGGTATAGGCAAGCTGAGATACGGAAAAGATATATCATACATCAAAAATAAAAGCTTGATTGAGCTTGACAGCCTTTCATGGCTATGGGTAACTGTCGAAGGTACGCGAGCTGTTGTAGAAGTACGGGAAAGTACACCCGGTTTGGAAATTTTAAATACGGATATTCCTCATAATCTTGTAGCTTCTCACTCCGGTCTCATAACCGACATGCAGGTTAAATACGGTCAAAAGGTCGTCGCCAGAGACTCTGTTGTGTCGGAGGGGGATTTATTGGTCACGGGTGTTTGCACCACCAAAACCCGTGGCAACAGATACGTCAACGCATATGGTACGGTCACAGCCCGTACATGGCGAACCAAAAGCGGTGAATACCACCATACTGCAAGACACGAAATTAAAACAGGGAGCAGGCAGATAAAACGAAGTATACAGGTGTTTGGCAAAAAAATTAAGTTGTATACTGATTCAAAACCGGACTTTAAGCATTATACAAAACAAACAAAAATTAAACAAATAAAACTTTTTAAAAATATTTATTTGCCTTTATCCTTTACAACTGACGAATTTTGTGAGATAATAATAGAAAATGAGATTTTGTCGGATGATGTTGTTGCTTCACAGGCGGCAGACTTCCTTACCGATGAAATTAAAAAAGAGCGTTCCGATGATGCAGTCACTATAAACAGGACCTACAGCTATGAAGAATTAAGAAACGGCAATCTGTATGTTACCGTCACCCTCGAGAGTGAGGAGAACATAGCAAGACCCGTTAAAATAGAAGTTGATACCACGGAGGAAGATGCAAGTGGAGAAAGTAATTGAATTTGACAGTATTGATAAAATAATATCCGTATTCGGTGAGTATGATAAAAACGTTAAGCTCATATCCTCAGAGTTTGGCGTAGATATCATAAGCCGGGGCGAGAAAATTAAAATTACCGGAAGTGAAGCCGGTGTTCATATGACATCAAAGGTTATTGAGCACCTTATACAGCTTCTTAACAACGGCGATTCATTAAATGACCAAAATGTAAGCTACGCTATAGACAGTGCCAAGGACGGCGTAGACCCCGGAGAGCTTTACGGCAGCGACTGTGTATGCATTACCGCTAAGGGTAAGCCTGTTAAAAGCAAAACCCTGGGGCAGAAATCATATGTAGATGCCATAAAAACTAATACCATAACCTTTGGTATAGGACCTGCAGGTACCGGTAAGACATATCTTGCAGTTGCTATGGCTGTGAAAGCATTTAAGAACAAAGAGGTCTCCAGGATTATCCTTACACGTCCTGCGGTGGAAGCAGGAGAGAAGCTTGGATTTCTTCCCGGCGATTTGCAAAACAAAGTAGACCCTTATCTCAGACCATTATACGATGCGTTGTATGAGATGTTTGGTATGGAGAGCTTCATGCGTCTGTCAGAGAAGGGAGCTATAGAGGTAGCGCCGCTTGCCTATATGCGAGGCAGGACACTTGATGATAGCTTTATAATTCTGGACGAAGCTCAAAATACCACCCCAGAACAAATGAAGATGTTTCTTACTCGTATAGGATTTAATTCCAAGGCTATAGTTACAGGCGACATTACTCAGATAGATTTGCCCGACGGCAAGAAAAGTGGCTTAAGAGACGTAATACACGTGCTTAAAAATATAGATGACATAGCATTTTGTTATTTTACCGAGCGTGATGTAGTGAGACATCGCCTTGTACAAAAGATTATCAAAGCATATGAAAAAAGAGATTCCGCATACAGAAGAAAGGCAGATGATAAATGATGCAGATTGCAATCGATATACTAAATGAACAGGATAAAATCACCATCACTGAAGATTGTGTTAAGCTTATAGAAGATGTTATAAGAGCCGCCCTTGCTCACGAAGGATTTAACAGGGATTGTTTTGTAAGCGTTACACTTACAGACAATGATAATATCAGGATTATAAACAACGAACAACGTGCTATAGACAGTGCTACAGATGTTCTCAGCTTCCCTGTGCTTGAATTTGAAAACGGGGAAATTGTAGAAAATATAGGCGATTATTACGAAGATAAGCTTATTCTTGGTGATATAGTTCTCTCTGTGGAAAGGGCAGAGGAGCAAAGAATTGAATTTGGTCATTCATTTGACAGAGAGCTGGGTTATCTTATCTGTCACAGTGTACTGCATCTTTTGGGCTATGACCATGAAAACGATGCCGAACGTGAAATAATGCGTTCCAAGGAGGAGGAAACTCTTGAAACACTGTCGCTTACGAGATAGAAGCTTCTGGGGCTTCAAATACGCCTTCAAAGGTATATGGCGTACGCTCTGCACAGAGAGCCATTTTCGGTTTCATATATCCGCTGCTGTAGGTACGGTTATGTTTACCGAGTATTTTAAGCTCAGCAGAGCCGATTATATGTTTTTAGCTTTGGCGATTACACTGATGCTTGCAAGTGAGCTTGTAAACACAGCCTTGGAAAATACGGTTGACCTGTGTGCGGATGAGTACCGTCCCAAGGCAGAGATTGCCAAGGATGCTGCGGCAGGCTTTGTGCTGATATGTGCGTTTTTTGCACTGGCGGTAGCTGCAATGCTGTTTTTGAAACCAAACCTTATTGCATCATTGGCTCACATATTTACAAGACCTAAATACCTGGTATATTTTATTCTGACTGTAATTTTTATAAGAGGCGGTTTTTTACATATCGATAAGGAGAAGAGAAATGGAAAATAACTTTAAATCAGGATACGTAGGCATAGTCGGTAAACCAAACGTAGGTAAATCCACGATTTTAAATAAGCTTGTAGGTCAGAAAATAGCTATCATATCACCCAAACCCCAAACCACACGCAATAAAATCCTGGGAATTCTTCACGGTGAGGGATATCAGGCGGTATTTTTGGATACGCCGGGATTTCACAAGCCCAGAACAAAGCTTGGCGAAAACATGGTCAAAGCCGTAAACGAGGCTATAGGTGATGTGGATTTGATTATGCTGGTAGTGGAGCCCAATACGGAGATTGCACCTGCAGAGCAGGCGATTATAGATAAACTGGGCGATATCCCTGCAATACTGGTTATAAATAAGACCGATACCGTTAAGAGGGATGAGCTTCTAAACGTAATTGCACTATACAGCCAAAAGTACAATTTCTGTGATATAGTTCCGGTGAGTGCACGCACCGGAGAAAACCTGGACGAGCTTAAATCCGTAATTAATCAAAACCTCACAGAAGGTCCTATGTACTATCCCGAGGATATGGTAACCGACCAGCAGGAAAAGGAGATAGTAGCGGAGCTTATCCGTGAAAAAATGCTCAAATGTTTAAGAGACGAGATTCCTCACGGTACTGCCGTTGAGATTGTAAAAATGAAGTACACTAAGTCCGATAAAGGTGATATGTACAATATTAGTGCAAATATTTTTTGTGAAAAAAATTCCCACAAAGGTATAATTATAGGCAAAGGCGGCAAGACCTTAAAGGATATCGGCACTGCTGCCAGGATTGATTGTGAAAAAATGCTTGATGCCAAAGTTTACCTTGAGCTTTGGGTTAAGGTAAAAGAGGATTGGCGTAATTCCAATAACCTTATGAAGGAGCTTGGTATAATCGAACAGTCATAAAATCTTCCAACATATTAAGACATAATGTGCGTAAACTAAGATTATCAATCAAAGAAGGGGAGAGTACATTATGTGGTGGGATATGTTTACCAATTACGGGTATGTGGAGCTGTATATACTCTACAGACTCATGCAAAATCAGGAGGCACAAAATGCAGGAGATGAAAACGGCGGGACTCATATTGACCGCGGCAAATTTGAATGACAATGATAAAATATTTACCATTCAGACCCGTGATGCCGGGAAGGTGACAGCCATATCAAAGGGCATACGGTCGCACAAACACAAGGATTTTGCAGCACTTCAGAACTTTTGCTACAGCGATATGGTGCTATCTAAAAAAACGGGACTGTACTATGTGTCATCGGCTTCGGTAATCAATAATTTTTTCGGTATACGTAATTCAGTAGAGCAGATGTCTTTTGCTGCTTATTTCGCAGACGTTATAAAGAGCTTTCCGGAGGAGCTTCCGCTGGAGGATGATTATTTTAATTTTGTATTAAATACACTTTATCTTACGGGCAAAGCAGAGCAAAAATGCAAAGACGGCGACATTACGGAATATCTGCTGCGACTAAAATCCGTTTTTGAATTTAAAACTGTATGCTTTGCCGGCTTAATGCCCTCTGTTACCGAGTGTGAGTCCTGTGGCAGCAAGAAGGATATCGAGTATTTTGATACCTCAAGCGGAGGCGTTATATGTAAAAACTGCCATATCTCATCTGCGGGAGACCTTATCAGGGTGACACCAACCGTACTTAAGCTGCTGAATTTTCTGTGCAATGCGGATTATAAGTCTGTTTTTGCCTATAACGGGCAAGAGTCAGATGTTAAGATAATCTCTCATATAACGGAAGCTTATATGATTAATTCGCTGGAAATGTATCCTGCGAGCCTTACATACTTAAAAAACACCGTTTCGGGATAAAAATAATGTTTTAAAATTTGTCTAAATGGTGACAATTTTTAGTGCATGTCTAACAAAAATGCTAAAAAATCACCAAACTATTAAAAAAATATTAAAAAACACTGGAATTTTATGCCGTTTTGTTATAAAATAGACGGTGTGAATAAATCAGATTATTTTAATGGAGGTATATGAAAATGGCAAAGAAATTTGTTTATCTTTTCAAAGAGGGCGACGCAAGCATGAGAGAGCTCCTCGGTGGTAAGGGTGCAAACCTCGCTGAGATGACTAAGCTTGGTCTTCCCGTTCCCCAGGGTTTCACAGTATCTACAGAGGCTTGTACTCAGTATTATGAAGACGGCCGCAAGATTAATGACGAAATCCAGGCAGAAATTATGGAAAACATCACTAAGATGGAAGAAATCTGCGGTAAGAAGTTCGGCGATAAGGAAAACCCCCTTCTCGTTTCCGTACGTTCCGGTGCCAGAGCATCTATGCCCGGTATGATGGACACAATCTTAAACCTCGGTCTTAACGAAGAAGTTGTAGAGACAATGTCCGCAAAGTCCGGTAACCCCAGATGGGCTTGGGACTGCTACAGAAGATTTATCCAGATGTATTCCGACGTTGTTATGGAAGTTGGTAAGAAATACTTTGAACAGCTTATCGACGAGATGAAGGAAGCTAAGGGTGTAACTCAGGATATCGAGCTTACAGCTGAAGACCTCAAGGTTCTCGCAGGACAGTTCAAAGAAGAATACAAAAATAAAATCGGCAAAGACTTCCCCTCTGATCCTAAGGAACAGTTAATGGGTGCTGTTGAAGCCGTATTCCGTTCATGGGACAACCCCAGAGCTAATGTTTACCGTCGTGACAATGATATCCCTTATTCCTGGGGTACAGCTGTTAACGTACAGATGATGGCGTTCGGTAACATGGGTGATAACTGCGGTACAGGTGTTGCATTCACACGTGACCCTGCTACAGGTGAACCCGGACTCATGGGTGAATTCCTCGTAAATGCTCAGGGTGAGGACGTTGTTGCAGGTGTACGTACACCTATGCCTATCGCTCAGATGGCAGAGAAGTTCCCCGAAGCTTTTGAAGAGTTCAATAAGGTTTGTGCTACTTTGGAAGACCACTACAGAGACATGCAGGACATGGAGTTCACTATCGAAGACAGAAAGCTCTACATGCTCCAGACCAGAAACGGTAAGAGAACCGCTAAGGCTGCTCTCAAGATTGCATGTGACTTAGTTGACGAAGGTATGATCGATAAGAAGAAAGCTGTTGCAATGATCGATCCCAGAAACCTCGATACACTTCTCCATCCCCAGTTTGATGCTAAGGCTCTTAAGGCTGCTACTCCGGTTGGCAGAGGTCTCGGTGCATCTCCCGGTGCTGCTTGCGGTAAGATAGTATTTACTGCTGAAGATGCAGAAGCTTGGAACGCAAGAGGTGAGAAGGTAGTTCTCGTTCGTCTTGAAACTTCTCCTGAAGATATCACAGGTATGAAGGCTTCTCAGGGTATCCTCACAGTTCGTGGTGGTATGACAAGCCATGCTGCCGTTGTTGCTCGTGGTATGGGTACATGCTGTGTATCCGGTTGCGGCGATATCAACATGGACGAAGAAAACAAGAAGTTTACACTTGCCGGTAAGACCTACAATGAAGGTGACTTCATCTCCATCGACGGTTCTACAGGTAACATATATGATGGTATCATCCCCACAGTTGATGCTGAAATCGCAGGTGAGTTCGGCAGAATCATGGCTTGGGCTGATGAATTCAGAACTCTCAAGGTTCGTACAAATGCAGATACTCCTGCAGATGCTAAGAAAGCTCGTGAGCTTGGCGCTGAAGGTATTGGTCTTTGCCGTACAGAGCACATGTTCTTTGAAGCAGAGAGAATCGCTGCATTCCGCGAGATGATTTGTGCAGATACAGTTGAAGAAAGAGAAGCTGCTCTTGAAAAGATTCTTCCTTATCAGCAGGGAGACTTTGAAGCTCTCTATGAAGCACTCGAGGGTAACCCCGTAACAATCCGTTTCTTGGATCCTCCGCTTCATGAGTTCGTTCCCACTGAGGAAGCTGATATTGCTGCACTTGCTAAAGCTCAGAACAAGTCTGTGGAAGATATCAAGGCTATCATTGCAAGCCTCCACGAATTCAACCCCATGATGGGTCACCGTGGCTGCCGTCTTGCTGTAACATATCCTGAAATCGCTAAGATGCAGACAAAGGCAGTTATCCGTGCTGCTATCAATGTTAAGAAGGCTCATCCCGATTGGAATATAGTTCCTGAAATTATGATTCCTCTCGTAGGAGATATCAAAGAGCTCAAATATGTTAAGAATGACGTTGTAGCTACTGCTGATGCAGAAATCGCTGCTGCAGGTATTGAACTCAAGTACGAAGTTGGTACTATGATTGAAATCCCCAGAGCTGCTCTTACTGCTGACGTTATAGCTTCTGAAGCTGAGTTCTTCTGCTTCGGTACAAACGACTTAACACAGATGACATACGGCTTCTCCCGTGATGACGCAGGTAAGTTCCTCGATGCTTACTATGATGCTAAGATTTTCGAGAACGATCCCTTTGCTAAGCTTGACCAGACAGGTGTTGGTAAGCTTATGGAAATGGCTGTTACTCTCGGTAAGAAGGTTCGTCCCGAAATGCACTGCGGTATCTGCGGTGAGCACGGTGGTGACCCCGTATCTGTTGAGTTCTGCCACAACATCGGTCTTGATTATGTATCCTGCTCTCCCTTCAGAGTACCGATTGCAAGACTCGCTGCTGCACAGGCTAAGATTAAGGAAATGGAATAATCCATTAAATAAATTATATTCAAAGCACCGGCTATTTAGTCGGTGCTTTGGTATACATGCATTATAAAATTTACAGAGGGTAATTTTATGGATAAATATGGGGTTTTAAATAAATATTACGGCTATTCGAATTTCAGAGACGGACAGGAAGAGATAATCGATGCCATATTGATTGGTCGTGATGCCTTGGCTATAATGCCAACCGGAGGCGGCAAGAGTCTTTGTTATCAGATACCTGCTATGCTTATGCCGGGTATCACGGTAGTTGTTTCTCCTTTGATTTCTCTTATGAAAGACCAGGTAATGGCACTGAAAAACATAGGTATTCCTGCGGCATATATAAACAGCACACTTACTTATGAGCAGCATATAAAGGTATATAACAATTTAAAAAACGGTGTGTATAAGATTGTATATGTGGCTCCGGAAAGACTTGATACAGAGGGATTTGCAGATTTAGCTTCTGAGCTTGACATAAGCCTTATAGCAGTAGATGAGGCACACTGTATATCTCAGTGGGGTCAGGACTTCAGACCCAGCTACCTCAAAATAGTTGATTTTATGCTGCATTTACGCAAACGCCCTGTTATAGCAGCCTTTACCGCTACAGCCACGCAGACGGTACGTGATGATATAAGTAATATTCTTAAGCTAAGCAACCCTATAAATATAACCACCGGTTTTGACCGTCCTAATCTTAACTTTGAGGTTATTACTCCCAAAAATAAGCTTAAGGAAATTCACCATATATTATTGGAGCACCAAGGAAAAAGCGGAATCATATACTGTGCCACACGAAATAATGTAGAAAAGGTCTGTGATGAGCTTCAACTGCTCGGACTCTCTGTTACAAGATATCACGCCGGTCTTAAAGATTCCGAGCGCAAACAAAATCAAGAGGATTTCATATACGACAAACGTCAGATTATGGTTGCTACAAATGCCTTCGGTATGGGTATCAATAAGTCTAATGTGAGCTTTGTAATCCACTATAATATGCCCTTGAGCCTTGAGGCGTATTATCAGGAAGCCGGGCGAGCCGGCAGAGACGGCGAACCTGCCGACTGTATATTGCTTTTCGGTATTGGCGATGTGGCTACAGCTACAAGACTTTTGCAGATTCCGGGCTCCAATGATGAACTAACCGAGGCTCAGCGCGAAGAATTGTCCATTAGAGACCTTAGCCGTCTTAATAAGATGATTGACTATTGCAAGACCACAAAATGCCTCAGAGGCGAAATTCTGGAGCATTTCGGACAGGCACATGCCCAAAGATGTGAAAATTGCGGTAACTGCCGCACACAATTCAAATGGCGCGATATAACTACAGAAGCCCAGATGGTTCTGTCTTGTGTTAAACGTCTGTATACCAAGCTTGGATATTACACAGGCAAGGGCACAGTGGTAAATACTCTTCACGGAAGCAAAAGCAGTCGATTGCTTGACCTGGGTATAGATGAAATTAAAACCTACGGCATTATGAGTAGTGTTCCCACTATGCAGATACGCGAACTGATTGACTATCTTGAGGATAACGAATATCTGTACACCGATACCTTGTACAAGACAATCCGCCTCACAGATAAAGCAAAGGAAATTCTCTTTGACAACAAGCATATAGAAATGCCCTACAAAGACATGCCAAAAAATAAGAAAGTAAGGACGAATACCTTCTCCGTTGAACAGTATTTGAAAACTGATGAAAATCTCTACGAGGTTTTGAGACAGCTCAGATATGAAATATCTCAGAGGGAAAATATACCGGCATATATAGTATTTTCAAACGCATCTCTTAAGGATATGTCATCAAAGAAACCCACGACTTATGAGGAGTTTTTAAATGTAACCGGAGTAGGAGAGGTCAAAGCCGAAAGATACGGCGAAGAATTTATAAAAGCTGTTAAAACATATATGAAAAGCTGATGCTTCTTTGTAAAAGCTACCAAGAAAACATTAGATACTGAAAATTGCCCTTGCTTACAAATCGAGCAGGGGCAATTTTACAATTATTTAGTAAAAAAATTAAATTTCATAATTTAAAACCCCTTCTTATGTATTTAAGGGCAGCAAATCAATGCTGCCCTTATATAAATCTTATTCTATACAAATTGTTCCTTCAAAGGACTTTACGGCATCTCCTGTCATATAAACAGTTCCTTCATCTGTATATCTTATGATGAGGTCACCGCCTACGAGCTTAACCGTGATATCGGTGTTCTTTTTGCAAAGTCCCATTTCACAAGCTGCCACAGCCGCTGCACAAGCGCCTGTACCGCAAGCCCATGTCTCGCCGTTGCCTCTTTCCCATACACGCATCTTAATTGTATTTTCACCTACAATTTTAATAAACTCTGTATTAACTCTTTGAGGGAAGAGTGCGCTGTTTTCAAATTTGGGTCCCAGTGTATTGATATCAAGCTTATCAACGTTGTCTACAAATACTATACAGTGGGGATTGCCCATGGAAACAGTGGTTATATCGTATTCATCGTCTGCTATTGTTACCCTGCGGTTTACTACCTTGTCGCCGTCTAAGTTAACAGGAATGCTCTCAGGTTTCAAATCCGGCTTGCCCATGTTAACCTCTGCGGCTGCAATTTTGCCGCTCTGACGCAGTAACTTCACTTCTTTGATACCGCTTGCTGTTTCTATTGTTACATCCAGCTTGTCCACAATTTTGTTTTCGTAGAGGTATTTACCTACACAACGGATTGCATTACCGCCCATTTGACCTTCACTGCCGTCCAAGTTGAATATCCTCATCTTGGCATCTGCAATCTTTGAAGGGCATATAAGCACCACGCCGTCTCCGCCGATTCCGAAACGTCTGTTGGAGAGACTCACACCGAGACCTTCCGGATTGTCTATCTTCTGATCAAAGCAATTGAAATATATATAGTCATTACCGGTACCGTGCATTTTGGTAAACTTAAGCACTGTTTTTTCTGTTCTTAAGTTATTTATGTCTACAAGCTCAGTACTGAATTCGCTGTAACGGCTCTTTATGCTGTCTGCCAGTGCCGCAGCTGTGTCCAGAGAGGTAAGACAAGGTACGTTTCTTTCAATCGCTTTACGGCGTATTTTTACGCTGTCACGGGTAGGTATTCTTCCCTTGGAGGATGTTGATATTACGTAGTTTACCTTTCCGCTTTCTATAAGTGTGAGTGTATTGTTCTCGGGGTCTTCGTGTATCTTGCTTACTGCTTCAACTTCCAGGTCATCAAGTCTCAGAACTTCCGCTGTACCCTGGGTAGCATAGAGCTTAAATCCCAGGTCGGCATACTTTCTTGCTACAGAAGCTATCTCACTCTTGTCGGAGTTTCGTACCGTTACGAATACACCGCCGCGCTGCTTCATGTTGCATCCGCTGGAGAGCAGACCTTTATATATAGCTTCCTCACGAGTGTTTGCCAGTCCCAGAACTTCACCTGTAGACTTCATTTCCGGTCCTAAGTGATTATCAACATTTGCCAGCTTTTCAAATGAGAATACCGGTACTTTAACTGCAACATAGGGTGATGACGGATACAGACCTGTGCCATAGCCCATGTCCTTTAACTTCTCTCCGAGCATTGTTCTCGTAGCCAAATCCACCATAGGAATACCGGTAACCTTACTGATGTAGGGGATAGTCCTTGAGCTTCGGGGATTGACTTCAATTACATAAAGCTCATTTTTGTATATGAGGTACTGTATATTTACCAGACCTATTACATTAAGTGAAGCAGACAGATTTTTGGTGCTTTCAATTATCTTCTCTGTAAGCTCGTCGGATATATTCCATGCAGGGTATACAGCAATAGAGTCTCCGGAGTGTACACCGGTTCTCTCTATGTGTTCCATTATACCGGGGATTAATATATCTTCACCGTCACAGATTGCATCAACCTCAAGCTCTGTACCCATGAGATACTTATCTATAAGCACGGGGTTTTCTATATTTGTCTCAAGGATAATCTTCATGTATTCCTTGATATCACTTTCGTTGAAAGCTATAATCATATTCTGACCGCCAAGCACATACGAAGGACGCATAAGCACAGGGTATCCGATTTCTTCTGCAGCCTTAAGTGCTTCTTCGGTTGTCATTATGGTTGAACCCTTGGGTCTTGCTATGTTGTGTTTCTCTAAAAGTGCATCAAAGAGCTCTCTGTCCTCTGCTGCATCTATACTTTCAGCGGGAGTTCCCAGGATTTTCACACCCTGTGCACTTAAATAGTTGGTAAGCTTAATTGCTGTCTGTCCGCCGAATGCTACAACCACACCCACGGGTTTTTCTACTCTTATGATGTTCATTACATCTTCATTTGTCAAAGGTTCAAAATAGAGTCTGTCTGCAGTGTCAAAGTCTGTAGATACGGTTTCCGGGTTATTATTAACTATAACAACTTCATATCCGGCTTTCTTAAGTGACCATACACAGTGTACAGAAGCGTAGTCGAATTCTACACCCTGACCGATTCTTATGGGTCCGGAGCCGAATACTATGATAGTATCTTTCTTTTCTTTCCTTGCTTCGAGGAACTCAACTGCTTCGTTTTCTTCTTCGTATGCAGAGTAGAAGTAGGGGGTAGTTGCCTTGTATTCTGCTGCACATGTATCAACCATCTTGAATGATGCATATGCGTGATTGATTACTTTTTTACCGCTTATTCTTTCTATGGCGGTATCGGGGTAACCGAGCTTCTTTGCACGCATGTACAATTCATCACTGAGCTCGCTTGAGTCTGCAAGCTCTTTCTCAAACAGTGCCAGATTAAGGAGTTTAGCAAGGAACCATTCATCAATCATTGTAATTTCATGAATTTTTGCTATACTTATACCTCTTTTTAAAGCTGCATATACTACAAATAATCTCTGATCGTCACAATCATACAGACGTGATTCTATTTCTTCATCGGTAAGTGAGTGAAGCTTGGGGTTGTCCAGTGTATCAAGCTTAATTTCGGCACCGCGTACTGCTTTCATTATAGCTTCTTCAAATGATGAACCTATACTCATTACTTCACCGGTAGCCTTCATCTGAGTGCCGAGCTTCTTGGTAGCATATACGAATTTATCAAAGGGCCACTTGGGGAACTTGACCACGCAGTAGTCAACCGTGGGCTCAAATGCCGCATAGGTAGCACCGGTTACGTCGTTTAATATTTCATCAAGAGTGTAACCTATAGCTATCTTTGTAGCAACCTTTGCAATTGGGTATCCCGTAGCCTTGGAGGCAAGTGCAGATGAACGAGATACTCTGGGGTTAACTTCAATCACTGCATATTCAAAGCTCTCGGGATTGAGGGCAAACTGGCAGTTACAGCCGCCTTCCACTTCCAGTGTGTTTACTATATCGAGGGCTGCGTTTTTAAGCATTGCAAACTCTTTTGAAGCCAATGTCACAGCCGGAGCTACAACTATGGAGTCACCGGTGTGTACACCTACAGGGTCCACGTTTTCCATAGAGCATACGATTATACAGTTGCCCTTGCTGTCACGGATAACTTCAAATTCAATCTCTTTCCAGCCTGAAATACATTTCTCTACCAGTATCTGTGTAATAGGTGATTGATAAAGTCCGTTTGCAGCAATTTCACGCAGCTCTTCTTCGTCATTTGCTATACCGCCGCCGGTACCGCCAAGTGTAAATGCAGGACGGATAATCAAGGGATATCCTGTCTCATCAGCAAATGCTACAGCATCTTCAACTGTTGTTACAACTATTGACGGTATGCAGGGCTGACCTATGGATTCCATGGTGTCTTTAAACATCTGACGGTCTTCTGCTTTATCAATTGTTTCGGGCTTTGCACCCAGGAGAGTGACACCGTGCTTTTCTAAAAAGCCTTCCTTGGCAAGCTGCATGGAGAGAGTAAGGCCTGTCTGACCGCCAAGTGTAGAGAGCAGACTGTCCGGCTTTTCTTTTTCTATAATTCTTTTTATAGTTGTAAGATTAAGAGGTTCTAAGTATATTTCATCGGCCATTGCGTTGTCGGTCATTATGGTAGCGGGGTTGGAGTTTACCAGCACTACTTCAAGCCCTGCCTGCTTTAACGCACGGCAAGCCTGGGTACCTGCGTAGTCAAACTCAGCAGCCTGACCGATAACTATAGGACCTGAGCCTATAACCATAACTTTTTTGAGATTTTTATTAAGAGGCATATTAGTTTTCTCCTTTCATAATGCTTACAAACTTTAGGATAATGTGACTTGTATTGTGAGGTCCGTTACACAGATTAGGCATAAACTGTGTTGACAGGGCTTTCTTGTCTGCGTATTCCAGACCTTCGATTGTCTTATCGTTGACGTTTATAAAGCTGATTTTGGCATTAGACGGGAGAGTAGCCTCGTCTACTATATAGCCGTGGTTCTGGCTTGTAATGAATATTTTTTCGAGCGATGTATCCTTAACCGGCTGATTGGCACCTCTGTGTCCGTATTTATGCTTCTTGGTTTCGGCACCCATAGCCAGAGCAAGTATCTGATGTCCAAGACCGCAGCCGTACACAGGGATATCTTTATCCAATAATTTCTTAACTTCTTCTGTAACTGACTTGCAATCGGCAGGGTTACCCGGTCCCTCCGAAATCACTACACCGTCAGCGTTTAGTGACTCTATTTCATCCGCTTTCGTGTCATATGGAACCACAGTTACATTAATACCGCTTTGTGTAAATATATCTATGAAAGAATCCGTAGCACCCATGTCTATCATGCAAACATTCATTGCAGCATCCTCTGCATTAACTGTTCTTTGGTTTGCAGTGCTTACAGCATTGTAATCAATCTCACCTGTGTGAGCCTTGAGCTCATTGATTATACTATCTATATTTGATATATCTTTGGTTATCTTGCCGTTCATGGTACCGTTTTCACGGATAATTCTGGTAAGCTCTCTTGTATCGATGCCTGCAAGACCGACTATACCTTTTGACTTTAGAAAATCTTCCAGATTGCCTTCGGTTCTGAAATTCGATGGGGCATCACACATGGATTTGACAATGTAACCTCCAATCACAGGCTCCTTACTTTCCAATTCTTCGGAAATAACTCCGTAGTTTCCTATAAGTGGAAATGTCTGTACAACAATCTGACCGCAGTATTTGGGGTCTGTTAAAGTTTCGTTATAGCCGAGTACAGCAGTTTGGAAAACTGTCTCACCAACTGCTTCACCTTCAGCTCCTATGGCATATCCTTTAAAGATTTTGCCGTTTTCGAGTACAAGGTACAATGTCTTATCCATAAAGTTCTCCTCCGGGTTAATAAAGATTTACGCCAAACAGACGTATTGAAGTTCGGATAAAAATGCTCAAAAAAACAGGGAAGACATAAGCTGCCGTCCCTTTTTATTTTAAATCAGTTTAAAACAGATTATGTTATTTTTATCTTATATATTTTACAACAAAATATAGTGTGTTGTCAACCTTTAACGACATAAATATTGAAATATTTTTAAAAATTTTCCATATTTTTATGTTACACTATCCTTAAACACGTAAAATATGTAAAAAGGAGCACGAAAATCATGCTCCCAAACAACTCAAACAGTGAGGACTTTTACATTTAAGTCCTCCAATATTTTTTGTATATCGTCACTGAATCCTTTTTCAGATATAAAACAATCAAGTTCATCAAAATCAGCAAGCTTGGCAAAGCCTATTCTGCCTATTTTTGACTTGTCACATAAGTAATATTTTTTATTGGAATTCTTTATCATACATTGCTTTATGGCCCATTCGGTTTCGTTGCTGTCCAGTACTCCGCCGCTTGCTGTCACACCACGGCTTGAGAAAAACACCTTATTGGCATAGCAGTTATTTTGTATGTAATTGCATGCAAGTGTACCTACGAAGGATTGGTTGTTGCTCACAAATCCTCCTACGCCTATTACTTTTAAGTTGTTAAGACCTGCAAGCTCCGTTATAACGCGTATGGAATTCGTCACTATAGTGATATCCTTCATGTTTTTCAGTTCTCTTGCCATATAGAAGGTTGTTGTAGAAGCATCTAGAAATATGGTATCTCCCGGTACAATGTGCTTTACTGCTTCCTTGGCGAGCAGCTCTTTGGCATCTGCGTTAAGGTGCTTTCGCTTTTCAAGTGACATCTCATGATTGCTTTCATCTACAGGTATTGCACCGCCGTGAGTTCTTACCAGTGCTTCCTGCTTTTCCAATTTTTCAAGGTCACGGCGTACGGTTTCCTCGGTAACACCAAGCTCCTGGCTCAGTTTGCTTACCCATACAGCACCGTCGGATTTTAAAGTTTCTATAATTTTTTTCTGTCTTTCTACCGCAAACATTTGTTCACCTCAGATAAATAAGATTATATTAATTATAAACCAAAATATGTAATAAGTCAATTAAATTTAAAAGGCAGTAAATCTTTTGTAAGTTCACTGCCTTAAAAAATGCTATTTAATTATTTTTACCATATCGCCGTTTTTAATCCCTGCGGAATTGGCATCATCGGTATCAATATGCATTTCTACATTAAAGTCATCACGTACTCTTACCTGCACGTCATAAAACTTTGTTGGTTTTACACTTTCTACCATCACGTCAACGTAATCGCCGTCTTTTATGCCATGACGCTCAGCGTATTCAGGTGTCAGATGTATGTGCCTGTTGGCGATTATTACACCTTGTTTCAGATACACACTGCCTTTAGGACCCACGATTACCAGCTTTTCCGAGCCTTCAACCTCTCCGGAAGGACGCACCGGGGGGCTAACCTTAAGCACAAATGTATCGGTCTTAGATATCTCTACCTGAGTGTTCTTTCTGACAGGACCAAGTACACGCACCTTTTCTATGGATTTGAGGGAAGGACCAACTAAGGTTACACATTCTTCAGAAGCGAATTCTCTGCCCATAAGAGTTTTCTTTTTGGTAAGCTCGTAGCCTTTACCAAATAGGGTATCAAGGTCTTCCCTGGAAAGATGGATGTGTCTCTGGGACACACCTATTTTAATTTCGTTATTTTGGTCCTGCTTATATTCTTTTAAGATTTTACTTACAGCTTGTTCTATCTTTTTTGCATCATACATTGTTTATTTCTCCTCGTCTGACGGGTCATTAAGTATGCTCAAATCAAAAAACTTAAGAAGCTCTGAGTGGGGGCTGGCTATGCATTCTGTGCCATATACCTCACCAACCGGCGAAGCTGCAGCACTTCCGTGCTCTATAGCTGCCTTTACTGCAGATACACTTCCTGCAACTACCAGTGTTACCAGTCTGCCGCCGAGCCTTTCTTCCTTGTGCAAAAGGCGAACATCTGCCGCTTTACACATAGCATCAAGCCCTACTACAGAAGCAGTAAATCCGGAAATCTCAAGTATTCCTATGGATTTGCCGAAGCCGGCTTCGGGAGCTTCAAATCCCTTCATGGTTTTGGGGAATTTCTTGTTGAATTTGTCCTTGTTTATATCCATAAGATATGCCATCTTTTCTGTGCTGTCGTCGGGACGTGCTATTATATGAGATACTATGTATCTGCCTTTGTTCTCAGCGTATTCGGTACCTGCTTCTATTGCAGCCTTAACTGCAGCTACACTGCCTTCGACTTTTACTACCATTATAAGCGGAGCGGGAGCATCCGGAGCGAAAGGCCTGTTTCTGTCAAAAGCTATAACCTTTACGTCAGCAGACTTAGCCATTAAATCTGCAACGCACAGAGCAGTTGTAAAACTGTATACTTCAATTAAACCTAATGCATTCATAATTTATAACCGTACTCTTTCTCTATTATACTATATGTAATCCGTCTACCAATACACATCTTCTGCTTCTTGTAAATGAATGTGCTGCAGTGAGGCCTTCACCTGTAGGTCCTGCTATGGTGAAAGTAGTGTAGCCTTCTCCGCCTGCACCTATTCCTGCATAGGAGGGGGCATTCTTTACAAATATAGTAGTTTCTACAGCTTTAGCAAATTTCGACAGGTGGTCTACGTTCTTGGAATGGATATGTGCCGAATGTCTGTTTCCGTGTTCAGCCTGACAAGCTTTTGCTATAGCTTCGTCTATATCATTAACTCTGACTATAGCGAGTATAGGCATCATGAGCTCAACCTGTACAAATGGGTGAGAAGCATCTGTTTCACAGATTATGAGTTTAGTACCCGCCGGAGCGTTTATACCGATTGCTTCCAGGAACTTATATGCATCCTTGCCAACCCATTTTTTGTTTATGGAGTATTTACCGTCCTTATTTACCAGACATGTGTCCATAAGCTTCTGTATTTCGTCACCTTTTATAAGATAAGCACCGTGTTTCTGCATTTCTGTTATGAGAGTGTCTGCAATATTGTTAAATGCAAAACATTCCTTTTCTGCTATACAGGGCAGGTTGTTGTCAAAGCTTGCTCCGTCTACAATATCCTTTGCAGCTTTCAATACATCAGCTGTATCATCAACTATAACCGGGGGATTACCTGCGCCTGCACCAATTGCCTTTTTGCCCGATGACAGGAGTGCTTTTACTACTCCGGGACCGCCTGTAGCTACAAGCATTCTCACGATAGGAGACTGCATCATCTCATCAGAGGATTCCTTGGTAGGATTCTCTACAGATACTACGATGTTCTCAGGTCCGCCTGCTTCAAGTACAGCACGGTTTACCAGGTCAACTGCGTAGTTGGCTACATCCTTTGCGTTAGGATGCGGATTAAACACTACACCGTTACCGCCGGCTATCATACCCATGGAATTACATATTACTGTTTCTGAAGGATTGGTAGAAGGAGTAATACTGCCTATTACACCGTAGGGTGCCATTTCTACCAAAGTAAGACCTGCATCTCCGGTCATTACCGATGGCTTCAAATCTTCTGTTCCGGGTGTCTTTTTTGCCACAAGCTGATGCTTTATAATCTTGTCGTTGACATTACCCATGCCGGTTTCTTTCACACCCATTACAGCCATTGTTTCTGCTTCTTCCAGAGTGAGACGTCTTATGTTTTTTATCATTTCCTCTCTCTGTGCTACAGAATAGTTCTTAAGCTCGTTGTATGCTTTGTTTACAGCCTGCAGAGCATCGGTCATTGAAGTAAATACACCTTTTTTGTGTGTCGCTGCCGATGTCTTAACTTCGCCGCCTGCATTTATTGACTTAATTACATTTGCTACAATTTCACTGATATACTTTTCGTTATCCATTTTTAACCAGGCCTTTCTTTATGTATTTTAAAGTATAGATTTCCAAAGATTTTTATCAGGACGTGGTATAACTGCACTATCCAGGTACATACCTTCGTCTTTTATGGTTTCTCTTGCCTTTTCTATAGCTGCAGTTACAGCAGCTACTTCTCCGGTAATAAACAGATATGATTTACCGCTCATACCCTTGGCAAGACGCAGTTCAATCAGCTTAACTATGGCTGTTTTAGCGGCAATATCTGCAGCTACAATTGCAGATGCTACAGAAAATGTCTCCAGTACACCAAGGGCAGAGACATCGCCCGGATCTGTAGATGCATAAATTGCAGGGAATATATCCTCGTGGGGATTACCAAGTACAAAGCTGTCCACCAGCTTGTTTGGAAACCGCTCCCTGGATGCTTCTACAGATGCTTTAACAGCACTTAGCTCACCTGATATTATTACTATGTATTTTCCGGGGCACACAGTCATTGCTTCAATAATTTCCACATCAGCGGTTTTTGCCATTATATCAGCCGCCTGTACACCGGTAGTTACATTAAAGTATTCAACCATTCCTAATGCTTTTGCCATGGAAGTTTATCCTTTCTGATTGCTTATTTTGACGATATCAGTATATATTTATCCGTGATATCTGTTACAGTACCGTTTATGGAACTGTGAAGTGCAAGAGAGAGAGCAGCATCCTTGGGGTCAGCTATCTTATCACCGGTCTTAACTGCATCGCCGATTTCTACACATGGTACGGCAGGTGCGCCTATTGACTGAGAAAGATATATCTTTACTTTCTTACACTCTATGCCTTCATCGCAGAGTGGGGCAGGTACATCGTACTTTACTATGTCCAGTCTGCGTATAAGTCTAGACATTGGGATTTGTCTGTAATTTCTTTCTTCTTTTGCACTTTGGGGTGCACTTAGCTTTTCGGGCTTAATATTATTCTTCCTAAGCCCGGATTTATATATTCCAATGAGCGTAGCAGGACTCAGTCCCTGAGGGCAGGCATACATTTCGCATACTCCGCATTGTGAGCAGTATTGAGTGTTTAATAAGACATTTGTGTTTGCGATATCAGATGTCAGTGACCTCATAAAATCTCCGGGATTTATAGGGTGTCCCAACAGATTTCTGGGGCACATTTCTGTGCAGGTCTTGCACTGACAGCATGCACTCATAGCTCGTTTTACGCTCATGGTTACTTTCTGATTTCGTTTGTTTATAAGATAGTGTTCATTGGGCAATACCAATACAGCATTTGTTGTCTTGGTAACCGTATCATTTTCTGTGGCTTTTCTGCCGGTCATGGGACCGCCTTGTATTAATGCCGTGTCGCTAACGGTCTTGCCGCCGCAAAACTCCAACAGTGTAGAAAACTTAGTGCCTATAGGCACCTTTACGGTCTGAGGTTTATGTACCTCGCCGGCTACGGTTACGTACTTATGTGTTACATTTTTACCGAGTTTTACCGCATTGTAAATGTTAAGTACGGTTTCTACGTTGTATACTATAACACCTACATCTATCGGTATACCTCCCGGCGGTACAAGCCTCTTTGTAACATCATAGGTTAAGATTACCTCATCACCTGAGGGATACACTTCATTTAAAAGGTGTATTCTGCCGTTTTTATAATCTTTAATTTCTGTTTTTACAGCTTCTACAGCTTCTGTATATTCTTTTTTTATGCCTACTGCGAATTCCTTGGCACCTATGACTTCGGTTATCATAGACATAGTATTTATGATTTCGCTTGCATATACAGCCAGAAGCTGACGGTGAACTTTAAGGAGAGGCTCACACTCTGCACAGTTTAATATTACAACATCAGCGTTTTTATTCAGTTTTGCATATGAGGGGAAACCGGCACCGCCGGCACCGGTTACACCCGCGTTTTGTAAGATGTCTTTTAATTTAGCAATATCCATTTAAAATCAAAACTCCAATTCTGTGCCGGAATCTACTATACCGACAATTGCGGCGTCAATAGGAGAGTGCTCCATATTACAGCCTATCCTTGCTGCACTCCCTGTTGCTACAAGTACTATTTCTCCAATACCTGCGCCCACGTTATCTACAGCTACGAATCGTGACTGAGCCATGCCTTGGCAGGGCTCAATCACCATAAATTTACTTCCGACCAGATTTTCATTTTTTCTTGTTGATACGATGCTTCCTGTTACTTTACCGATAATCACAATATCACCTCATAATAAATATTTAGTGAGAGGGGATTACTTAAGTGTAGGAATAATCTTTTCAACGTCACCGTGAGGTCTGGGAATTACGTATGTAGCGATGATTTCGCCAAGTCTGGAAGCGTTTGCCTGTCCTGCTTCTACAGCAGACTTAACAGCGCCTACGTCTCCTCTTACCATAACACTTACGAGACCGGAACCGATTTTTTCTGTACCTACGAGCTGAACGTTTGCAGCCTTAAGCATAGCATCTGCAGCTTCAACTGCAGCAACTAAACCTCTTGTTTCAATAATACCTAATGCTTCTAATGACATTTTCTTTTCCTCCTTAACAGTTTCGACAGCCGGGGCTGCCTTTGTAGTTTTTTTAGTAGTTTTTGATGCAGCCATTTTTATCCCACCTTTAAATTAGAATTTGGGGAGAATCTTTTCTACATCGTCGTGGGGTCTGGGAATTACATGAACAGCGATAAGCTCACCGAGTCTTGCAGCGGTAGTTGCACCGGCTTCTGTAGCTGCCTTAACAGCACCTACGTCACCTCTTACCATTACGGTTACAAGACCTGAACCGATTTTTTCTGTACCTACGAGAGATACCTCTGCTGCTTTTACCATTGCGTCAGCTGCCTCAACTGCTGCTGTTAAACCTCTTGTTTCAATCATTCCTAATGCTTCTTTAGCCATTTTTATATCCTCCTAAAAAATTATTCATTAATTATAGCTATCTTAAGCCCCTTCATTTCAAGGTTTGTTCTGTGGGCTTCGTTGATTTGTGAAAGCGGGAACTTGTGTGTTATGAGCTTCTCAATAGGAAGTCCTATTCCCTTAGCACGTTTGAGAAAATCAAAAGTTGTTGCGTAGTCACGTAGGGTATATACCCATGAGCCTACTGTTGTGATTTCCTTTGCACATATATCAAAGTGGGGATTAATTGTAGCATCGCCGCCGTTGATAAAGAATCCAAGCTCGCAAAGACCGCCGCCGTTGCGAATGAATTTATATATGTTGCTGTGTGCAACCGGTGAGCCTGTGCACTGGAAAGCAAAGTCTGCCAGGTATCCGCCTAATGCACTCTTTACACCTTCTGCCAATGCATCCTGTCCTTTGAATTCTGTGAAGTTTACAGTTGCTGTAGCGCCCAGCTCCTTAGCAAAGTCAAGTCTCTGCTGCTGACCATCAATTGCAACTATATTTTCTATACCCATGGTCCTCAGTACTGCAATACATATAAGTCCTATAGGACCGCAGCCCTGAACTGCCACTCGTGAGTTAAATCTTAAAATTCCTGTTGTCTTAGCACGTTCTACAGCATGGATTAATACTGCGCAGGGCTCGATAAGTATTCTCAAATCGAGACTTAAGTCACTTACATTAAACACAGTGGAGCCGCCTCTTATTACGAGGTAATCTGCAAACCATCCGTTTAAGTGAATGTCGTCATCAGGCAGGAGTCCGTAAACATCCGCACCGCCTACGTTTTGCTTGTTTAAGTCGAACATGGTAATATCCGGGTTATCCTTGAATATCATACATGTTACGACCTTGTCGCCGACAGCTAAGGGCTTTCCTGCACTGTCTTTGGTTACGTTTTTACCCATTTTAACTATTTCGCCTGTTCCTTCGTGACCGAGGACTAACGGAATGAGACCGAATGGGTCGCGTTTAAATTCGTGAGCATCTGTTCCGCAGATACCGCAGCCTTCTACTTTAACCAGGATATCATCATCGCCGAGCTCCGGGATGGGGAATTCCTTGATTTCGTAGTTTTCGAGCTTAGTGAGCATCGCTGCACGGCTGGTTTTGGGTATTTCACCGTTTGAGCTTGCTTTTGCAGGAGCAGAACCCTGGTTCATTCCTGCTAAAATCTGCTGAACAATAGCCTGAATTTGGTCTTGATTTACATTCATAGCTATTCTCCTTGTATTAATTGAGTTTTCACATATGACTCCCACAGCACCGAAATTGAGTTCGGTGTTAGCTGCTTTGTCATTTGCGTGTGTTTCATAAATTATAAAACTATGATTTGAGGCTGTTACAGCTTTGATATTATACAGTACAGCCTGTAAGCTTTCAGTGGTCTTTGCCGCCTTGAGCATCATGTCACGTTGTTTTGCTGATGCAAGGTAACCTCCGTTTTCTATAAGATGATATATAAATTCATCCTTGATATCCCGGGAAACCCTGACAACGATATTTGAGCATATGTTTTTGGTAAGCTCTTTTACATGAAGGGAGGGATTATTCTCAATATTATATGTATTTATGATAACTCCTCCTCAAAGACCTCAGCACCAAACTTAGCAAGATAGGTGTCTTGCTTTTCACTGCCTCCGCTTACTCCCAGTCCTCCGATTATTTCTCCGTTATATATAAGCGGAACACCGCCTCCGAAAATCACTATCTGTCCTTGATTGGTGAATTGTATACCGTAGAGTTCATCTCCGGGATTTGTCAGAGTTTTGAGAGTGCTCGTGGGCATCTTGAGCGCCACCGATGTGTAAGCTTTGTTCAGTGCAACGTCATAGCTTGCAATGTAGGAGTCATCCATACATTCTATTATTACGGGTCTTGCGGCGGCGTTTGACACAGCAACCACTGCCTTGACTCCGATTTTTTCTGCTTCCTTTTCCACTCTTCGTACAAGCTTTCTTGCAGTATCGAGTGTTATGTATCCTTTGGAATAATCCGTCTTGGAAGTCTTTGATACACTCAGTACACTTTTTGTAACGGCATCGACCAAATCATTCAGTGTTTTGTCGTCCATAGTGTCCACCTTGGCTTATTTGCCCAATTCTTCCATTACCTTCTTTGTGATAGAAGCGATGAGGTCAGCATCAACATTTGATGAACATTTGGAATCCACGCCCTGCTTGCAGTTGTGACAGCTGTCTCCGTGAACGTTGAGGCAGATATCTGCAGGGTGCTTACCTGTCATGCCGAATGCTTTTCTGATTTCATAAAGTCTCTTAACCTGTGCAGAGGATAATTCCTTAGGTCCGCCGAGAACCTTTGAATGATAGAGAAGCTCTGCATAAAATTCGAGAGATTCCATCTTGTGATATGCAGAAAGAAGACTGTCTGAGTAGGAGAGTGCACCGTGATTTGCAAGAAGAACTGCATCAAAGTGCTGTAAGTATTTCTCTACTGCATCGGGGATTTCTTCTGTGGAAGGTGTACCGTAGTCCGCAATCGGTACGCATCCGAGAGCGATTACTGCTTCAGGCATAATCGGCTGTGTGAGCGGAATGCCTGCTATAGCAAAGCTTGTTGCATAGATAGGATGTGCATGTACGACTGATTTAACATCAGGTCTCTCTCTGTAAACTCTCATATGCATTTTGATTTCGGAAGATGGACGGAAGTTACCGTTTGCGGAAATTACATTGCCGTTACCGTCTACCTTACAGATATAGTCGGGAGTCATGAAGCCCTTACTTACACCTGTAGGTGTGCAGAGAAATTCATTTTCGCCAATCTTAACGGAGATGTTACCGTCGTTGGAAGCAACCATTCCTCTGTCGTAAATTCTCTTACCGATTTCGCAGATTTGTTTTTTGATTTCGTATTCGTTTACCATTTCTATATCTCCTTATATAAAATTTTATTGCTTATAATGTAATGATACCACATTTAACATAAACTGTCAATACAAAAATGTGGTTTTTTTAATTTTTTTCTTTGTTTTTGTTGGTTTTTGTTTCAGGCCACCCTAAATAAGCTTTTATTTCGTCAATTCCTTGGTTTGCAAGAGAGTTGACTTTAAAGATTTTTTTGCATCCGGCTAGCCTCAACCAATTTTCTGCGTTATGAACATTTGCGTTTTTGTGGTCTACCTTTGTTATTATTCCTATTACCTCTTTGGTAGTCATGCAAGTTATGTTGGGGCTGTACAGAGAATAGGGCTCGGTGGCACTTAGCAGGAGTCCTATCACGTCAGCTTCATATGAATAAATAGCAAGTGCAGTACCGAAGTTCTTGGTTTGTATATATTCACCCGGAGTGTCTATAAGCAAATCATCCATGCTTATTGCCTGTGTTTTTTCGTACTCAATCGGTTTTTGACGAAGAGCCTGCGTTAATGTGGTTTTGCCGGCTTCGCTTCTGCCTATGAGCATCAGTCGTTTATGCTTTCTCATGTTTTTGTAATGGAGCACACTTCATATCCGAGGGTGCTTTTCATATAATCACTTACCGCATCGAAAGCCGCCTGAACCGAAGATACAGTACCTGTAATTATCAAAGTACCGCTGAATCTGTCCACGAAGCCAATCTCTGCACCGGAGGCTTTGATTGCTATATCTCCCGCTATGATTGCTGTTTCACTGGGGGACACCGTCATTACTCCGATTGCTCCTTTGTTGTAGTCTTCGGAGGTGTCAAGACCGAGCTTTTGATATAGTATATCATCGGGGTTTGCTATTATATGGAGCAGTGTTATTTGTTTGCCGGGTACTAACTCTTGAACTATCCTTACTTTATCCTGAAGCGATAATTTGTCCATAATATCTATCCTTTCTTCATCCGCCAATCTGACATTTGAGACCGCAGCTTTCCACAGCGGATTTCAAATCGTTCATCTTTTCGTCTGATGGTGTAGTTAAGTCTTTTAACTCATAGCATCTGCCCAGGTATGTATACTTGTCTTCACCGAGTCTGTGGTAGGGCAATAGATGAAGCTCGTCAACTGTTCCCAATTCCTTAGTAAATCTGGCTATATCGGTTATTTCAGATACAGTATCGTTAAAGGTGGGAATCACCGGAACTCTTATTATGAGTCTATTTGCATTTTTTGCAATCTTTTTCGCATTTTCCAGTATCAGCTCATTTGACTGCGATGTAAACAGCTTATGCTTTTGTGAGTTCATATGCTTGATATCCATCAAGTAAACATCTATGTAAGGCAAAAGCTTTTCTATTGTCTCATACTTGGCAAAGCCGGTACTTTCAATCGCTGTGGTGATACCGTTTTCTTTAGCAGCCATAAACAGTGCCTTGGCAAATTCCGGCTGCAGCAAGGTTTCTCCGCCGGAGAGGGTTATTCCTCCGCCGGAACGTCTGAAGTAGGGCATATCCTTTAATATGTCTTCGATTATTTCTCCTACACTGACGTCTCTGCCTATGGTTTTGGTACCCTGAGGAGTGTTCATCGTCTGTATTTCCGCTGATTGTGATTCCGGATTACAGCACCACTTACACCTAAGTGCACAGCCCTTTAAAAACACAATTGTTCTTATTCCCGGACCGTCATGTACGGAGAATTTTTGTATGTCAAATATTCGGCCTCTTACATTATATATATCCATCAGAATCCACCTTGCTCCGTTCTTCTTATGATGTCATCCTGCAGTGATTTGGAAAGAGTAGTAAACAGAGCACTGTATCCTGCCACACGCACCACAAGGCTCTTGTAATTTTCGGGATGCTTCTGGGCATCAATCAGTGTGTCACGGCTTACTACGTTAAACTGCATGTGACTGCCTTTCTGGTCAAAATACCCTCTCACCAGTGCAGCGAAGCTTTCGAGACCGCTCTGTCCTTTAAGTGCTGTGGGATGGAACTTCATATTAAACAGAGTTCCGTTGGATGCTATAAAGTGGTCAAGCTTTGCTACCGAGTTACAGGAAGCTGTGGGACCGTTTACATCTCTGCCGGCACAGGGAGACACACCGTCAGCTACGGGAGTGAATGCAAGTCTGCCGTCGGGAGTAGCACCGGTCTGAGCACCGAGAGGTACATTGGCAGATACAGGGTATAAGCCTGCCTGATACATACCGCCTCTTGGATTTTTGTGCTTTTCAAGGGGTTTGGTGTATGTATATGCCACTTCTCTTGCCAGGAGGTCTATCTCTTCTATATCATTTCCATACTTGGGAAGTGCTTCTATAGCTTCATAGAGTTCTTTGTATCTGTCATCAAATTTTTCCGACTTCGCTCTCATATATACATCTGCAATTTGCTTTTCGGTAAGCTCTACACCGCTTGAATACAGATGTTTTACTATAGCCGTAGTTACTGCTTGAGCATCGCTGTCGTTTAAAGCTCCGAAGCCGAAGTTGTTTTCCATGGCTTCTTTGAATTGACAAAGAGTAAACCTCTTTTCATCATATACAAGCTTCTTTACAGCATACATAGCATCTGCCATATTTGCAATTCCAAATCCCTGCGGACCGGTAAAGTTGTAAATCGCACCGCCCTCCTGTACGGATTTTCCTCTGCCTATGCAGTCCTCAATCATAGAGGAAAGGAAGGGCAGCGGACATCTCTTGGCGTGTGCCACGTCTATTGCATTGTCTGCGTTTACCAGAAGCTTAATCTGGTATTCCATCTGCTTCTTGTATGCATCAAAGAATTTTTCAAATGTATCTAATTCGGGCAGTTCGCCTGTGCGTATACCCACAAGCTCACCTTTGTCCATACCGTTGTTAAATACAAGTTCTATTATACGGCACATATTGAAGAATGCCGCATCGTGCCAACCATCGGTTTTTCCTGATTTTTGAGGTTCTACACAGCCTATTATATTGTAATCTCTGGCATCTTCAAGACTTAGTCCCCGGCTTACCAAAGCAGGGATTATAACCTCGTCATTGTAAAATGCAGGCAAGCCCAAGCCCATTCTGGTAAGCTTGGCTGCAGCTATCATAAAGCTGTGAGGAGTACCATTCCATATTCTCACAGAGAAAGACGGCTGCGGCAGAGCAACATGCATCGTAGCATATATTGTCATAAATGACAGCTCGTTGGTAGCATCGAGACCCTCAGAGGTCTGACCGCCTGCAATTAAATTCTGGAACAGGCTGTATCCTGCAAATCCTTCAGCAGAAGCAGCATCTCTGACTTTGTTGAGGTCATTGAGCTTTACCCATATGCAGTCTATGAGCTCCTGAGCACTTTCCAATGTTATGACACCCTTGTCAAGGTCCGCCTTAAAGTAGGGGTACATGTACTGGTCAAATCTTCCCGGTGATATAGAATGTCCTGATGACTCGGTCTGCAGGAGCATCTGCACAAACCAGAATGCCTGGCAGGCTTCGTAAAAGGACTTTGCGCCGTTTTCGAGTGCAGTTGAGCACACTTCTGATATTTTCATCAACTCGGACTTTCTTGTCGGGTCACTCTCTTTTAATGCCATCTCCTTAGCCAATGCACTATAGCGTTTGGAGTAATTTACGGCGGCATCTATACTTTCGATTACAGCATTTAAAAAAGAGGATTTTGTTATGTAATCTTCATCTTCAAAGCTGCATCGAGCCAGCTCAGCCTTAGCTTTGTCTGCTATACCTTTAAGACCCGATTCCAGGATTTCTCCGTAATTTACAGTGACATGACCTACACCGTTATAAAAATAATTTCCTGGTGTGAATATGTTGTGCTCCATAGCGGTGAGAGTTTCTTTTGACATGAATGAGGTTGCCAGGTCGCTGGTTGTTTTGCCGCCCCAGTATGCATATACTTCTTTGAGCTTGGCTTTGGTTTCATCCGATATATAGAATGGGTCTGCACTTCTGGTTGCAACAGTTTCAAACTCATCTTCAAGCCACTTATATGAAAACTCAGGGAATGTCTGACAGCCTCTGGGAGCTTTGGTAGCACTGCCTACTATAAGCTCATTATCCCTTATAGTAATCGGTATATTGTTTAATATGTGACTGAAAGCCTTTGCTCTTCTCTCTATTACGGGTAGATTTTCCGTAGATTTATAGCTTTCGGTAAGCAGTATGGCTCTGTCAGCTTCAATCTCGGGCATTTTGGCAAACAGTGCATCCTTCAGCATATCAATTCTGGGACTTTTTGCTATCTCTTTAAAGTTAAAGTGTTTCATAATCCTACCTCCTGTATCTTAAATTATCCTTGCAATTTCATCTTCTATATTATATGTAACTTTGTCCGCACACTTTTTGACGGAAGGCAATGCACCTGCCACAGCATAGGAGGTGTCGCATTCATTAAACATTCCCAAGTCGTTTGTATTGTCGCCAAATGCATATGCGTCTTTAGAGTTAACCTCCAGTTTACTTAAAATAAGCCTCACAGCCTTGCCTTTGTCTGCGTTAGCTGAAATATATTCATTCATTTCATGATTCTTATAAACTACCGACAGCGGGCAGGGTACACTCATGTCAAAATCAGATATTTTGTATATATCTTCCGATATATCCCACACTGATTCAATCTTCATTACATGATTGCGGTATCGCTTCATGGTTTCACGTATGGTCAGGGAGCTTTTGCTGCAGATATATGTCACATACTTACCATGTGCAGTAAAGCTTTTGAAGTGTTCAAAGAGCTTCTTATCGACAGCTTCGCCGAGCAGTGTTTGTTCTCGCCTGACTACAAGTGAGCCGTCATTGGCAGCAAACCATATGTCGTTTTCAAATTCTTTAAACAGATGTTTAAGCTCGATGTATGTTCTGCCGGATGCTACTGCGAATTCATTACCGCTGTCCAGGATGGAGTATATTGACTTTTTAATATTCTTATTAAGTTCGGTTTCGCCTTTTAGAAGCAAAGTACCGTCCAAATCGGAAAAAATAACCTTCATTCTGATACTCCTTATATTAGATATCTATATTGTATAACATAAATGAGAAAAAGTCAAGAGAAACTAACAAAAATAAAAGCAAAAACAAATAAAACAAAGATTTTCCAAAAAATAAGTTTAAAAGTTATTTGATAAAGTTGTTGAAATCTCGTTTATTTTTTGATATAATATCCATAATATGTTAAGATGGATTTAATATAATCATGATATCAGATTTTACACAACCTGTGTTATCATTATATATAGCTATGATAAAATGGAGGTAATAATAATGGGAAAAATTAATTTTAATGAGATGAAGGGATTTATATGCGATATGGACGGTGTCATATATCACGGCAATAAAATTCTGCCCGGAGTTGTAGAATTCATTGACTGGCTGCACGAAAATAACAAGGAATACCTCTTCCTCACCAACAGCAGTAATTGTACACCCAGGGAATTAAATCAAAAGCTTGCACGTATGGGGCTGGATGTCCCCGAGGAGCACTTTTATACCAGTGCCTTGGCTACTGCCGCATTTCTTAAGGAGCAGGCTCCCGGCTGTTCTGTATATGCTATCGGTGAGGCAGGCTTATTTAATGCGTTATATGATGCCGGTATCACAATGAATGACGTGAATCCCGATTATGTAGTTATAGGAGAGGGCAAGACCTATTCACTTGATACACTCACCAAAGCTACCAATCTCGTGCTTAAGGGTGCCAAATTAATCGGTGCCAACTCCGACCTTACAGGTCCCATAGAGAACGGCATTGCACCTGCATGCAAGGCACTTACTGCACCAATCGAGATGGCTACAGGCAAGCAGGCGTATTTCTGCGGTAAGCCCAATCCCCTTATGATGCGCACCGGGCTTAGGATACTTAACTGTCATTCCCGTGATGCGGTTATGGTGGGTGACCGTATGGATACAGATGTCATCTCCGGTCTGGAGAGCGGTATGTCTACCGTCCTTGTGCTGTCCGGAATATCCACCAGAGAAACTCTTGCCACATATGCATATCGTCCTACGGTAGTGCTGGATGGTGTGGGTGATATTGTCAAAGAAGCCAAAGCGAGCTTATAATAATTATTATAGATTATTTTATACATTATATTATTGACTTTATATGCCAAATGGGTGTATAATTAAATGTCAATATTATACAGCAGGGTCAAAAGGAGGAAATGGTATGAACAAATTGTATGTACCCGCAGGTTATAAACCACAGCTTGACAGATACGATACTCAGAGAGCTATCGCATACATAAAGCAAACATTTCAGGAGGAGTTTTCTTCTGCGCTTAATTTAAAGCGTGTGTCGGCTCCGCTGTTTGTTACCGAGTCTTCGGGTCTCAATGATAATCTTAACGGATATGAAAGACCGGTTTCCTTTGATGTACCTGCCATAGGTACTGATGCTCAGATTGTACATTCGCTTGCCAAATGGAAGCGACTCGCACTAAAGAGGTACGATTTCAGTGTGGGCAACGGTCTGTATACAGACATGAATGCTATAAGACGTGATGAAGAATTGGATAATCTCCATTCAATATACGTTGACCAGTGGGACTGGGAAAAGGTCATCACACGTGAGTCCCGCAATGTTGATTACCTCAAGCTGGTGGTCAGTGCCATTGTCAAAGCAATATGCGATACCAATGACAGATTAAGGGTTCGCTACCCCACATTGTCTGCCAATCTTTGCCCCAAGGTTTCCTTTGTTACCACTCAGGAGCTTGAGGATATGTATCCGGATATGACTGCCAATGAAAGGGAAAATGCATATGTCAAAGAGCATAAGACAGCATTTATCATGCAGATAGGCGGAGCACTCAAATCCGGCAAGCCCCATGATGGCAGAGCTCCGGATTATGATGATTGGAGCTTAAACGGAGATATATTCTTCTGGAATGAAACCCTGGGCAGAGGTATAGAGATATCCTCCATGGGTATCAGAGTAGATGCTGATTCCCTGGACAGACAGCTTACCATTGCCGGCTGTGACGACAGAAGGAATTTGGAGTTTCATAAGATGCTCTTAAATGATGAGCTTCCCCTTACCATAGGCGGCGGCATAGGTCAGTCCAGACTTTGTATGCTTATGCTGGGCTGTGCTCATATCGGCGAAGTGCAGGTAAGTATATGGGATGACGAAACTGTAAAGAAATGTGAACAAGCGGGCATACCGTTATTATAAATTATTACTGAGGTGTAGATATGAAGATTAAAGAATTATACAGGACATATACCGACCTTGACGGCAAGGAAATTGCCGTAAACGGTTGGATAAGAAACATGAGAGATTCCAAGGTCTTTGGCTTTATTGAGTTAAATGACGGTTCTTTCTTTAAGAATGTGCAGATTGTATTCGAGGAAGATAAGCTCGACAACTTCGCACAAATCTGCAAGCTCAATATAGGTGCATCTATAAGAGTAAAAGGTACTTTGGTAGTCACTCCCGAGGCGAAACAGCCCTTTGAAGTAAAGGCAACCGAGATTTGCATAGAAGGTCAGAGCACACCGGATTATCCCTTGCAGCCCAAGCGTCATTCCTTGGAGTATTTGAGGACAATTCCTCATTTGAGAGCCAGAACCAATACCTTCTCGGCAGTGTTCAGAGTGCGTTCCTTGATTGCATACGCTATACACAAATTCTTTAATGACAGAGGCTTTGTGTATGTGCATACGCCAATCATCACAGGCTCCGACTGCGAGGGTGCAGGCGAGATGTTTAAGGTTACCACCATGGATTTAAATAATCTCCCCATGACAGATGAGGGCAAGGTTGATTATACAGAAGATTTCTTCAAACGTGAAACATCACTTACAGTATCCGGTCAGCTTGAGGGTGAAACCTTCTCCATGGCATTCGGCGATATATACACCTTTGGACCCACCTTCAGAGCCGAGAACTCCAATACAGCCCGTCATGCGGCTGAATTCTGGATGATTGAGCCGGAAATTGCATTTGCTGATTTAAATGATGATATGAAGCTTGCCGAGGATATGCTTAAGTTTATAATTAAGTATGTACTTGACAACGCTCCGGAAGAAATGGAATTCTTTAATAAATTCATGGATAAAGGTCTCCTTGAAAGACTCAACGGCATATTAAACAGTGACTTCGGTCATGTAACATATACAGAGGCTGTAGAGCTTTTGGAAAAGAGCGGCAAGAAGTTTGAATACCCGGTTAAGTGGGGTATGGACCTCCAGACGGAGCATGAAAGATACCTTACCGAGGAAGTATTCAAGAAGCCCGTCTTTGTTACAGATTATCCCAAGGAAATCAAAGCCTTCTATATGCGTCTAAACGACGACGGCAAGACAGTTGCCGCTATGGACTGCCTGGTTCCCGGCATTGGCGAAATAATCGGCGGCAGCCAGAGAGAGGAAAGAATGGATATCCTCACTGCAAGGATGGCAGAGCTCGGTCTCGGCGAGGAGGATTACGCTCATTACCTTGATTTAAGAAGATACGGCGGCACCAAGCACGCAGGCTTCGGTCTGGGCTTTGAGAGAGCAGTTATGTATTTAACAGGCATGGGCAATATCCGCGATGTCCTTCCTTATCCCAGAACAGTTAATAATCTTGGTTAATATTATAAATATACTTCAAAAAATGGGCTGTAAATAAAGTCATGACTTTATTTACAGCCCGTTTGGTTAACTATACGTTAAACATTTGTATCAGTTTTTATATTTATCTCTGTACTGAGTAGGGGTTATTCCCTCGCTCCTCTTAAAGAAATTACTGAAATATGAAAAATTAGAAAACCCACAGCTTGTTGCTATTTCTGTAATCTTCAAATCGGTGAACTGAAGCTTCTTTTTTGCCATAGAGAGTCTGCGTGTCTGTATATATTCCATTATTGTCAAATCGGTAGCTTTTTTGAATTGTTTACACAGGTGATATTTGTTTATAAACAGAGCATTGCTCATGTTGTCCAGAGAGATGTCGTTTGTTATGTTTTCGTTGATGTATTGCAGTGCCCTGGAAACGCTATCGGATATTCTTGGTTTCTTTTCATTATGATTGTCATAACAAATCTGGAGTATATGCAGTATTTTGGAGTAGATATCGAAACTCTTATGTACGTCGTTTTCTTTCCACTGGTTGTACACTTCAGAGAATACTGCGTCCACATGTTCTATCTCTTTTACGGTAAGATTCACGGATGCGCTGTTGTTCTCTTTAAAGAGATTACACACCACATCCTCGCATCCCAAAAGCTTTGCAAGTGCATCCAGAATATCGCTGTCCATTATTATTTTGTTTCGTACATATTCGTTTACATTTTTGGGCGCAGAACAATGAATGTCTATGGCATTAATAAGGAAAACAGTCCCATGCTCTATAGGATACAAAGTATCTTTAATCATAATATTACCGTCTGTTGAAATAGTTTGAATAATTTCATAACATTTCTCATGACAGTGTTTTTCATTAATAAGTTTGTCACTGCCTTTTTCGTGATAAAAACATTCTAATAACATATTAACCCCTGCTTTAAACAAATTTACAAGTTTATTCTATCACAACAAAGTGAAAATATCAATAATTTTATTTAAAATAACAATCTCGGAAAAATTGAAGTCAATATTTTTATATGTTTTAACTAACAGATATAGTATAATACTTGTATAAAATGCATTAATAATTTAAATTATATGCAAAAGGAGGATAATATTTATGTTTTTACGTACGAAAGGAGTATTTAAAATGAAAAAATTTATTTCCGCGGTAGTGTCACTGATTGTAGCATTGAGCACATGTACTGCTCTTGCTGCTGATAAGGTGCATCTGAGTGAAAAATTGATTGTCAATGAAGATTTTGAAGACGGAATTACATTCAGAACCCCCGGCTCTTACAAAGATCAAAAAAAGGATACTTGGGAGATGCTGTCAGCTACTGACAATGTTACTGTTTCCGATGGTACAGCCACAATTACAGGCAGTACAACTACTACACCCGGTATGAGTTATTTTTATGAAACTCAGAAAGATGAAACAATTATCACATTTAAAGCGAAAAAAACAGATGAGGAAGCTGCGAAAGAATATTTAAGATTACAGCTCTACTATAATAAACCCACAAGATACAGAGCATTTATATATTTTACTGCTCCGCAGACATGGACGGAATATAAGCTTCACATCACACAAGGTGCTCTTGTGAAATTATATTCTAAGGCGGAGGGTGAAAGCAGTTTTACATTTAAAAGTAACTGGGCATCGAGCGTAAGAGGAGACAATGAACATAACTGGGATATGATTAAGTTTTTTGTTGAAAAAACAGACGCTACATTCATGATAGATGATCTTAAAATTGTATCATACAATCCCAAAAATGACGGCATTTACTTTAATGAGGATTTTGAAGGTGTAACAGATTTATCCTCAAGAGGTTTTGAGACTACGGATGGCATATCTATAGATACTTTTGACAATAATACAGCTGTTAAGATTACTGCAGCAGCAAGTGGCAGCCCGGAATTTCGTTCCGGCACAACCGTTGACAATTATCAGGTATCCTCAAGCTTGCCTGAGGAATATTATCTTTCTATGAGGATTAAAAACATTGATCTTAATAATCGTTTGTGGTTACAGTTTTATCATAATGGAACATCGTCATCCATTACAGGTTCTGCACATGATACCGGTATGAAACGCGTAATGTGTTGTATGACAGCAGGCAACATTATATCTTATGATGCGGTAACAAACAAATATCCTGTTGTAAGCAGTTCGAGCAGTGGACTTACTGCAAATGAATGGGTTAACTTGGTATTCCATATTAAAGGAGATACATATAGGGTTTATGTAAAGGAGCAAAATGCTGATTCTTACACTTGTTATAATGAAACTTGGTTGACTTCTCAGGCTACTAATCAGACAAACTCTCCTAACTATATTAAAATCTATGAAGATAGTGCCAGTGGTTCTGCACTTATTGACGATATCAGAATTTTTACACCCGGTATGCATACATATGATATGCTTAACAATGAAGGTGTCATTACACAGGGTGTAATTAACGGTACAATCACCGATACACAGGCAGTAGGTATTGTAGCTTCTTATGATGATTCTAAGCTTCTCAAAGGTGCTTGCGTATCTGATAATGCTGTGAAAGTTCCTGCTTTTGATGCTGCCACAATAATTGTAACTGCTTCTGATGCTTTTGTATCCGGAGCTACACAGGCAAAACTCTATTTGTGGGACAGCCTTGTAAATATGATACCATTAATTACACCGATAGATATTTCTAATCAGATTAATTGCTTAGAGCTATAGGCTATAATGCGGGACAGCGATATTCTGCTGTCCCGTATATAGGATTATAATGATGAATGCTGCAAAGGAGATGAACACATGAAAAGGTTTGTTACATTTATTTTATTGATTATTTTTACATTTAATTCATTTGCTGCTCTCGCAGCAGCACAGAGAACTTTGCTAAGCGAAGAAGTGATTTTAGATGAAACATTTGATAACGGTATTAACTTTGAAAAATTTGGCAGTTACATTAAAGGTACATTTGAGCGTTTTGTTCTTCTTGATGACGCCTCCGACTCCGATGTATGTGTCAGCGACGGCACTGCTAAGATTATTGGTAGGGCAGAGGGTACAGCTGTAGGACTGAGATATTTGTTTGAACCTGTAAATAGTGAATTTATGGTTACTTTCAGGGTAAGACGTATTAACGGTACTACAGGCAATCTTATGCTTCAGATGTTTTTTAATAAGGGTCAGAAATTCAGATACAATGGTGGTATTCCCGGAGGCATTACCGAAAACTGGACTACCGTATGCGCACATGTTACCCAGGGACAGAGTGTAGTATTTTATACCAAAGCAGATGGCGCTGAAGCATTTACCAAACAAAAGGGTCACATATCAGCTGCTGTGAGCACTAATGGCGACTCTGAATGGAGCCAGGTCAAGCTTTTCAATGAGCGTGGCAAAGGTGATTTTGAGATAGACAATCTTAAGATTGTAGCCTACAATCCATCGGAGAGCGGCATTTACTTAAATGAAGATTTTGAAGATATAGACGATACATATTCCCTTGAAGAAAGAGGTTTTTGTATATCTCATTCACCGTCGGATTTGAGCCTTGATACTGCTGATGGTAATACCGCACTTAAAATCACCAAAAGTCAGGGTGCAGATGTGCAGATAGATACCGGATGTACACTGGAGAGCTTTAATCTTCCCTCAATTATGCCGGAGGAATTTTACTGTTCATTAAGGCTCCAAATCACGCCGGAAACACCCATTCAATTATTCTGGATTCAGCTTGTTTTTAACGGGGGCAATAATTCCGCTGCCAGAGACACAGCCGCCAGAAGACTTTACTTCTACGGCACATCCACATCGGTATTTACTGTAATAAACAATAAATTGACTCAGCTTCCTGCAGAGTACTCCTTTACACCCGGTGAGTGGATTAATGTGATATTCCATGTTGTTGGCAATTCTTATGAACTATACTGGAAGTCAGAGTCAGACGATACATTTGTAAAAGCTCTTGATATGACAGATGCAGGTACATTCTCTACCAACAATACAACTACACACAATATAAATCAGCTCAAGATTTATTCCATTCACAATCCCGGCACAATGCTGGTTGACGACATCAGGATTTATACTCCCGGTATGCGCAATATTGATGCACGTCTTACTAAGGATGATAGCGGTGCACTCAAAGCTGAGATTAAAATTTTAGGAGAAATAGGTGATGTACAGCCTGTTGCAGGTATCCTTGCTCTTTATGATGACAATGATATGATGAAAGCAGTCGCTGTCACAGAGACTACTGTAGGCGGTGCTCTTGAAACTCAGGGTAAGCTTACTGCTAAGATAGATGCGATACCGGACGGTGCTACACATGCCAGATTCTATTTTTGGGACAGCATGGCATCCATGCAGCCCTTGGATATGTGGGTTGAATTTCCTACATTAGATTAACTGCAGAAAGGATGAGATTTATTATGAATAA
>JAGATB010000034.1 GCA_017621495.1 Clostridia bacterium
AATATTGATTTCGAGTAATTAGTTTCATTGGCACATCACCTCACTCACAGTATTGTACCACAAAACTTTACCATTTTCAATAGATTTTCAAAAATGGTAAATAGAAATTTACAAATTGGTTGCAAATGCGTGTTTGACTATTTGGGTAATGCCCGTAAGAATATTGCTACTCCTACGGGCAAAGTGATTTCAATTTTCAAAAGATTTGTATTATTCGCATGATAATAAACGCTTCATAATAAATCCTCTGTGTTTTCAAGTGTTTTGAGATAGAAAAAGAACGATGCTAAGCCTTTCGACTCGACATCGTTCTTTTCGTAGTTGTTTTTCCAAGCCTGTCAGACAGATGCCGTAAAATTATGATTTTTACGGAATTACTGTCTTATCGGCACACGGGGTATCTTCGTCCTCTTATTTTTTTTTTTTTGCCCCAAAATCCAAAAACTTGCCGCATCGCGGCAAATATCACTTGTGCGAAGTACAAATTTCACTCACGCAAAGCGTGAATTTCACATTTTGCCTCTGGCAAAATATATCACTGCAACAGGAGTTGTAAAGAAGCCGTGACTTTTTTTACAACTCCTGTTGCTTTGGGGGGTACAAAAGTTACCACTGTTAAAAATGTGTTACATCATGTATAATTAATATATCAAAATAGGAGGTGTATTTTAATGAAAAAATTTGTAAGAGTTGCATGTGCTTCTCTTTCAATCATTCTTGCACTCGGAGCAGTGACCGGATGCAAGAAAGATGAAGGCAAGAGTGATGTAACTACAGTAACCATGTGGACAGGCGACGGAGGCAGTAAAGCTGTAATGACCGAAATGGTAAATGAATTTAATAATACCATCGGTAAAGAGGAAGGCATAAAGCTTGAGTATATAGTAAAAGAGGGTAATCTCAAGGAACAGATTGACCTGGCACTTACTACAGAACAGGCTCCTGACCTCTTCATTACCAGCGGAATAGATAAGTATTCCATAAACGGTGATATTGCAGCAATTGAGGATATGCCGGGCGGCGAGGAATTCTTAAAGCGTTATGAAGGCAGCTTAATTCCTGAAAAGCATACATACAGAAATAAAACATATTGTCTGCCGTTTTCTACCAATACATATGGTCTTATCTACAATAAGGATATGTTCAAAAAGGCAGGTATTGTAGATAAAAAAGGTAATGCCAAGCCACCCGAAACATATGATGAGCTTCGCAAAGCAGCAAAGAAGCTTACTAATAAGTCCAAGAAGGAATTTGGTATTATCCTTCCTCTTAAATGGAGCAGCTGGATATATCAGGAGCTTTCGCCTACAACTATGGGCAGCTACGGCAGAGGATATTACAATCCTCTCACCGGAAAGTATGAGTTTGATGTTATGAAAAAGCCTCTTGAGACCATTATGGGTATCAAGAAAGATGAGAGCTTTTATCCGGGAGCAGAAAATATAGATAACGATACTGCGAGAGCAAGATTTGCAGAGGGCGGTATCGGTATGAAATTTGCTGTATCATGGGATGTAGGTGTATTAAATGACCAATTCCCTGCAAAATGCGACTGGGGCGTGGCTCCGCTTCCGGTTGAAGACAAAGACAATAAATATCTTCAGCTTTCAAGCCAGAGCTTCGGACCATATATCAATGCTCATTCCGTTAAGTCGAAGGATGCAGAAAAAATCATGACAGTATATAAATGGTATCACAGCGATGAACTGTTGGTAAAGCTTTATCAGGCAGGTGCGTATATACCGTGGGATTATGACATAATCAAAGATGTTAAAGTTGAAAATCCCAAAAAAGGCTGGGTAGAGTTTGCGTCATTAAATGAAATTTCTGTAGTAGAGCCTACGGCAGTTAAAACGGATATTACAGGAAATCCCAACTTCTCAAATGTATTTACCAATGATATCTGGACAGAAAAAGTAAGCATAGATGCTTCGCTTAAGAAGATTGAAAAGATAATGAACGACGGAATTGCCAAATATAAAGAAAACAATCCTGATTACGACAGCAGTATTGCAATTTTAGATGAATGGATGATTAAAAGATGATGAAAACATCAAAAGTAAAAACAAATAAAAGTTCAGCTATGGGCATTAATGCACATAAAACTACTCAGTGCTACTTGCTTCTGATTCCCGAGATTATAGGGTTGCTTCTGTTTATATTGTATCCCATGTACTGGGCAGCACAGAAGTCATGGTTCTATTATACGGGTATAGAAGCAACACAGAAGTTTGTTGGCTGGCAAAACTTTATAGGCGTATTCAAGGATACGACTTACTGGAATACTTGGTTTACCACAATCAAGTTTATGATTTACAAATTACCCTTTGAGCTTCCTCTTGCTATGATAATAGCACTTATACTTAATAAGAAGCTCAAAGGTGCAGGCTTCTTCCGATCTATGTATTACCTGCCCAATGTAATAAGCGTGGCTATAATCGGACTGATATTCTCCAATATGTTCGACTATTTCGGATTTGTAAATGCATGGCTCATGAAGCTTGGACTCATAGAAAGTGAAATATCATGGCTTTCCACAACGAGCGGTGCCATGACAGTGCTCATAATAGGAGCTATATGGAATACCTTCGGTGTGAATGTAATGTATTTCATAGCGGCACTCTCAAATGTACCTGAGGAAATGTATGAAGCCGCAAAGCTTGACGGAGCAGGTAAGCTCACCACATTTTTCAAGATAACCCTGCCCATGATGGCACCGGTAATGCAGACTGTAATACTACTGGCATTAAACGGCTCGCTGCATACAAGCGACTACATACTGGTTACTACAAACGGTGCTCCCGGAGGTACTACATTTACTGTTATGTCATACATAGTAAATCAGTTTGTACCCGGATTTGCACAGAACAGCGTCAACTTAGGTTACGGCTGTGCCATGTCGCTTATAACATCTGTGATTATGTGCTTGTTTGCTATAGCCTACATGAAGCTCAGCAAACGAATGGAAAATGTATATTAAGGAGGTGGGCATATGACAAAAAAATCTTTGAAAAACTTACCGTATTACATATTTTTGACGGCGGTACTCTTTATAACAATCCTGCCCATACTCTATACGGTGCTGGCATCGTTTAAGAGCAATTCTGAGATACTCACATCTCCGGAGTCTCTTTTTCCGAAAAAGTTTACTCTGGACAACTATATAACCGCACTCAATTCAGAGAGCTTTAACGTACCGAGGATGCTTTGGAACAGTATATACTATACTGTATGCTGTGTTACGATTAACATGCTCACATCATCTACAGCAGGGTATGTATTTGCACGGGGCAATTTCCCGGGGCAGAAGGCACTGTTTGCCGTATTCTCATCACTTATGTTTATATCGCTGGGCTCCATAACAATCTATCCTCAGTTTGAGGTTCTGGACACTGTCGGTTTGTCCGGCAATTTGTGGGGACTTATAGTGATGAAGATTTTCGGTATAGGTATAGTGAACATATACCTCGTACGAAGCTATGTGAGAACCCTGCCTGCGGCACTGGAGGAATCGGCATATATAGACGGATGCAGCTTCATAAGGGCGTTTTTCTCCATAATATTGCCGCTGCTCAAACCCATTATGGCAACAATAGGCATACTGTCATTCCAGGCATCCTGGAACGATTACCTCATGCCCACACTCTTTACACTCACCAGACCGGAGCAGAGAACGCTAATTGTGGGCGTAGCGGCACTCAAATCTTCCAGCGAGGCGGCTTCTTCCTGGAATCTGATGCTTGCCGGCTCCACAATAGCCCTTATACCTGTGCTTTTTGCATATGGCGTTGCAAACAAGCACTTTGTAAAGGGTCTTGCTTCCGGAGCGGTGAAAGGATAGGAGGATTATATGAAAAAATGTATTATTTCTGTAATTACAGTATTTTGTATATTAGCGCAAAGCATAGGATGCTTTGCGGATGACGGATATGTAGAAGGTGCACTTAATAACTGCGTTCCTTTTGATGAGTCAATAATTCCCGATGAGCTTGACATTGATTCGCTTACAACAACGAGTGTAAATCCGTGGATGAAACAGTATCATTTGACTACACCGGAGCAGGCACTTGCGGGATATTACGGCGGTGAATGCGGTCAGAAGTGCTTCGCACTTGCTGCTGCACCTACCAATCCGGATATTGTGCTTTTGGGTACAGATACCGAAACAGTATGGAGAAGTGAGGACGGCGGTCTCAGCTGGATTCCATCGGACGAAGGATTACAAGTTATGGGTACACATTATATATGTTACGAGCCTTGCCAACGAAAGCGGAGCACCTCACAGAGCTCAGCACGGATTATATAAATCCACAGACAGCGGCAGGAGCTGGTATCAGGTTTTAGAGGCAACCTATCAGCCCCGCACCTTCAGCAACGGTATGGTTGCTTTCTCCGATAAAAAGAAAGACGGCACCAGAGACGTATACACCTGCGGAAATACCGGTGGTGTATTTATATCCACAGATGAAGGTGAAACCTGGAGCAGCATTGGTCTTACCGATAAATACATACATTGCATAGAATATTTTGAAGGCTCTGTTATCGCGTGTACCAAGGAAAGCGGGCTTTTGATAACCCGTGATGACGGTAAAAACTGGACAGAAATTAACGAGGGCTTTGATACTCCGGAAATCAGAGCTGTAGCTGTTAACCCGATTGATAAAAAGAACTGGTTTGCAGTAAGTGCAGATTACCTGTGGGAGAGTAAAGATGCAGGAAATACCTGGGCAGTGTTAAACACTCCCAAAGGTATGGGTTATAGCGAAACACATAAGCTTTGGAGACTTAACTTTTCTACCGTGAGAAGTGATGGTAATGCAAGGCTTTATGTAACAAGCTCATCGGTTCAAAGACCTATGAGATACAGTGATGATTACGGCAAAACCTTTAACAAGCCCATAAGCGACAATAACCTTGCTATAATCCGTGATAACTGGGGATGGAGTGCGGAACCCTACTATGTTCATCCCCAAAATCCCGATATAATGTGGATTTCCTCGGACGGACAGATAATGAAGTCCCTCGACGGAGGTGAGACTCTGTTCCCGGCGTCCAGTGGATATTCGGGAATGAGAGCGGCAAACTTCTACTTTGGAATTGACGGTGATGTGAACGATTTTTGGATTGCGTGTATAGACCGCTCAAGTATCATGGATGCATATACAGGAAATGGCGAAGATTATCCATTGGTATATTATATGCCCAACGAGGACAGATACGCAAATTTGAGAACAGATGGCTCTAAAACATCAAAAGCACTTGGATTTGATCCGAAAAATCCTCAGCGAGTTCTTGATAATCGCGGTGGTTGGGGCAAAGGTGCTACCATTAAGGAAAGCCTTGACGGTGGTCATAACTGGCATGATATACCCGGGACCTACGGGTGTGACACCAGATTTATGGCATTTAATCCCGATAATCCTACCACCATTTATGCCGGTAATTTCATAAGCTATGACGACGGTGTTACCTGGACTACTCCGGAATATAAGCTTTATGCCATGTCACCCTTTAACGGAAATGTAGTTTACGGATTTGCAAATGCTACACTTTATAAATCTACTGACGAAGGCAGAACCTTTTCTGTATTATGTGCGGGATTGCCGTCAAGTACACAGAGAATATCCGTTGATAAGTTCAAAGAGGATAAATTCTATATAGGAACCACTTCCTCGGGACTTTGTATTGTAGATGGAGATACCTTTTCATTGAAAAATGCCAAAAATGGATTTCATACCGTATACGGCAGAGTACCTGTATATACATGTGCTCAGGATCCTGAAAATGAGCTTCACCTTGTAGCAGGCGGTGTATATGCCCGTGATAACTATAATACAAGCGGTATATTTGAATCCTATGACGGTGGTGAGACCTGGACCCATGTTCCCGGTGTGTTAAACGGAGCCGATGTGTGGATTATAGAATTTCGTCCCGGCAAGGATCAGGTCTGGATAGGTACCTCAGGAGGTACATATGTATATGAGTTTAAGAAATTCTTTAATCCGGTAGATACCCTTTATACCGACATCGATGCTTCATATGCGAGGGCGGATATAATAAACCTTTATAATGACGGAATATACGGTGAATTTACAGACGGTTATTTTGAGCCGAAAGGATATACAAGCCGCGGCGAAGTCTCAAAGCAAATTTCAAAATTGCTGGGATTAAAGCGGGCTACGGACGGCAAACCGTATACAGACATCATTGCGGATAATGTATCAAAGGGTGGATATTATTATCCGTATGTGCAGGCAATGTATGATGCAGGATTGTATATCATTTCTGAGGACGGAGCATTTAATCCTGATGAACCTCTTACATATGACCAGCTTGTAATACTTGGTGCCAGAATAATGAACATAAATCATATACCGGATAACTTTACACTTTCTGATGTAAATGCATATACAGATATTCCGGCATATTCGAGATATGCATATTATAAATGTCTTGCAAATGATGTACTCGATGATATGATAACCTTTGAATCGGGCAAACCTGCTTCAAATGAAGATATAGCCCATTTTATATCTAATTTGAAAAAAATACTTAAATAGAAAAAGGAGGGCTTTAATTGAAGAAAAGTATATTGGCTGTAGGAATTATCATTATGTTATGCTATTCAACGGTATTTGCGGCACAGCCGCCGCTGGTTAAGGTAAACCCTGTCGACGGCAGTGTGCGAATATCCGGCAAGGCAGATATAAGCGGCAATGTCACCATAACGGTATTCAATGAAAAATTCACCGGTGATGACAAGACTGTTGAAGATAAATTCGAGCAGCAAAGCAATGCTTTTTATAATTCAGGTGATGATGCAAAACCCGGCATGATTGACTGGGTAAAGCAGATAACCGAGGACGACGGAAACTATGACATAAGCTATATATCCGGCGGAAAAAAAGGAAGATATGTAGTGAAAATTGCAGACTCAAAGGGTGATTCGGTATATAAATACTTTACCTTCTTAAGAGATACCGACTATCCGGATGTGCTCGCTGAGGTTAACTCTGCAGGCAACGCCGACGAATTACTCGTCTTGCTTGAATATTACGGAAATGTAGTTTTCGATATGACAATGTTTGATTTGCTCGCAGACTCCTCAAGGGAGTCGGTGGCAACCGATATGTTAAAGGATGCCGGCGAAAGCGGATTTACCACTCTTGATGACGCAGTTAAAAGCTTTGATATCAATACAACCGTTCAGAGCTTTTACGAAGCATCAGATGGGGAAGAAGCCGCTAAAATTGTAAATTCAAACATGCTTTTGCTTGACGTGGATAAGCTTGATGGGAATTATGCTAAATCAAACGACACGTACAAGGAGACGATATGTGACTATATTCTTGATGCCGGTAAAGGTCATTATGGCGTCTGGTCAGAAAATTTCAAAAAAGCCGCAGAGGAAAACAAGCCTGCCGAGACTCCGTCTAAATCCGACAAAAACAGCGGAAACAAGGGCGGCTCTGTATCCGGATTTAAAGCTGACAACTCCCTTATTGCCGATACAGCAGTTCAAACAACTTTATATGAAGATATTGAGGCGGGGCACTGGGCATATGAAAGTATTTACAGGCTGACTACCAGAGGTATCCTGTCCGGAGATGATACAGGCAGATACCGTCCTGATGATTCGGTGACAAGGGCAGAATTTTTGAAAATAATTCTAAACACCTTGGAGCTGTCTGATGCTGAAGCACAGTGCAGCTTTGATGATGTAGCACCGGACGCATGGTATTACCCTTATGTGGCAACTGCTGCCGGCATAGAGATTGTTGCGGGTGTGGGCAATAATTGCTTCAATCCGGAAGCTCCCATCACAAGGCAGGATGCAGTAAAGATTATGTACAATGCTGCATTGTTTAAGAACACCATTCTCAAAGAGGCAAGAGAGTACAGCGAATTTACCGATGCAGCTCATATATCGGATTATGCGCTGGCTGCGGTAAAGATGTTTTATTCTGCAGGAATTATAAATGGTTATAATGACGGAAGCTTTGCTCCTTTGGGTAATGTTACAAGGGCAGAAGCAGCAAAAATGGCATTCTCTTTTTTGCAGAATGAAAATTAAAGAATTATACTACGAAAGGGGATGAAAATATTGGTTAATTCAAAAAAAATATTATCGCTTATAGTTGCTTTCTGTATGTGTGTGACTTCGGTGCAATTGCTTGTATTTGCAGATGATGCGGCAGTCGGGTCCGGTGTATCGAGCGTAGAGACAGATGCATATTATGCACAGCAGGTTGAATTGTTTAAGGCACTTGGTATGCTCAGTGATGAAATCCCGGCTGATGATAAGCCCGTAAGCCGCGGCGAGTTTGTGAGATATATTGTCAGACTCATGAGCGGCGGTAACTTAGCTGCAAAGTCCGGGAACGTATTCTGGGACGTTGCCAAGGATAACGAATATTATGACTATATCTGTGCAGGTATTGCATACGGTATAATCAACGGGAATTCTGACGGAAGCTTTAACCCATATGCCTATATCATGAGCGAAGATGCCGTGAGGATAATACTTAATTCTCTCGGTTACGGCAGCTATATCAGACTCACCGGAAACACAAACGCTGCAGTATTTAAAACTGCGTCCAAGGTTGACCTGTCCGCTGCAGTTAAAAGCGGCGAGACCCTCGTGTTTAAAGACATGGTAGAGCTTATATACAACTCGCTTGATGTTGAAATGCTTGAAAATTCGGTCATCGGCTCGGATAGCACAAGCTTTGAGACAAGCGGCAGAACCCTGCTTGAGACCTACCGTGACATTACTGCTGTATCAGGCGTGGTAACAGCCAATTTCATAACCTCTATAGATGGTGGGGCATTCAGCGAAGGTCAGATACGTGTGGGATTACAGCAGATTAATAATGCAGACACCAAGGCCAACGAATGCCTTGGATATAACGTGGATTGTTACGCAAAGAAAAACGGCGGAGTGTACAGCTACATATATGCAGTCAGAAATCTTGACAACGAGATTTTGGAGATAACAGCAGAAGATGTATCAAATGTTACTTCATCACAGCTGAGCTATTATGCCGGAGCTAATACAAAGACGGTAAAGCTTAATGTGGATACACTCTACGTATACAACGGCGTATCGGTGGATTTCAGCAAACATTCCATTAAGGATTTGTTTGCATTTGATTACGGTAAGGTAACTTTTGTAAATAATGACGGCAGTGCAGATTATGACATAGCAATGATTGAAGCATATGATACTCTGGTGCTTACTTTTGCAGATTTGGAAGATGAAAAGCTGTATGATAAATTATCCGTTAATAACAATGTAGACCTGAGTTCTTTTGATAGCTATGAGATATATGATGCATCCGGAAATGCTATAGCTGACATTAAAGAAGACAGCATTCTCACCGCTATGAAAAGCCTTGACGGTGAATACATAAAGATAATTGCAGCAAATAATTCTATTGAGGGCATTATCGAAGAGGTTAACTCCGAGGGCGAAGCACTTATCGGCGGTGTGGAGTACAGCATCACCAAAGAACTGGAAACCTACGCAGATAACGGACTCATAGCTCCCGGCACAAGCGGCGTGATGTATCTTGATATCAACGGACGCATTGCCTATATAGGAGAATCAGCAGATAACAACGACCCTGTTGCTTATTGTGTAGGCGTCAAAACTCAGGGTGCCCTGGGCGGCAATGTTCAGATGAAGCTGTTTACCCGTGAAGGCGAATACGAGATATTTGATGTTGCAGGCAGTGTTAAGATAGACGGCGATACATGGAGAGACAACTCCGATATAATCTCTGCGATGAAAGCAGGCAAGAGTGAATTCAGTCCCATCCCCATAGCCTACAGACTGGATGCGGATGGAAAGATAAAACACATTGATACTCCCGTAAAGGGCAGCACAGAAGATGACAACACTCTTTGTGAACGTCATCTCGGTGAGCGGGACGGCATGCTAATGTATAAGGGTTCATCGAATGTAAACTACAGGAGAGTTTTCGGCGGCAAATATATTTCCGGTAATGATTCCTTCCTGGTAATTATAGATGATTCCAATAACTATGATGACTTGGACCTCCTGCTGTCTGCAGAAGATGATAAGAACTACAGCGTAGATGTATATTCATTTGGTTCGGATACACCCTTTGGAGATATAGTGCTTCTAAGGGGTAATGCTTCAAGAGCTGTTACCAATGATGTATATATTTTTAAGTCAATGTCAAATGTAACAGATGAAACAGAGGAGCATAGCTCCCTGCTCAAAATCAAGTGTTACAATAAAAATGCTGAAGTGTCTCTCACGGTAGCATACGGCAGCGAAAACATAGCCAAAGGTACGGGCATGATTTCAGCAAATTCGCAGACGAATATGACTGCAGATGAAATCAAGACATGTGCAGGACTGAAAGCAGGGGATTTGTTCAGAGTAGGATATGATTCAAAGGGCAAGGTAAGCATCATAGAAAAACTCTATGATTATGAAAATAAATTGTTCTTAAATCCCGTTGCCAATGCCGGAGTGCCCAATCAGAATTCTTCATGGGAGGGCAATAGCTCATGCAGACTTGTAGTAGGAAATGTATATTCTATGACAAAGGGATATGCCCGTTTCTCTACAAGCGAAATAGATTTAAATGACTCAGGGCTTGAAGATAAGCTTGAGAGTATATACGCAGCCGGCTATATGTATGAGGTGGATGACAGAGGAAATATAGAATTCACACAGATTACTACCGGTGAACAGATTCTTGGCAAGAAAAACGGCGAAGATATCAAAATCTTTGCAAGGACAGAGTATACGAGACCAAATACGATTCTCTTTATTAAATAATGAATGAGAGGTGATAACAAGGATGAAAACATTTAAGAAATTTGTATCGGTAATTCTGATGCTCAGTATGTGTTTAGTGCTTCTGACAAATACTGCAGTCTTCGCGGAGCCTGTGGTAACACGTACTGCCGCTGATATTACAGCAGTATACAACAGCCTTGATGAAAAGGTGTTTACCGAATATAACAACTGGGCAACTACGCAAATGAATCAGTACAATTATATGCTGGGTACCAAAAGCGGAAATAAGCTTGTATTGTATGTAAAGTATGATATAAGCAGCATGGATTTGGCTGATGCCAATATATCAAGTGCGGGCATATATCAGTACCTTAACGGTAATCATGCCAACAAAACCATGAAGGTCTATGCACTTGATAATGCGCTTTGGAGTGATACGGTAGGCCCGGTAGTTGACAGAAGCGAAGATAATACCGTTGCTGCATACAAAGTCCCCGCAAAGGCAGATATGGCGTATTTCACAGATTCTGATATATCCAACAAAAACACATTTTATGATATGACAGAGTACATCAAGCAGGCAGTATCAGACGGTGAAACTACATTGTGTTTTGTGATTGAGAGTACCTCCAATGATATGTATGGTTCTGCCGGAAGCTCAAGCAACAAGCCCACACTTATGATTACAACCACAACGAACAAAGTTCCGGTGGTTACTGCTATAGCAGACAAGGATTACTATGACGAGGGTGAATCAGCGGTAATTACCGCAACGGCAACAGACGAGGATGGAGACGAATTGACATATTCCTTTAAGGTGGATGGCACAGAGAGTACAAACACTGACGGCAATGTACTTACAATCGAAAATCTCACCTCCGGCACACATACCATTGAGGTTCTTTGCAGTGACGGATACGACACCGGCAAGACTACAATTGAAATCTTCGTTAAGGGTTCACCGGTTAAGACATGGAACAGTGCAAACAGTACGGTTATAAACAGCTATGACGGAAAAACCGTCTCCGAGTACAACAACTCAACTCATTTCAGCAGCCCATACAACTATATGCTCGGTGGTGATGCGGCAAAGCCGATTATGCTCTATATGAGATTTAATATTTCTTCCCTGGGAATAAATGCTTTAAATATAGCTGATGCAAATATTGCTATGTGGATACAGTCGGCAAACCACTGCGGAAAGATACTAAACATATATGCTCTGGATAGTGCTCAATGGAATACAACCATAGCTCCCGTTGTGGATAGAGAGAATAACAAGCTTACGAGTATTCAGGTTCCGGCAACCGCACTTGTAGATTACGCGGATACCGACCCGATATACTCCTATGCAGCAGGCAAAAATATAATATTTGGTGATACCGATGCTGAGACGCCGGATTACGCAATTACGGATTATGTTAAAAAACAGGTTTCAAAAGGTGAGAATGTACTGTGCTTTGCAGTGGAGAGAGAATCAGCAGGATACAGCACAACTTCAAAGACAAATCCACCTGTGCTTAACATTCGTACTACTACCAACAATGCACCCACGGTTACCCTCAGTGCAGATAAAAATGTGTATGAAGAAGGCGAGACTATGACCGTCACTGCGGATGCATATGATGCAGACGAAGATTCAACAATTACATCCTACGAATTCTACGTGAACGGTGTACTTGATGATACCTCCGTAGACAACACCCTCACTCTTACCTGTGACGGTAATAAAAAGGAAGTTACCGTACGATGCTACGACGAATGGGGCGACTACGGCATGGCAAGCATAGTAGTGGGCAATACAAGTCTTTTTGAAGCTGATGTGACCGTCAGCGGTACAGTAACTGCAGGAGATACCCTAACTGCTTCCTATCATGTAGAAAATCACAGCTCGGATACGGATGCGGATTTTGCATTAATCATAGCTGTGTATGATGCAAACGATACTCTATACGATATGACATTCAAAACCTGTACACTGGAAGCTAACGGCAAGGATAACTTTGAAACAGAGTATGTATTGCCAAGCGATGTGGATTTAACAGATTACACGGCACATGCATATATCTGGGAGCTTGATTCACATGCCGCTATAGCGGATTTTGTAAGTTTTAATTAAAATAATATTCAGGAGGCTTTTTAAATGAAAAGTTTGAAAAAAGTTTTATCAATTATTTTGTGTGTGATGCTTCTTATAAGCACACTCACACTGAGTGCAAGTGCTGCTCTTACTTATACGGAGTATACATGGCATGAGCCGGTCGGTGTATCAACACTTAACAGTCGCTCCTATGTGGGTGATGATTATAAATTCGGTGCGCCGGGAAGTGAGTTTAATGCGACTTCAACTATTTCAGGCGGAAATATAAAACTCACTCAGAGCTCTGCAGCATCACCGATGTGTGCATATTTTAAATGGGATATAAGTGGATATACGATTGATGAAATTGTAAGTGTAAGATTTATTTGTATTACAAGAGACAATAATCTTAACTTGTATTCAATGCCGGAAGCTTCATGGTCCGAGACTACTGCACCATTACTTTCAAGCGGAACCGCTATTACAAGAGTTATGTCAGAGGATGAAGTTCCGGAAAGTTATTTTGATGGATATGGTACTACATGGACAAGAAGATATTATGATATAACAGATGCGGTAATAACAGCAAAAAATAACGGTCAAGCTTCATTTGTATTAGGAATAGAAAGCAACAATCCATACAATACATATCTTGGTGGATTGAATGGTGCAAAGCCTGCTATACAATTTAAAACAGCTGAAGAGAAAGTTGTGGAAGCAACATCAAAATCAACTGTAAAAGCTGATTGGTGTGAACCTATAAAGATAAATGCTTCAAATGGCAAAAATCATGGTGATGATTTTATTGTCGGTACACCTGGTGCAAATGTGTCAGATCTTACGACAAATATATCAGGTGGTTGGGTTAAACTGGGTGGTACTACCGTTGAAAACAGAATCGTGGGATATTTTAAATTTGATATAAGTGATTATACTGATGAATCTCAGGTTGACACAGCGATATTTCTTAACAGAAATGATGGCGGTACTTTGAAACTATATTCAATAGATACATGGTATTCTGATAAAGTTCCAACATTTACAATAGAAGATAATATAACTTATACATCTTCAAGTGAACCGGGACCTGAAGGCTCTGAAACGTTGACAGATTTAAAAAAATATGACATTACTTCTGCTGTTAAAAGTGCTGTAAGAAATGATAAGAAAGAATTAATTATTGCAGTTGAAAGAAGTAATACTACAGGAAATACATATTTCAGAGGAATGACAGGAAGTTATCCGTCTCTATGGGTTAAAAAGGCTGTTTCTGTAGACACCGCCGCTACCTTCACAGGAACCCTTGCAGCAGGCAATGACCTTACCCTTACATATGCAGTTGACAACGGCTGGGACACAGATTTAAGTGTTGACTGCATCATAGCAGTATATGACAGTAACAAAGCACTTAAATATGTGGATATAAATACAGTCCCTGTATCATCATTAGATACAGTGGGAGACACCTTTGTATATACAGTTCCTGCCGATGCTGGAGACCTTACAGGCTGTACCGCAAAGGCTATGATATGGAATTCTGATTTCACACCCCTTGTGACGGTGATTCCTTTGGTTGCAGTTAACAATTGATGAGTTAATAATGACACACTTTGGTGATAAATATGAAAAAACTATTTACAACAACGCTATTAGTATTTTTAATATTATTTGCATTTAACAGTGTGTGTGCAAATGACGCATTCTCCGTTGAATTTACGGAGGATGCGTCATGCATCACTGTTTCGGGAACAATCCTAAGCGGTACAGTATCAGATGTTGCTATTGTCATACTAAACCCCGGTGTGACATATTCGCAATACTGTGCATTGACCGGCTCTGCCAAGGCTTTGGCAGTAAAGGATATCCGGCAGTTAGTGTCCGATGAAAACGGAAACTACTCCGATACCTTCGGCTTTAACGGTGAAAGCGGTGTGTATACGGTTATCGTTTCGCATTCGGAGGGTACATATGCTTCGGAATTTAAATATCCTCCGGTAAATGACAATCCCATAGACCCTTATACAACCACCGAATATGCTCCGTGGATTACTCAGTACAATTTCACCACCGAGGCTCAGTATAATTCAGGCTATCATGGTGGTGAAGGCGGTCAAAAAGGTTTTTCCATGGCATACTCACCTGTGGATACAGATATCGTATTCTACGGCACCGATACCAGCGGTATATGGAAAAGTACGGACGGTGGCTCTAATTGGCGCATTTCATCCTCGGGTCTGGGCTGCTTCGGAACGGTAAATATATTCTGCAGCAGGACCGATGTAAACACCGTGTACGCGGCTGTATGTCCCAATTCTACCGATAACCACACCAAGGTTACCGCTGCCACAGGAATTTATGCTTCCTATGACGGCGGTGCAAGCTGGGCATTGGAACAGCAGACCGGATATTACAGACATCATTCCGAAACTCTGTTTGCATATCTTGGTGACACACTCTATGCAGCAAGCCACGACGGCAAGCTGTACAGAAATGTTTCCAAGGGCAACTGGGAATTGGTATATGAATATGACGGTACCGTATACAACTTATATACTGCAGGAAGTAAGCTCATACTTTCCACTTCGGCAAACGGCATTCTGGTAAGCTCGGACAGCGGAGCTACATGGACCGAAAAAAATTCAAGTCTTGATTCAAGCTCCGTCTTATCGGTAGCCATAGACCCCACCGATGAAAACAATTGGTTCTGCGTTACTGCCAACTATCTGTACAGGAGCACCGATGCCGGTACCACTTGGTCACAGCTCAAGACTTGCAGTCAGATACAAAGCAGCTTATCAAACGCTTTCGGTCAGGTGTTCTTCGGAGGGGGCAGTTCTCCGAGACTCTATGTGCAGCTCTACAGCATATCATATCCTTTGAGGTACAGTGATAACTACGGCTCCACCTTCAGCAAAATGGCTATGGACACTACGCTTGGATTTATGAGTAACAAAACCGGCTACGGATGTGAACCGATAAGGGTAAATCCCAACAATCCCAATGAGCTCATTGCTTCAATGGATGCCGAAATATACAAGTCCATAGACGGCGGGGCAAGCTTCCATGCTTCATCAAGCGGATATTCCGGTCTCAGGGTGATGGATATTGCCTTTAATCCCGAAGATGATAATGATATAATATTCTCCGTAATGGACTTTGGAGCAGTTCACTCCTTTGACAGCGGTCTTGGCGAGGAATATCCTCTGACTAAATATAAAGCTCTGAGATATAACGGCAAAGGTGCTTCAAGGAGTGTAGCGCGTGATCCATTTGACCCGGAGCATGTTCTTATTAATGTAGGACAAAGCTCTACCGGATTTATAATCATGGAAAGCACCGACGGCGGCGACACATATACGGTGCTGGATGCTACAATGGATTACGATACCACTCTTATCTTTTTCAATCAGGATAAAGAGGACGTAATATATGCCAAAGAGATAATAAGCTATGACGGCGGCAAAACGTGGACAAAATCGGATTATAAAATCTATGCTGTATCTCCCGTTAACGGAAATATTGTCTACGGTGTTGCCGATAATAAGATATATAAATCTTCGGATATGGGCAAAACCTGGTCAGCCTTATATAATATATCGGCAGGTTTTCAGGAGATAACAGCAGACTCTGTGGTGGAGGATAAACTGTATGTGGGCTTCTATTCCGGCGGCATGAGGATATACGATAACGGCGGATATGTTACTGTTAACTGCTCAACCGATGGATACAGTATGAATTACATTTATTCCATAGCTCAGGACCCCGTCAACAGCAACCACCTCATTGCCGGCGGTGTCAACAACAGAACTCTTGCACCCACGGAAGGCCTCTTTGAGTCCTATGACGGCGGTATTACTTGGTATATTGTAAAGGGTCTGCCTTTTGGCAGAGATATATGGAGAATACACTTCCATCCCAATCTGAGCCGCGCTTACATATCCACTTCATCAGGCACATATATCTATAATTTTAACAGCTATGTGAATTCCGATGTGGTAATAACAGATTATACAGGTGAAGTAATTAACGGAGAGGAGTATTTCAGCTTTAATCTGCATAATGTGAGCGATGAATACAAACCGGCAGCTGTGATAAGCGCTTCCTACAATGCAGATGACGGTTCTCTTGATACAGTTAAAGTGAGCAAACTGTCATTGACACCGCGCAGTATGGTTACCAAGGTGATTGGCTTGGAGCAGACAGCAGGGAAGATGAATCGGATTTTTGTGTGGAAGGATTTAAATACCCTCATACCGTATCCTTTCATCGACTGAAAATTCCCACAGCACAAAAGCACAATTTCCGATGTTTCCATTTTTATTGGTATTGCGATAAACAAAACATTGTGATATGATAATTATATGGAAACATCGGAATAATGAGGTGAATTTAAAATGACCATTTCTTTGCTTTTCGTTTTAATATTTACAGTTGTACTTTTGATATTTCGCGTCCGAAACAAACTCAGCTTTGTTTTCGGCGGGGGCTTTCTTGCTGTGGATATGCTCATCTTATCACTCATGCTGTACACTATCAGAATAAACAACTACAGATATTTCTTTCAGTTTGAATTCTACATTGTAAAATATCTGGGTGGAATAACCTTTAGTTTTTATGACATCAAGACCCTTATGCTTATAGCAATCGTGGCATTCCTTACGATTATGATGTGCTTTTATCTTGAGGGCTCGGTCAATATGTCATTTCCGGTGAAAAGGTACAAAAGTATCATTGCCTTTATTGCTTCCGCCATACTCTTTGTGACTATGAATTCAAATTCCTTTGCAGAAAATATGTACCTTTGGAAGCAATATGCTCAAAATGAACAGACATTAAAAATTCTTAATTTCAGCTCGGAGCTTATCAGCATATTTTCATGGGTATATATCATAGTTATATGCTGTCTGCCGTATCGCAAGTTTTATCTTGAGTACAAGCTTACCAAGCTGTTTTTCAAGAAAAAATATGTGGTGTCTTTAATGTTTGCACTGCTGTTTATGCAGGGTATATTTGCTACGGTGCTGTTTTTGAGCCCACTTAGACATTTTCTGGTAAAATCAAGCATATATGACTTGGAGATTGCCTCCGGCAAATTCACTAAGGACTTTGATTATTATATCATGATAATCACGGGGGTACTTCTCACGATTTTGGGATTTATATATATCAAATCTCAGGTGCTCAGCGAAATCAATATATTCGGCAAGAGATTTAAACAGAAGAAATCCCGTATTGCCCTTAAAGATGTACGCCATGTATTTCACACTTTCAAGAACCTTATGGCACTTTTTCTGGTGCTTGATAATACCGCAATCGAAACCTACGGAAGTGATGAAGGCATGGAGTGCCTTGTTGAAATCAAAAACAATGTCAATGATTTTTCGGCGAGGATTAACAGAATACTCAATATCAATGATTTTCAAATGGCAGGTCAAAAACCGCTCAACTTAATTGATTGTGTGATGGATGCCATGGGCAAGCTGTATGTTGCAAAGGGTATAAGAGCCGAGGTAAGCATAGAGTGTGAGGAAGCCCCCGTGTGCGGTGACAGAGCCGAATTGTGTGAATGCTTTGCAAATCTGCTTTTCAATGCCGCCGAAGCCATTGACAATGATGGAGAAATAAAAGTCAAGGTGTGGCAGGAGGGCAAGTGGATTTGTGTTTCTGTGAGAGACAACGGTTGCGGTATAGACTCCAAGCTTATGAAAAAGCTCTTTAAGCCATTCGTATCTACCAAAAAGACCTTTAACAATTGGGGCATAGGGCTCTCTCATGTCAAGACCGTGGTGGATTCCAACTTCGGATTTATAGACGTAAAGAGTAAGCCAAATGAATTTACTGAATTTCAAATAATATTGCCGAAGAGCAAACAAAGCAAGGAAGGGGTGCTGTGATTATGAAAATCAGAGTAATGGTTTGTGAGGATATCAAAGGCATACGAAATTATGTGGTAACATCTCTTAGGAAAGACAATGATATAGAAGTGGTAGCAGAGGCAGGCAGCGGTGAGGAAGCCATAGAGCTTGCCGGCAAGATAAAGCCGGACATCATCCTCATGGATATACAGATGGAGTACGAAACCGCAGGCCTTGATGCCATTCGTACTATATATGAGACATATCCCGATATCAAGATAATAGTACTCACCGTGCATGATAAAAGTGAATTTATCATAGAGGCATACTACACCGGTGCCGTGGATTATCTGCTCAAGACAGCAGACAGTGAAGAAATATGCAAAAGCATCAAGAAGGTGTATGAAACGGAAAATTTCGTAGGTCCTCTCATAGCTAAGAACTTAAGAGCAGAGTTTACACGTATGAAGAAAAGCGAGGAAACTCTCATGTTTTTCATACACAAATTCACTACGCTTACTCAGAGCGAAAAAGAAATCCTGAAGCTCCTGTACGGCGGATACAACAAAAAGCAGATTTCTGAGATGCGCTGCATAGAGTATTCCACGGTTAAGGTACATGTGAAGCACATTCTGAAAAAGCTTGGTTATACCACTACAAGTAACCTTGTGAGCTTTTTGAGAAAAATAAAGATTTACGAAGAATTCAAACTATAATACATTTTAAAGGTGGTTAATAAACATGGTGGAAGAAAATCAAAATAAAGAGATAAAAAAAGCCGTGCAGATAGGCTCAATCTGTATTATCACTTATATGGCATCATACGTTATGCGAAACATCTTAAGTGTGTCAAGCGTGCAGATGATGCAGGATGATAATTTTACCAAGGACAGTATAGGTATGATATCATCGATATACTTTCTGATGTATGCCATAGGTCAGCTCATCAACGGCAGACTCGGAGATAAGTTCAGAGCACGAACCATGGTAGGCATAGGCTTGCTTGTATCCGGACTTTCCGCACTTGCGTTTCCGTTTTTGGATTATCTGCCGGCACAGGTATTGTCCTTTGCACTAAACGGCTTCGGACTTTCTATGCTGAGAGGTCCCCTGGTAAGGACAATATCCGAGAACACACTCCCCAAATATGCCAGAAACTGCTGTACGGGCTTCTCGGTTGCAGGGCTCTGCGGTCCTATGGTTGCAGGAATGCTTGCATCAATTCTCAACTGGAAAAACGTATTTTACGTAACATCCATTTTTACTGTTGCAATGGGTGTTATAAGCTATTCTTTTTTGGCAATAGCTGAAAAAAGGGGTATAATAAATGAAAAGTCCGTTAAAGAGACATCTGATGAGAAAAAAAGTTATTTGGATGTATTTCGGTTGAGAAAATTCCCCATGTATATGTTTGTGGGTGCCATTACTGAGATTGTAGGAGCTTCGGTTGCTTTTTGGATACCTGCGTATATTTCTGAGCAGCTGGGATTTTCAGCCGCAAAGTCAAGCATGCTTTACTCAATTATGTCTTTGATTAAAGCTATGAGCCCATTTGTGGCAGTATTTATTTACAATAGAATCAAAGAGCGGGATACACAGCTCATTATTGCAATGTTCTTTATTTCATGCGTGATGTTTGCATTGCTTAATTTTGTAAGCAACGTGTGGCTTTGTCTGATATTCCTTTTGCTGGCTCGCATGGGCTCGGGCTGTGCAAGCACTGCCTTGTGGAGTATATATATACCCGGTCTCAGAGATACAGGCTGTGTTTCGACTGCAAATGGTGTATTTGACTTTTCGGGATACGTGGCAGCCTCCATTGCAAACATGGTTTTTGCCAATGCGGTATCTCAAATGGGTTGGTCAGGTCTCATATACATATGGAGCGGCATGATGCTTGTCGGTGTTATAGCGGTTTGGGCATTTGATTATTTTGACACACGTTCAAATTTAAAACAATAAATATTGAAAGAGATGATTATAGTGAGAAAAACAGGTATATCAGTAACTTCACTGGGCAAAAGAGGTTGTCCTTTTGAACTTAACGAGGATTACTTCAGATTGTGCAGCGAAAATAATATTACCGCAATGGAGGTTAATCTGCCCTTTGGCGATGACTTCCTTGCAATTGACTTTAAAAAGCTTGCGGCGCTTGCTGAAAAACATGGTGTGGAGCTGTGGTCATTTCATGTGCCGTTCAGCGACTATTACGACCCATCTAATCCTGATGATGCCGAAGCGGAAAATGCCATGAATGACTTCAAAACATTAATCAAAAACGCTTCCTTGGGCAATGTCAAAAATATAGTTATTCACCCCAGTGCGGAGATTACAACACTTGAAGGGCGCGATATTCGCATGCAGAAGGCTAAGCAGAGGCTTTCCGAGCTTGCCGACTTTGCCTATGAATACGGCATGACTGTTGCAGTTGAGACCCTGCCCAGGTTGTGCCTCGGTAATTGTACCCGGGAGATGCAGGAGCTCATATCTTTAAACCCCAAGCTTATGATTTGCTTCGATGTAAATCACATAGAGCTCGGTACTCACAAAGAGTTTATGCAAGCTCTCGGCAGTAGAGTAGCCACAGTGCATATATCCGATTATGTGACAGCAGACAACCACCTGATACCCTTTAACGGAAAGATGGATTGGAAGGAACTCATTGAGCTCTTCAATGCTGCTGACTACAGAGGACCCTTCCTCTACGAGACGAGTATGTACAATCCGGATAACACCATGCGTGCTCAGCCCGGTACATATCATGAGCTCCATCAAAAGATAGAGTCTCTCAAAGAAATATAATGTAGCTTTGACGATTGGGGACGGGGGTGACAGACAAAACAGCCCTGTCCCCAATCGTTGAAACGTATCGAACTAACGTGAATAGGAGAATGAAAATGTATAAACCGATGAGATTCTGGGGCACAAGTGCAGGCGCTCCCATACCCGCACCATTTTGCAAATGCAGTGTATGCGAAAATGCACGTATAGTAGGTGGCAAGGAGGTCCGCCTGCGCTCGGCATTCAGAATTGACAAGAAGATAATGATAGACATAGGGCAGGATTTCGCCGCTCAGGCAATAAGGCTTGGGGATGATTTGTCCGAGGTGGAGCATTTACTTTTCACCCATACACACTCCGACCACTTTAATTACTCCATGTTCTGGCTCAGACTGATTGCTTCCGCTGAGCCGCCCAAGCATGCAGTTAAGGTGTATCTGACAGATGATGCTTATTCGTACATAGATAAGGTGCTGTATTCCACACCGCTTTTAATCGACAAAAACGGCGAATATTTAAAGGAAAAGAATGTGGAATTTGTAAAGCTGGAGTTTAATCATACATACAAGATAAACGATATAGAGGTTACTCCGCTAAGAGGTGCTCACCACACAGCCCTGGAGAGGAACTCTGCAAACTATCTCATTAAATTAAGCGACGGCAGACTTATGTACTATGCTCTGGATTCCGGATATTATCTTGATGATACATTTGAATATCTTAAAAATTTCAAGCTTGATATTCTGGTAGGGGAGTGTACCTTCCCTTCAATAGGCGGTGAGGGCGACGGCTGTCCCGTGCATATGGATTTAACAAGCTGCACGGCAACACTGGATAAATTGTATGAAAACGGAACAATTGATGAGCAAACGGATATCTATCTGTCCCATATAGAAGCCAAAGGCATGAATCATGCACAGCTTGAAGAATACTTCACAAATATAGACAGAAAATATAATGTGAAGATAGCCTATGATGGGTTATCAATAATATAAAATATAGAATGTAAAAAATCCAATTCCGGAATGTCGGCAACCGCCATTTACTACAGTTAACGTAGGGTTCGGCGCTTGCCGACATTTTTACACTTAACGTAGGGTTCGGCGCTTGCCGACGAACCGAAATTTTTTTGGGGTCATGACTTTTTTACAGCCCCAGAAGCCTCTGCAAATCCTCCTCGGTGAGGGTGTTGTCGCCGAAGATTCTTCTGGCGTAGTCCAGCATGGTGCCGGTGCCTATGGTGCCCCTGTAGGGGGAGTAGCCTTTTTTATAGGCATCCTTATTGTATTCGGAGCGCCATTTTTCGTCGGCTATGGCGTCACGCATTATGTCGTAGTAGAGCTCCCGGGAGTCAGACTCTCTGTCCAGCTTGTCCTTATGAGCCTTGTATAGATTATTCATAATCTCCGCTTCTATCTCGGCTTCTCTTTCGGCTTCACTCTGCTCACGATTATAGGCTCTCTCGAAGGCGTCACTGCTCTGCTTGTAGAGGTAGTCACGCATTTCTCTTTGGTTTGAGAGCTTGTCCAGGTGCCTTTGGTAGTCCTTATTTTCCCGTGCGTTTATGAGGTCATAGGCGTCCTTGTAGCGGTTGTATTTTCGTGTTACATCGTCGTAGTACCTCTCGTATGCTGCCTCGTAGAGCTCGGGTATCTTTGCAGCAAGCATGGAATTATAGTAATTTTGTGCCTGCATTGCTGCGGTCTGTGCATCGGTGTTCGCCATGCCGCCCGTCCTTAGTGAATTCTCCGCAAGGGCTCTGTCATATGCCAGGTTTCCTTGCTTTTCGTACACGGATTTGTATGCCTTGTATACCGGGTCAGCTTCGTAATCGTAGCTGAATTTGCCGAGGTCGGAGTTCATGGATTGATACAGCCTGTCCAGCTCGTCATCGTAGCGGGAGCTGTAGTCATCAAACTCAAGGTCACCGTACATAAAGGGATTGTACTCGTCTCCGGCATTGCCTGCAGTGTAGCTGCCGTATTTGGCTCTCACAGCGTTGGCTATGTTGTTGGATTGCTGCATCTTGTCGGTGTCGTTTGCCTTGTAGGCGGCATCGTAATCACGCTTGGCGTCTGTTATCTGCTTTAGCGCATCATAGCTCAAGGTCTTGTCATAGTCCGATATGTAGAGGTCCTTGTTGTCTTCTAAGAGTTGTTTTTTCTTTTTGTATTCTGTCATTTTTCAGTTCCTTTCATTTAATTATCAATATTTGTTTCTCTGAAATTCACCGTAAGTGAGCTTAGTGTGAAATCTCCTTTACCGGTAAATATCAGAGTGGCATCCTCGGAGCAGGTCACGGGGATTTTTACTCTGAGTATACTGTCAGCGGCAGCTCCCCTTGCATTGCATAGGGGATATATACCGTGCTTGTTTCTCAGCTTTATATCGAGTGTGCTCTCCTCACTCAGGGAATACCTCGCCATTATCTGCGATATATGCTTGCTTGCAAATTCCTTGGTGCCGAATGTCAGCTCAAAGCTCCAATCTGAGCCTATACCCGTGTCATGACCGAATATGCCGTATTTACCGGCAAGACGCACTCCGTCGGGGGTATTTACCATGCCTTTTAGCTTTTCACTCATGGTCTGCATATGCCAGATGCCGCAGAGGGTATCATAAACATAGATATACGACTGCGTGTCATCGTACATTTCCACATAGTAGTACCTGTCATCACCGCAGGCGTATTTGGCACTTAAGCCTTCTGTGTTGAGCTTTTGACTTATCAGATGCGGCAGACCGCTGCTCAATGCGTATATGCCGTCTTTGCCCTTGTAATAGAGCACACCGTTTACAGTGGCTATGGTGGCTGCCGCCCCCGACTGTACACCGGTACACTCCATCGTGGTAACCGTATATTCGTCAGGTTGGTCGCCGTAAATTTTGTGCACGCAGTCCTCCTTAAAGGCAAGTATGCTGCCGTTGTAGGGTTCTATAGCGGTAAAGCTTCCGTCCGTCTCCACCTCGGTTTTGAAGCAGGAGGAGGGCAGGGTGCCGTATGCATCTGCAGTGAAGTCATTCCACTCGGAGGAGTCCCCCAGCTTTGATGCACAAATTTGGTCCGCAGTCACTCCCCAGATTCTGTTTTCAAAGGAGCATATATCCACGAAGTTGGGTATGCCTTTCTCCACTGTCACATCAAATACAAATACCTCGTCGTAACCGCCCATATCCACGGCATTATCATCAAATATTACAGAGGTGTACTCCGTCTTGGTGCCTGACGGTGTGGAGTGGGTGGTAGTTACCAAATCCTTGATTTTCAGTGTGATGCCGTCAGCCATTTTCTTTTTGTAAGCTCTGTAAGCAGAGTCCTGGCTTGCATCGATAGGCTTTACGTCCATCTTCAGAGTTATCACATCACCTACGGCAAAATTGTCCGATACACTAAAGTGATAAAACTTATATGAAGTAGAGCTTGGTCTGTAGTTGCCGGACATGGATACAATGGAATTGCCAGTGATATATGCCGAGTACCATATGTTGTAGGGTGAAGGCGGCTCATCATCAGTTTTGGACTCCGATTGGAATTTGGCTGTGGCGCTCTCCTCTGTGGTGATCTCCTTGACACATCCCTGCCGGGCTGTGCCTGTGTTGGTGTGGTATATCACATTGTCGGGGATTATGAGGATTTCGTCCTTCATAAATGCCATGGTGCGGTCGGCAGCCTCTTCACCGTCAGCAGCGAAAGCAGCGATTTCGGTTGATTGGTTGTCGGTGCATATGTATACCTTGCCGGTGTCGGCATCGTCGTGACGGACGGTGTAGAGCTTGTCGTAGTAGCCGCATCCGCAGCATGGAAGCTCACTTTGCGAATACATGCCAAATCCCGGAGCACTTTTAAGTGCCGGGAAGGCTTCCGAGGTCATATTCACGGCATCGGCAAATTCATTTACCTTTCGTGAATATGAAGGATTAATACCCTCAAATGACTTGATATCATACATAGAGGTCTTGTTTTTGCTTCTCATAAAGGGCAGCATCATTTTACCTCCTTTTGGGGTGAGGGCAGATGCTCCCTGCGCCACTTTTTCTGCCAAGACTCAAACAACCCGTTAAAGTACGCACAGCTGTTGTTGTACATGGCGATATCCTGATTGGCAAGGTCTGTCATACATACTATGTAGTAGATGTATATGTCCTTGTGCTCACGTGGCAACAGGAGCTCGGTCTGCTCCGTCATCTCATCTGCCGCAGCATCACTCTCGCCGTAGCGTGACATATGATCGGCTATTTGCTTCTCAATGCTGTAGAGCCAATCCAGCTTCCTGTTTAGCTGTACCAGATTTGGTCTGGTGATATCGGCTTCTGTCAGGATTTCTTTTGCCGTCATACATTCGCCTCCTTCATAGAGTCAATCTGCTCCTTCATCCGTTCAATGACAAGCTCCATGTAGCTAAGCTTTACCTCGCATTCGGTCTTGAGCTCATCAATGTAGCCAAGCAGCTTCATAACGTCACTGTCAGCCCCGGGAGAAAGCAGAGGACTCATAGCCTTGAATTTCAATCTGCATCATTCCTTTCATCAATATTATTTCGTCTGATGTTTTCAGACATTGGACATCTTCACTTATTATTATACTCCGTTTTAACTACACATTTCGCCTACTTTTTTGAAAAAATTTGAATACCACTTGAATTGACATATCAATCCGAAAAATGTAGGGTTCGGCGATTTTCGACGAACCGCTTTCGGCACATCAGTTAAAGGGAACTGAGAAATATATAGTGGCTTTGTGGTTGGCTTGAATTTGAAAATTTCACTTCATATAAATTTTTAAATTAAGTATTGAATTTGTGCAATTAATATGCTATACTAAGCTAAAGAGGTGATTCGATGGATAATCAGCTTAAAAAAGACATTTCTTTAATAGATTCAAAAGCGAGATATGATGAGCAGTGCAAAAAACTGCTTTCCAATAAGCAGATACTTGCATGGATACTCAAATACTGTGCTGAGGAATTCAAAGAATGTACCATAGATGAAATCGTAGAATATATATCCGGTGAGCCGCAAATAGCTTCCGTGGGAGTTGATGCCGGCGAGACTGCCGAAAGCATCAAAGCCCTTGCCAATGAAGATATATCCGTAAACGAAGGCAAGATTACATACGATATACGCTTTGAAGCGAATGCACCAGGCTCGGATGGAGAAATAATACAGCTTATCATAAACGTAGAAGCACAGAATGCATTCAAACCGGATTACCCTTTGCTTAAAAGAGCAGTGTACTACTGCAGCAGAATGATATCTGCACAAAAGGGTATGGAATTTTTTAAATCGGAATATAATAAGATAAAGAAGGTATATTCCATATGGATATGCTCCAATCCTCCGGCAAGTCATCGAAGTACGATAACAAGATATAAAATTTCCGAGGAAAATGTGATAGGAGCCGTTAAAGAAAATAAACAGCACTATGATTTGATGAATATAATCATGCTTTGTCTGGGTAATGGTGATAAAGAAACAGATACCGTAATAGGCCTCTTGGAGACACTTCTTACCTGCAAAGTCGACAGCCAAAACAGAATAGAAATATTGGAAAAAGAGTACGACATAAAAATGTCTGCAGATTATGAAAGCGAGGTGGCAGAAATGTGTAATTTGAGCGATGGTGTATATAACAACGGAAAACTGGAAGGCATGAAAGAAGGCAGAATGGAAGGCATAAAAGAAGGTCAGCTTGAAGCAAAATTGAATTCTGTCAAAAGCTTAATGAGCACTACCGGAGCGACATTGGAAAAGGCAATGGATATGCTGCAAATA
>JAGATB010000035.1 GCA_017621495.1 Clostridia bacterium
ATAATTTAAGTGACTCATATTGATTCCTCTTTTCTGTGTTTTGTTTGGTCACTTAACATTATATCAGAGTTTTCAATCTGAGTCATCTTTTTTTGGCCATTTTATTTTACAACTTTCCATTCAAAATACATACAACTTTTATACATCTTTCAAACAACTAACTAACATCTTTTTAACATCTTTTATACTTCTTTAGTACATCTCTCTTATCTTATCAAGGTAAACGGCAAATTCTTCTCTTACTTCTGGTGGTGAAACAATCTGAACTTTTTTACCAAATCCCAATAGCCAACCGAAAAACTGATTACTTATTTCTACTTTTGCCGTAACAGTAAAATGTCTTTCATCACTCTTGGAATAATGAATATCTTTTGTACCGAAGCGGTCAACAACCGCATCCAATAGCGGGGTTATAAATTTCAATGTAATTCTTTTTTCTTCTCCGCCATACATTGAAAATACTCTTTGTGTGTATGATTTCAAATCAATATCTTTGAAAACTTCCTCGCCCTCTCTTGGAATGTTGGTGTATCTCACATCTTTCATTCGGTCAACTCTGTATGTACGCATTTCGCCCTTTTCATCATCAAATGCAAGAAGATAATAATTGCCGTCGTTGATAAGAAGTTGAAAGGGACTGACGGTGTATCTTGCACCTTTTCGGCGTTCCACTTGGTTGTTAATGTCGTCAATGGAATATTTCAAGTATTTAAAACTTATCTTTTCTGGCGTATGCGGTAAACCGTCTATTTTGGTACTCATTGCCTCGTTTATTGTTGCAATGTTATTCAATACACCTTTGTTATTTGTTTTCACTCTGTCAGTCAAAAATGCGTTGTGTCTTATTTTCTCGGCTTGGTGTTCACTCACAAAATCACAAACAACATCAACAAGGCGTTTTGCCTGCCCCTCGGCTATAAATTTTGAAGAATAGATGCACTCTGCCAGAAGTCGAATATCATTCATGTCAAAGTGCCGTTGTTTAACATAAAAACCTTTTTTACTCTTATCATAGACGATTAGTTTTTCTTCGTCATATTCATCCTCGGCAAGTATTTCTTCTGCCTCATCAACTGTATAATCTTCTTGAATTATCAAGTTTGCCTTGTTAATCTCCTCAATATCTCGGTAGACGGAGCGGCGTTCCGCGACAATGCCGTTCTCTTCAAGATACCCCATAATATCATAAGCCGATTTTGTGTGATTCTCATCTGAATTTTTGAGTAAATATTGCAAAACAAAATATGGTTTCATTTTATGGTTATTTCGTTTGCCGTGTTCCGTCTTAATTTTACCATTCAAATGTTTGTCGGCTTTTCTATAAAATTTCTTGTATTGTATATCTTCCATAAAGCACACCTCATGAAAAATATTATATCACATTTGACAAAATTTGAAAAGATATATTGATTTAAAAGTCCAATAGTGGTATAATATAGTCACCACACTTTATATATCATATTTTTAATTATGATACTACTTTAATTTAATATTATATTTTGGAATATTTCTTTTGGAATATTCTTCGTTTGGTGTTCATATAAAGTATTGTGTTTGTTAAAAACGCAGGCTTTATGAAATAACCTTTATATGAATACCATTAGAGTAGTGTTTCATAGTTGATATATAAATGTGTGGTAACATTGAAATCAAGCCTCGTTTTTATGCGTGGTGCAGATTTCTGTTGCCACGCATTTTTTATTGTGTGAAATGTCAAAATTCAATATACAAGGAGTAATCAAACATGAAGAGAAAAATTTTAAGTGTAACAATCATTTTAACGATGTTATTATCAACATTGATTCCATTGTCGGTAAGTGCCGCAACAAGTGGAACTTGTGGTGAAAATTTAACATGGGAACTTGATGATAATGGTATACTCACAATAAGTGGCAGTGGTGCAATGACTAACTGGGAATATTATGATGAAGTACCTTGGTATTCATACACAAAGAACATCAAAGTAATTTATGTAGACGATGGTGTTACGAGCATAGGGGATTGTGCGTTTGCGGATTGTAGTAATCTACTTAGAATTGAACTGCCTGATAATATGGATTCGATTGGCGAATATGCTTTTACAAATTGTCGTTCTCTTGTAAATATTGTTATTCCAAATGGTGTTCGAGTTATTGATGAAGATACATTTTATGATTGCATTTCACTTCAAAGTGTTACTATTCCTGAAAGTCTTGTCACCATTCGTAGTATGGGATTTTGTAATTGCAAAAGTCTTTCAACAGTATATATTGATGGAACAGTATGGAGTGTAAAAAATATATATGCCGATAATGAACCTTTTAAAAATGCAACGAGAATTTATAAAAAAGTGAATGTTTCATATAATGCAAACGGCGGTGTTGGATCACCTGAAACATTAAAAATTTCAACAAATAGTACAGTAACAATTTCTTCAACTACGCCTACAAGAGATGGCTATGTTTTTCTTGGCTGGTCTACTTCGAGTTCTCAAAAAACGGCTGAATATAAAGCAAATGACACATTAACAGTTGGCACAAACAGTATAAATTTATATGCAGTATGGAAAAAGATTATTTGCACAAAAACCCAGATTAAAGACGATACATTTCTTGTAACTCCAACTGGTGTTGAAAACGGAAACAGAATAATTTTTGCTTGTTATAACGGCAATAAAATGGTTTATGTAAATCCTTATATTTATGCAGGAGAAACTACAATACCATTTACAACAACCGAAACTTATGACAAAGTAAAAGTTATGGTATGGGAAAATTTAGAAACTTGTGTGCCGTTATGTGAGGCAGAAAACGTCCCTTTAAACTAATTAAATAACAAAACAAAAATAAAGTCAGACAATTAACAGAAACCATTTATAATATTGGTGTTAATAGTCTGACTTAAATTTTATCTATTTTTCCAAAAGAGAAACATATTTATAGACGGTTGTACGGCTCATGTCACACACTCTGGCAAGTTCTGAAACATTCAATTTGCCAGACTTCAAAGACGGATAATGTCGCAAAAAGGATGCAGGAATATCGTCTTTCGTTACTTGCGGTCTGCCGATATTTGCCCCTTTTGCTCTGGCGTTTTCCATGCCAGAACGCACCCTTGCACGAATCATGGCAAGTTCTAATTGACTGAATACACCTGCCATTTGCAAAAATGCCTCACTCATGGGGTCGCATTTGCCGTTTCGGCAATCAAGAGTTATACTGCCGACTATTTGAAGTCGCAAATGTTTTTCGTGTATCAAATCAATTATTTCACAAAGTTGTTTTGTACTTCTGGCAAGTCTGGGAACTTCAAGAGTTATAATTGTGTCGCCCTCTCTTGCAGTTTCAAACATTGTCCTTTGTTGGTCTTTTATTTTACTGTCGCCGTGTTCGTATTCAAGAAATATTTCTTCCGCCCCTGCCTCTTTCAGTTCTCTGACTTGGCGGTTAATGTCTTGTTTTGTTTCGTTGGTACTGCACCTTGCATATCCGTAATTCATAACATTGTCCTTTCTTCCACTCCGCAAGGTTTCCCCTGCGGAGTGGTTTTGTATTTAACAAGAAATCGTAAATCTTCGACTTGCACTCTGTTTTGTGAATGCCTTGTAAAGGTCGCCGTACATTTTCTTGAAGTTTGTTGTGTCAAATCTGTTACTTAATACGGAAGTCCAACGGATGATGTAAGAACCTGCAATAAGTTCTTCGGTTTCTCTCTCCAACATTTCTTCCTTGATACTGTCTCTGATTGCCTCGGCTTCTGCCTTTGCTTGTTCCATAAGTTCTTCCCATTCGTTAAGTGCCTCAATTTTTGTAATAAGTTCTGCCTTTGTCATTTTTGTTTTCTCCTTTTGGTTTATAATTTATTTTGTGGGGTGTTCCCCTTGACTACATTTATATTATACTACGAAATTCGTAATTTGTCAATACTTTTTTCGTAATTTCTTTTACGAAATTCAAAATATTTTTTCGATTTATGTATTGATTTATTACGAAAATCGTGATATAATACCAAAAGGAAAGGATGTGTTTTCATGATTAAATTTAAAGTTAAAGTTATTCTTGCCATGCGTGAAATGACACAAAAAGAACTTGCGGAAAGAACTGGTATCAGACCGCCGACTGTTTCGGCAATTTGTACTGGTTCAGTAAAACATTTACCAATAGAGGCATTAAATGAGATTTGCAAAGTTCTTGATTGCCAACCTGCGGATATAATGGAGTACATCCCAGACGAAGAATAGGGGTGTTCATTTAAACAACTGGTTTCGTGAACGTTTTTCCGCACACACTAAATGCCAAAAGTCAACGGAAAAACGGCGTGTTTTTGTTCAAGAAAATTTACATACCTTTTTGTGAACATAGGGGGGTATGTTTCGGGAAAAATATTTTTTCAACGCCGTTTGCCGTTTTGGTGTGGCTCTCTCGGTTTTGGAATGGGATTTTAATTTCAAAAGACGATTTTCATGTTCGTGGGCGGATTTTATGTATTTTTCTTTTTCACGACCTTGACGGCAATAAACGACAAAAACGGCGAATAGTTCTTTTTTGAACTACTCGCCGTCTTGATTATTTGAAATCTTTTAATAATTCGTCAAGTGCCTTTTCTATTGCCTTATCCAACTTGTCATTGATTTGTTTTTCAAGTTCCTTTTCCATTTGATATTCAAGTTGTTGTTTCTATTGCATTTCTGAAACTTGTTTTTGCAAACTTCTGTGAAATGCAACATACACTTCATCCCCAGTATAACCGTCAAGGTACATTGTATCATAATATTCTGGCAACCGTTTACCGTTGTAATAATGATTTATCATTTGTTTTTCACTCCTTTTACTACTGGCTTCTATCATAAATTTTAGTCGCCTGCGACTAAAATTTTGATAAAGCCGTTTTATGTTTCTACTGTATTTGAAAATTGAATGATGTAAATTAACGGTCTTTGGCTTTTTAAGTCATTCTATTAACACAGAATAGAATAACATTTTTATGTTAATAGAATGACTTAAAATCACTCTAAAAACGATTCATTAACCAATTCAATAAGTTTTTGTATTTGTTCTGAATAAATGATGTTTTCAGTTATTTTAGGTCGTTTGTATGGGTGTCCGCCGACATAATTATACATCATTTTGTATGCGGTATTTGTGCCGACCTCGTTTTTATTACTCCAATACAAATTCCAACCTTTGCAATAAACATCTCGTAATATTTCTTTGTAATGTTTCTTGCCGTCTGCCGTCTTTGTGATTGCATAATAAACACATTCTGTATTTTTATCAATGTGAATATATCCAACTCTTGAAAGGCGGTCAATCCAGTTTGAAATTGTTTGTCTTGAAATGTGAACGCCATCCTCTGACATAATTACTTCCATTTCCACTATTGGAAAGTTTGCAAAGGTTTCATCGCAAAAAAGGTAATAACAAAAGTATTTGAACTTTTCAAAATTGATAACTGCCGACATTCCCATTTCGGTAATGCAATACAATTTAAAACGGTCTGGCACTTTCTGAATTTCATACATCAAATTTTGCCCTCTGCCGGTGGAAACAAATTCAACTCCGTATCGTTGCAATTTGCGGTCAATACCTTGTTTGTTATTTGTTCCCAAAACGGCAGACAATTCATTTTTCGTATATTTTCTGATTTCTAACATTTTAAATTCCTTTCGTTTTAAGTCAACCATTTAACATTGAATGTATTATTTTATTTGTGTTAATAGATTGACTTAATAGACGGTTTATGCGATTTTTGCAAAATCAACAATTTCTGGATATTTCTCTAAAAACCATCTCTTGATTGTAGGATAACGCAAACCTTGTTTGTGGCACTTGGAAATTGTGCGTAATTCGTTGAACTCTTTGATAATTGCAAGTGCATTTTCTTCTGATTCGTGTCTTAAAATGTAATCTTCCATGTACTCATAAGTTAAACCTTTGTATGTTTCTTTTTCGGGATTGCGTTTGATTGTTTTTGTAACAACTGTGAAGTCTGGATAGTCACGGCGTACACTCTGTAACTGTGCATATTCATCACTATTGGTATTTGTACAATTTTTTGCAAATGTTCTGTCCATAACAATTTTCTTTCCGTTAAAATCAATTTTTAATGTGTTTTTCATAGTCTTTAATTCCTTTCTCATTTATAAATTTAATTTTTTTAATTAGGCTGATTTCTTTAAAATGTTTTCAAGTTTGTTGTGATACTCTTTGATTTGGGGGTATGTGTTCAAAAACCACTTTTTAATTTCGCCATAGGATGCGGATTCTGCAAATTCAACTTTGTTTCCCTCTTGGTCTTTACCACAAAGGATATTGAACTCTGACATAATTTCATTGTCGGTATCGTGTCCTTTGATGTAGTTTTCCATATATTCCAAAGTCAAACCTTTGAAACCATTTGATTTGTTTGCAGTCTTGTTTGTTACTACTTTGAAATTCGGATAATCTCTGCGAACTGCCTGCAAGTCATTGTATTGGTCTGTGCCGTACTTGCTTGCCTCTTTGTAAAATACCTTTGTTACCTCGATTGTTCTCTTTGTTTCGTTGATTCTGATGTTTGTCATAATTAACACCAATCCTTTCTTAAATTAAATTTTTTATTATTTTTTGAAAGAGTTAAGTTTTTGTTTTCCTTGCCCTTTCTGTAATTACATTATAACACGCAGGCAGTGGAAACCAGTCGTTATAATATGACACATTAAACTTTTTTGAAAGTTTTTTTATTTATTTTTTAGTGGGCGGCGGCAATCAATAAATCAAAGTAGTTAAAAAGATGTTAAATAGATGTTTTATAGACGTTTTTAACTTGTTTTCTTTTGGAATAAAAGATGTTTTAATCACATTAAAATAGAGGATAAAACTTTGATTGTTCTATCCTCTGAAATGGTTTAATTTCGTTTCATTTTTATACTGTGTTTGCCTGCAAATTTATCAAGTAAATTTATTTCGTTGACTTGCTCTGCAACATCACTAACAAGTAAATTTATATAGTTCTGCGTGATTTCAAGGCTTGAATGTCCCAAAAGTCTTGAAAGAGTGACAACATTTCCGCCGTTTAAAATCCATTGTTTCGCAAACGTGTGTCTGTACCTATGTATTCCAGTTGTTTCAACTCCACGCCGTTTATTATATTCATATAGACGGTGGTAACAAGTGCTTTTTACTAACTGACATCCAAACACATTGCAAAACAAAAAATCGTCTGTTGTTTTATACTGTCTGTGTTTTAAATACTCAATTAAAATATTTACCATTGTTTGATTTATCGGCAAAAGAAGTGGTTTTCTGTTTTTTGTGACATTTACTCTCACAATATTGTTATCAAGGTCAATGTCTTTTACTTTAAGAAAAATCAGACTTCTTTGCCGTATGCCAGTACAGAAAAGAAAGTTTGTCATTACCCAACTTTGATACTCTGCAAAACTACATTTTTTTATGTTTGGTTTCTCTAATAACAACTTTAATTCATCATCCGTGTATGTTTCAACGTGCGATTTATCAACTCTGATTGCCTGCATTTTGTAATGTTCCAAATATCCCTCATTCATCAAGAAATGCAATGTCGTAATCATATCACGCAAGTATGCGTTTATACTGACATCATTGTGAAGTGTTTCCCTCAAATGCATAACAAATTGTTTATAGACGTCTTGTGTCATTTCGGTAATTGGCATTTGCGGATTGAAATATTTATAAAATTGAGTATAACTCTGTTTATAATGGTTAATAGTTCCCTCACGCAAATTACGTTGTCGGCAGTTGTCAAGGTACATATTACAACCTTGTTCAAATGTGATTGTTCTGGCTTTAGACATTTGCAATTTCTTCATAAAAAATCCCTTTCAATTTCACAAAAAAAGTTAGACACATCATGGGTAAAAATCCCAAAATGATGTGTCCAACTAAAAAGTTTTACATTTTTAATTCAAAGAAATTTTCAAAAGTCCTGAAACCCTTGATATATCTTATTTATTCATACATTCCTGAACTGCAACTGCAACTGCAACGGTCATACCAACCATTGGGTTGTTACCTGCACCGATAAGTCCCATCATTTCAACGTGAGCGGGAACTGATGAAGAACCTGCAAACTGTGCATCGGAGTGCATTCTTCCGAGGGTATCTGTCATACCGTAGGAAGCGGGGCCTGCAGCCATGTTATCGGGGTGGAGAGTTCTTCCTGTGCCGCCGCCGGAAGCAACGGAGAAGTACTTCTTACCGAGAGCTATACATTCCTTCTTATATGTACCTGCAACAGGGTGCTGGAATCTTGTGGGGTTGGTGGAGTTACCTGTGATGGAAACGTCTACACCCTCCAAGTGCATGATAGCAACACCTTCTCTTACGTCATCGGAGCCGTAGCATCTAACCTTAGCTCTTTCACCGTCGGAGTAAGCTTTCTCTTTAACTATGGTAACCTTACCGGTAGCATAGTCAAACTCTGTCTGTACATATGTAAAGCCGTTAATTCTGGAGATAATCTGAGCAGCGTCTTTACCAAGACCGTTGAGGATTACTCTTAAGGGCTCTTTTCTTACCTTGTTGGCACTCTTAGCGATACCTATAGCACCTTCAGCAGCAGCGAAGGACTCGTGACCTGCCAAAAATGCAAAGCACTTGGTCTCTTCTCTCAAAAGCATAGCGCCCAGGTTACCGTGACCTAAGCCAACCTTTCTGTCATCGGCAACAGAGCCGTCGATGCAGAATGCCTGGAGGCCTTCACCTATAACTTCTGCAGCATCAGCAGCAGTCTTGCAGCCCTTCTTGATAGCGAGAGCAGCACCTACTACATATGCCCAAGCAGCATTTTCAAAGCAGATGGGCTGAATGCCTTTAACGATTTCATAAGGATCTATACCCTTGTCATCGCAGATTTTCTTAGCTTCTTCGATGGAAGCTATGCCGTTTGCATTTAAAACAGCATTGATGTTATTTATTCTTCTTTCATAACTTTCAAATAATGCCATTGTAACTTATCCTCCTTATGAATTACTCGTGTCTCGGGTCGATAAGCTTAGCTGCGCCATCTACTCTGCCGTACTGACCGCTTGCTTTTTCGAGAGCTTCGTTTGCGTCCATACCCTTTTTAACCATATCCATCATCTTGCCGAGGTGTACGAACTTGTAACCGATGATTTCGTCGTCTTCATCAAGAGCAACATTTGTTACATAGCCTTCTGCCATTTCTAAGTATCTGGGACCCTTAGCAAGTGTACCGTACATGGTACCAACCTGGCTTCTTAATCCCTTACCGAGGTCTTCGAGGCCTGCACCTACAGGGAGACCATCCTCGGAGAAAGCAGTCTGAGTTCTGCCGTATACAATCTGCAGGAAGAGTTCTCTCATAGCTGTGTTGATAGCATCACAAACCAGGTCTGTGTTGAGAGCTTCGAGGATTGTCTTGCCGGGGAGGATTTCGGATGCCATAGCAGCCGAGTGAGTCATACCGGAGCAACCGATTGTCTCAACCAGAGCTTCCTGAATGATACCCTCCTTAACATTTAATGTAAGCTTACATGTACCCTGCTGAGGTGCACACCAGCCTATACCGTGTGTAAGGCCGGAAATGTCCTTGATTTCCTTGGACTTTGTCCAGCGGCCTTCCTGAGGAATAGGAGCCGGGCCGTGGTTAGCGCCTTTTTTTACTACACACATATTTTCAACTTCTGAACTGTAAAGCATTTTTCTGCCCCTTTCTTACCATTATAATTGATACTAATATTTTACCATAATATTACAAAAGTTACAAGTAAAATATTTGTTAATTTTGTAAATTCAACATTTTTTATTATATGTATGGTCGATTACAGTAGTGTTTTGTCTAAGTTATACGTCCATAATATTCTTCATATCATACATGCCTGCAGGCTTGCCCGTGATGAACTTAGCCGCCTTTATACTGCCTACGGCAAATACCTCCTTGCTCATGGCAGTGTGCTTTATCTCAATGATTTCATCATTGCCGGCAAAGATTACATCATGCTCGCCTACTATAGTACCGCCGCGTACTGCTTGGATACCGATTTCGTTCTTGGTACGTTTTTTACGCACTGCATGTCTGTCATATACGTATTCGGGAGCATTGGTGAGAGTGTCTGCGATTTCATCTGCTATCATAAGAGCAGTACCGCTGGGAGCGTCAATTTTCTGATTGTGGTGCTTCTCTATGATTTCTATATCAAAGCTGTCCTCCAGGAGAGAAGCCGCCTTCTTTACAAGGCTTATGAGCAGATTTACTCCCAGAGACATATTGGCACTGAAGAACACAGCCACATCCCCGGAAAGCTCTGTGAGCATCTGCTTTTGCTCATTGGAAAGCCCGGTGGTTGCCATTACCAGAGCAGTTTTGGTACTGCGGCAGTAATCAACTATCGTATCAAAGCACGCCGGGTGAGAAAAGTCGATTACCACATCTGCCCCCTCCGGTGCGTCTGCAAAGTCCGAATACACTTCATAGTCCCATTTCTTATCAGTGTTTATGTCATAGCCGAAGAGTATATTGACATCATCCATATCGCTTACAAGACGGGATATAACCTGACCCATCTTACCATTGCAGCCGCTTAAGATTATATTTGTCATTTGATTTTACCTCCATTGATGTGATGAAAAGAGATATATTCAATTCGTCACATAGTAAATTTAAAGGAGCTGTAAAAAAGTCAAAATTGCGGTTCGTCGGCAACCGCCGAACCCTACGATTGATGTTCAATAAAGCGAACTATCCGGTATTTTGTAGGGAATGGCGCTTGCCGACATTCCGAAACGGACTTTTTTCACAGCCCCTTAGTGTTTTATTTAAGCAACCCGTAGTTAATCATTGCTTTTTTCAATACTTCCTTGTTGGCATCACTCATCTCGTAAAGAGGCATTCTGAGAGTGCCGGCATTGTAGCCCAGCATATTCATGGCAGTCTTTACGGGTATGGGATTTACCTCCACAAACAGTGCATCCACCAGCTCAATCGCCTTGAGCTGAAGCTCCAGAGACTTCTTTACATCACCGTTTAAATAGTACTCAACTATATCGTGAGTCTGCTGCGGTGCTACATTGGAGAGCACCGAAATCACACCCTTGCCTCCCAGAGAGAGGATAGGTACAATCTGGTCATCGTTACCGGAGTAGATAGTCATATCATCTCCGCACAGCTCTGCAATCTTAGCCACCTGAGATATATTGCCGCTGGCTTCCTTTACTGCTACTATATTCTCTACCTTTGAGAGCTCCTTTAAGGTCTCGGGCAGTATATTGAGCCCTGTTCTGGAAGGAACATTATATAGAATAATCGGTAATTTGACAGAGTTTGCAACCATAGTATAATGCTGTATGAGACCTCTCTGTGTAGTCTTATTGTAGTAAGGTGTCACCAAAAGCAACGCATCTGCGCCCAGTGCTTCTGCACCTTTGCTGAGCTCTATACAGTGCTTGGTATCATTAGAGCCTGTGCCGGCTATAACCGGTACTCTCTTATTTACTCTCTTTACGCAGTATTCTATAGCACTCAAATGCTCGGCATCGGGCATGGTAGCCGATTCGCCGGTGGTGCCGCACACCACTATGGCATCTGTGCCGTTATCTATCTGGTCATCTATTATCTTGCCGAAGCTTTCAAAATCAATTCCGTTTTCATTAAAAGGTGTGATAATCGCAACAGCGGCACCTGTAAAAACTATAGGCTTCATTAAAAATCTACCTCCGGATTAATTATTTTCCCAGTAAGCTATGAGCTTCTGAGCAATCTGAACTGCGTTTGCAGCTGCACCCTTTCTGATATTATCTGCAACAACCCAGAGATTAACACCGCTCTCCACACTTTCATCACGACGGATACGGCCTACGTAGGTCTCGTTGGTTCCTGCAGCAGTTATTGCCAGCGGATATACGTTGTTTTCGGGGTCATCCTGAATCACGATACCGGGAGCATTCTTAAGTACTTCTTTGAGCTCGTCAAGGTCAAACTGCTTTTCAAACTCTAAGTTGATGGATTCGCTGTGGCTGTTGAACACAGGCACTCTAACTGTAGTAGCAGTGATTCTGATGCTGTCATCATGGAGTATCTTTCTGGTTTCATTCACCATCTTCATCTCCTCCTTGGTGTAACCGTTGGGGAGGAATACATCAATATGAGGCAAGCAGTTGTTTGCTATGGGATGGGGGAACTTCTTGGGAGCTTCGCCCTTTAAGCCGTTCTCCAGATCCTGCCAGCCTGCAAGACCTGCACCGGAAACTGCCTGATATGTGGAGTATACTACTCTCTTAATCTTATACTTGTCATGAAGAGGCTTCATAGCTACCATAGCCTGGATTGTGGAGCAGTTGGGGTTAGCGATTATACCCTTGTTTTCCAGGATATCCTCGGGGTTAACCTCCGGCACTACCAGCGGAACCTCGGGGTCCATTCTCCATGCGCTGGAGTTGTCGATTACCACTACACCCTTGGAAGCAGCTATAGGAGCAAACTTCTCGCTGGTGGAGCCGCCTGCGGAAAAGAGAGCTATGTCTATATCCTTATCAAATGAGCTCTCTGTAAGCTCCTCGATAACATACTCCTTACCCATGAACTCAACCTTGCTGCCTGCAGAACGTGCAGAAGCCATCAGGTAGTAATTCTCAACAGGAAGTTTCAGCTCTTCCAAAACCTTGAGGAAGGTTCTGCCTACCATACCTGTGGCACCAACTACTGCTACATTATACTTTTTCATTTACTATCAATCCTTTCCGAATACATATATAATAAATTATTTTACACACAATAAAAGCCGGCATAGGAGCCGACTGCACACAAACTTATTTGGTACAGATAGCTCTCCGCAAATGCTGAAACGGAGAAACAGAAGCTCTCCGCAATTAACATATAATATGCGACAGTCACACCGCTGTTAACGCTGCAACCAGAAGACCTTTCTTACGGGGGCTGGGCTTCTTCGGCGCTTGTTCCTTTCCCTGCGGTATACGAGACCCGAACCTCTGCTCCGCGGTACTGATAAAAAGCGCACCTCTATCTATTGAGGATATTATAACACTTTTATCGCCGCAAGTCAATGGTAATATGATAAAAATACCAACAACTTATATTACAAAATACACTATATTTCTTGACGATTTTGTTAAAAAACTTGACTAAGACCTGCTAAGCCATTATAATGGTATGTGTAAAATTGTGCATAAATCTCTTAAAGGAGCGATTATTTTGAAAAAAGCAATACTTTTAACAGCATTGATATTTTCTTTATGTTATACATTATATGCCTCTGCAGCCGAATATGATACCATCAAGGTCGGCCTGTACTACGACTCTACAGCCAAGGCATCGGTTACCGTAACTTCAGACAGCGGTCTCAGCTACGGCGTATACGAAAACGGTGTACATACCGAGCTTGGCACCATAGAAGGCACATCTGCCACGATAGCCGTATCGGGTGATAATGAGCTCAGCATTAACGGAGCTGAGCCCATAAACATAGCAAGCTCTAACCTATCAATATCACCCATAGACGGCACCATACGTCTTGACGGTACACAGTACAGAGGATGTATATTGCTTACAAATGCATCGGGAGGCACCATGACCGTAATAAATGCACTGTCTACAGATTATTATCTGTACGGTGTAATAGCAAGTGAAATGCCCTCCGGATGGCACACGGAAGCCCTGAAGGCTCAGGCTATATGTGCCAGAGGATACGCCGTTTCCAACTACAACAAGCATGCTTCACTGGGCTTTAATGTATGTGCTACTACCAACTGTCAGGTATACAAGGGTGTAGCTGCAGAGACAGCCTCCACAATCGAGGCTGTAGATGCCACCGAAGGTGAAGTCCTCACACATGACGGCAGCATAGCTCAATCGCTGTTTTATTCCTCCAGCGGAGGCCACACTGCAAACGCAGAGAATGTATGGGGTTCATATATCAGCTATCTCAGCGGAGTAGAGGACCCTTACGAATCAGAGGACTCACCTCGTCATACATGGACAGCCACTCTGTCGCTGTCACAGATTGAAGCTGCCCTGTCGGAAAGAGACATAAACATAGGCTCGGTTACTGAGCTGATACCGAGCACCGACGAGACCGGCAGAGTATACGAGCTGACCGTGAAAGGCACAGACGGTGACCACACCTTCACAAGACAAAATACCTATATACCGTTTTCATCATATGGGGTGATAAGTCAGAAATACTCCATATCACCATTAAATGTGAGCACGAGTGCACTGTATGCACTGACCTCCGGCAGGAAACAGGAGATATCCGGCTACAATGTCATAAGCTCAGGCGGTGTCAAAAGCACGGTGGCAAGCGGCTTTACAATGCTCTCGTCCTCAGGCAGAAGCATACATCAAAGCGGTAAAATAACCGGCTATACCTTTAACGGCGGCGGTTGGGGTCACGGCGTAGGCATGAGCCAATACGGCGCCAAAGGCATGGCAGAAAACGGCTTTACATACGAAGAGATTTTAGACCACTACTTCCCCGGTACTGAGCTTGGCTCCATGTACGGTGAATAATGAAAGGAATTATAATACATTGAAAACAAGCGATTTTTACTACGATTTACCCCAAGAACTAATTGCGCAAACTCCCCTTAAGGATCGCAGCTCATCCAGACTGCTGTGTGTGGACAAATCCGACGGCACTCTCAAGCACGGGGTATTTACAGACATATATGACCTCATAAATCCCGGCGACTGCCTTGTGCTCAATGACACAAGAGTAATCCCCGCCAGGCTTTACGGAGTTAAGGAAGGCACCGGCGGCAAGATAGAATTTCTCCTGCTCAATCGCAAGGAGCAGGATATATGGGAGGTCATATTAAAACCCGGAAAAAAAGCAAAGCCCGGTGCACGGTTTATATTCGGTGACGGTCTGCTCACTGCAGAAATACTCGACACCATAAACGACGGCAACAGACTGGTAAAATTTTATTATGAGGGGCTTTTTGAAAACGTGCTGGACAAACTGGGAGAAATGCCTCTGCCACCGTATATCATAGAGCATCTGGAAGACAGAGAACGTTACCAGACTGTGTACTCCAGACACGAAGGCAGTGCAGCGGCACCCACAGCCGGACTGCACTTTACACCGGAGCTTCTAAGCCGCTTGGAATCCAAGGGCGTAAAGCTCGCATATGTAACACTTCATGTAGGCTTAGGGACATTCCGCCCGGTAAAGGTGGACGATGTGGAAAACCACAAAATGCACTCGGAATTTTATATCATGACAGAAGAAACCGCCAATGTGATAAACGAAACCAAGAAAAACGGCGGCAGAATAATATCTGTAGGTACTACCTCCACCAGAGTATTGGAGACTATAGCCGATGAAAACGGATACGTACAGGAAGCAACAGGCTGGACGGATATATTCATCTATCCCCCATATAAGTTCAAATGTCCGGACGCACTGATTACAAACTTCCACCTGCCGGAATCCACCCTGCTGATGCTGGTGAGTGCACTTGCAAGCAAGGATATTATAATGAAGGCATATGCGGAAGCCGTGAAAGAAAAATACAGATTTTTCAGTTTCGGAGATGCGATGTTCATTCAATAAAAGATTTATTGAATGAACAAGTGAAGAGGTAATAGGTAAGAGTGAAGAAGTAATGAAGATTTTTGCCGACGGCAAAAATCAACCGAACTTATTCACTCTTCACTATTACTTTTTACTTGCCACGCACATTGGCGACACAAGTGAGCCTCACGTAATTTTATATACTGTATTTTTCTTTATACAGTGCATAGTTTTCTTTGAAATTATTCTCGCCGTCTGCTTTGACATGCTGCAGATACTCATGGGTATCAAAGCTATCATTGGCCACACTGAGCAGGCACACGCCTATATTTGAGCAGTGGTCAGCCACCCTCTCAAAACTTGTAATAAGGTCAGAATATATAAATCCCGTCTCTATGGTACATTCATCATTTTGCAGACGTACTATATGGTTGGCACGCATCTTGGCTTTAAGCTTATCCACAATCTGCTCCAGGGGCTCCACCTTCTTGGCAATATCCAAATCCTCATCTTTAAAAGCAGAATATGTATTCTCCAGTATTTCCGTTATGGCAGACGTCATTACCTGCAATTCATGCACAGCATCCGCTGAGAACACGATTTTCTTATCATGCAGTTCTTCTGCGGACTCTACTATATTTACCGCATGGTCGGATATACGTTCAAAATCACCTATACAATGCAGGAGATTGGACACCTCATGGCTGTCCTCCTCGTTTAAGCTTTCACGACTGAGCTTCACAAGATATGTTCCCAAAATATCCTCATATTTATCAGCTTTGGACTCATCCTCCCGGATTTTACGTGCTGCCTTTTCATCAAAATTTCCTATCAGATTAAGTGCACGTATAAGGCTGTCCTTGGCAATATAACCCATATCATTGGTAACCTTCTTTGCCTGAATTATAGCCACAGAAGGAGTTGAGAGTAGTCTCTCATCGAGTACAGACTGAGTATCATCAGTATTGTCATCACGTATTATCATCATAGAAAGCTTTTCCAGTGCTTTGGTAAAGGGGAACATTATTATGGTTGCAAACACGTTGAAAGTAGTATGCACCACCGCAATACCTGCAGCATTTATGGAATTATCTATAAATGCAAAGCCTATGAGCCAATCCAAAAGATAGAATAACACCATAAAGCATATGGTACCTATGATATTAAAGCTTAAATGAACCACCGAAACTCTCTTTGCATTTTTATTGGCACCGATAGCAGAGAGTATGGCAGTGATACATGTACCTATATTCTGACCCATAATAATCGGAACTGCATTGGAGTATGTAATTCTGCCGGTAGTGGAGAGTGCCTGCAGTATACCAACCGATGCGGATGATGACTGGATAATAGCAGTAAGCACCGCACCTGCCAATACACCAAAGAGGGGGTTGTTAAACAGCACCAACAGCTGAGCAAATGCTTCATTCTCTTTAAGACCTGCCACAGAGGCACTCATCATATCCATACCCGTCATAAGTACCGCAAATCCTACAAGTATGGAGCCTGTGTCCTTCTTTTTGGGGCTCTTTAAAAACATCATAAATACTATGCCGATTACTGCAAGTATAGGCGAAAATGATGATGGCTTCAAAAGCTGTACAAATATATTGCCGCTTTCTATACCGATAAGGCTAAGCAGCCATGCAGTAACCGTAGTACCTATATTGGCACCCATTATAACTCCGATTGCCTGACCGAGCTTCATTATGCCCGAGTTTACGAAGCCAACCACCATAACCGTGGTGGCGGATGAGCTCTGTATGATTGCAGTAACACCTGCACCCAGGAGCACACCCTTAATAGGGCTGGATGTCATAGACTCAAGTATGGACTTGAGCTTGCCGCCGCCTCTTCTCTCAAGACCGTCTCCCATAACCTGCATACCAAAGAGGAATATGGCCAAACCGCCCAAAAGTGATAAAATTTCAAATAATCCCATGTTAAAATATCCTTTCGTTTTGTTATCAATACGTTAATTCTAACACAAGTTATGTAAAATCCGCTATCACAGTATCCTAAAATATATATTAAAAGTTTCTTAAATTAATAATACAAGGGTCGTAGAAGAACACTACAACCCTTGTAAAATACTATTGCAAAATATTTAAAAATCTGTCATATGCTGTGTCAAAGCCGCTGTCTGCAGGTTCATATTTAATTACTGCAAAGGAATCTGCAATTATCTTTCTTGCTTCGGCGAGGTCTTTGATTTCACCTGCGGCTATGAGCTGAACTGCTATATTACCTGCAGCGGTTGCCTCTATGGGGCCGGCCACCACGGGAACACCTGTAGCATCGGAGGTCATCTGGCAGAGGAAGCCGTCTTTGGTACCACCGCCTACCATATGAATTGCTTTGAAGTCCTCACCTGTACATTCCTTTAAGTTATCAAAGGTATACTTATACTTCATGGCAAGGCTCTCGTATATGCAGCGTACTACTTCGCCGTCGGTCTCCGGCACTCTCTGACCTGTACTCCGGCAGAAATCTTTAATTCTCTGCACCTGATTACCGGGAGTTACAAACACCTGTGCATCCGGGTCTATAAAGCACTTAAAGGGCTCTGCCTCACGTGCCATAGCCTCCATATCTGCATAGCTGTAATCCTTGCCGTCACGCTTGAACTGACGGCGTGTCTCCTGGATAATCCACAGACCTATGATATTCTTTAAAAATCTTGTGGTATCGTCATAACCGGTTTCATTGGTTATATTAAGCTCAGCAGACATGTCATTAATACATGGGGACTTAAGCTCTGTACCAAACAAGCTCCATGTACCGCAGGATATGTATACGAAGCTGTCCTCGGAAGCCGGAACCGCAGCTACTGCGCTTGCTGTATCATGACCTGCTACCGCTACCACGTTTCTGGGAGATATATCCAGCTCCTTACAGATTTCATCCTTGAGCACACCTACCTTGGTGCCGGCGCTTACCAGCTTGGGGAAGAGTGATTTTTTGAGGCCTATTTTTTCTATTAATTCATAGTTCCATTCCTTGGTTACAGGGTCGAGAAGTGCTGATGTAGAAGCTTCACTCTTTTCGCCGTAAACCTCGCCCGTGAGCAAATATCCGAAGAGCTCGGGCATCATAATGAATTTATCTGCTATTTCATATATCTCGGGGTCATTTTGCTTATCGGCAAAGAGCTGATATATGGTATTGAAGTTCATAGCCTGTATACCGGTTGCCTTATACAAATCCTTGTCCGAAATTATCTCTCTGACCTTTGCGGGGATATCAAGAGTTCTCTCATCACGATAATTGTATGGATTAGACAGGAGCTTGCCATCCTTATTGATAAGTGCATAATCAACACCCCAGGTATCTATACCTATGCTCTCAAAATCCACATCCTTAACCTTGCGTATACCCTGCTTTACCTCGTGAAAAAGTCTGGGCAAATCCCAGTAAAAACCATCGTTTATGCTTACAGGCTCATTGTCAAAGCGATGAACCTCCTCCAATACGAGTTTACCGTTTTCTAAACTACCCAATATGGCACGTCCGCTGGACGCACCGAAATCAAATGCCAATACCTTCATATTAAGGCACTCCTTCCGTTTATATGTATATGAACATTGTACCACATTGTGGAGAAAATATCAACTAAAATAATTAAATTTAAGTACCGATTTTCAACAAAATTTTACCCATGACTTGTGGTACAATTTATATGAAAGGCGATGATTGCTATTAATGCTATATACATAGACGTATTATTTTTGATTAATTTCATAATAAACATTTGCATTATAGTGTGTACGGGCAGTGTGCTCAGACTCCCCTGCAGACACATGAGAGTATGTGCGGCTGCCGCAGTAGGTGCTTTATACTCGTGTCTCATATTCATCGGTGATTTCGGTGCGCTTACCTCAGCAGCTATGCGCATAGCATTTGCACTTTTGATAGTAATGACGGCATTCGGCATATGCAAACTGCGCCAGCTTATCAAGAGGAGCCTGGTATTCTTCGGTCTCACAGTGGCACTGGGTATATGCACACTTGCCCTGCTGTACTTTACCAATATGGGCATAAGGCTCGGCGGCGTGGTAAAAAACGGTGTGTTTTACTTCAATATACCTATATGGTTTATGCTCATATCCTGTGCAGTATCATACATAGCCATAATACTGCTACAAAAAACATTTAAGAAATCCGCCGCCAGAAGCTATGCTCGCATAACACTGAATCACCTGGGCAAAACCGTGGAGCTTAAGGCTCTGGTGGATACCGGCAATATGCTCTCAGACCCCTTTACCGGCAGGAAAGTCCTCATAGCAGAAGCCGGTGCAGTATCGCCGCTGTTTGACTTTGATACAGAAAAAACCTTTAATGAAGGATTTGAAAATCTCCCTGAAGGCTTTAGGCTGATACCATTTTCTTCAATAGGCAAAGAAAACGGTCTCCTCGCCGCATTCGTGCCCGATAAGGTATCTGTGGAAAACGCCGTGAAAAACAACATAATAACTGCCGTGTTCACAGGCAGCTTATCACAAAACGGAGATTATAATGCACTTATAGGGCCGAGCGACTAAAGTAGTAAGTAATAGTGAAAAACGAAGAAGTTATGAAAGGATGGAAATCGTGTTAAAAGAGGCTATTTTAAAATTCATACAAAGGCTTTTTAAAGGAGATATACACTACATAGGCGGTTCGGTAGCTTTGCCGCCGCCGCTTACCAAAGAAGAGGAGGAGAAACTCATAGAAACTTTTAAAAACGACCCCGCCAAGGTACGAAGCGAGCTTATAGAGCGAAACCTGAGGCTCGTGGTCTACATATCCAAAAAATTTGAAAACACAGGTATAAACATCGAGGACCTCATAAGCATAGGCACCATAGGGCTTATAAAAGCCATAAACACCTTTAACCCCGAAAAAAACATAAAGCTCGCTACCTATGCATCCCGATGTATAGAAAACGAAATCCTGATGTATTTAAGAAAAAACAGCAACCGCAAGATAGAGATATCCATAGACGAACCCTTGAACGTAGACTGGGACGGCAACGAGCTCTTGCTCTCTGACATACTGGGTACCGACAACGATATGATATACCACAATATAGAAAACGAAGTTGACAAGGAGCTGCTGTCAATAGCCATGCAGACCTTAAGCGAACGTGAGCGAAACATCATGGAGCTAAGATTCGGCATGAACCGTCACAAATCCCGTACGCAAAAGGAGGTAGCAGACCTTCTGGGCATCAGCCAGTCGTACATCTCCAGACTGGAAAAGAAAATAATATCCAGACTAAAAAAAGAAATATCAAAGCTTGTATAAGCTCCCTTTTTTCTCCAAAATGCAACTGTATAAATTTACATAATACGGAGTATAATGTAAACAGAAAAGCAAAAAGGAGAAATAAATATGCCCGATAAAAAGCCAAATGTACTTGCTCAGCTGATATACGCATTTCAAAGAAAAAAAGCACCTGTAAACGATATAGTAACCGTAGCGGACAAAGTAATAGAGGAATATATATACTCCAGAAACAAGCTCATACACCGCAAATGTAAAAAGAGCCGCGGCGGTGAAGGAGTGCTCATAGCACTCATGTTCGCCTCGGCTCTCATAGTCACCTATACATTGTTTAAGATAATCATATAAAACGTATTTTATCAAAAAAGTCAGCCACATGGAAATCCGGTTCTGCGGTCTCTACCGGAGCCCATGATGCGTAATGGATGTGGTCTGTTTTGTCACCGCATTTATAAAAATTACCTCTGCATACCGGGGATATGTTTTTAAAATACTTTAGCAAGAACTCATCGGGGATGTAGAATTTCACAGTCCAGTCTCCCTCATGTGCATCGGAAACGATGCTCAGCATATCCCTGTCATCGGTGATGAGGGCTCTGTCATAGCGGTCTGAGCCTATACCGATGTGCATAACTCCGGTGGGATTCACCTCGAAGTTAATATACCTTTTATCATATATATCCGGTTTAAAGAAAAACTCCATACAACTATCCTCAAACACAGGGTCAAGCCATGTCTTAGCAACAGCACGGAGACTTCTCTCATTGGTATGCATGAGTATGCTTATACCCTCAGGACCGCGAAGAATTTTAAATTGCATTTGGGGAGCAGGATGATATCCCTCCCATATACAATTATTGAGGACACCTGTATTGGCCTGAAGCCACTCGGATGAATCAATCGAAGGATTGATAACATTTGTCTTCTTCACTTGATATTCCATAATAACACATCCTTTGGTTTATATTTGAATTCGTGATTACAATCATCTGTTTTTATTCTGCTTTTTAATAAACAAATATATAAATATCAGACATACTGCCACGGTAAGTACCAGGGCACCCCAGCATGTAATGAGGTAGCTTATGCTGTGTTCAAACATATCCAGACCCGGAATTTCTATATCCAGCATTTCCAAGGTCTTTTCGTCTATGTCTTGGAATATGCTCATATCCTCAATACCGGCTATATCAAACACGGAGCCGTATGCACTTATACCCCAGCGGTTTACTATGAAACGGGATATGAAGTCCTTTATACCCTCGAGCTCAAACATAAGTCCGGAGAACACTATCTGCGGTATGATAATAATGGGCATATACAGCGTTGCTCTCTCTGTGGTAGGTGATATGGTTGATATGAGCAGACCCATGGCAGTAGAGCCAAGCAGTATGAGATAAGTAGTAAGCCAAAAGTCCGCAAAGGTGTTTCCTATAAGTGCAGGGTCGGGCAAATCTGCCATATAATTAATACCCACGCACAGTATCATAGACTGCACAAAGCAGATAATACCCAGTACTATCATCTTTGACATTACATATGCCTTAAGGCTTAAATTAACTGCATATTCACGTTTAAATATATCCCTCTCCTTACATATTTCTATAAAGGAATTGAGCACTCCCATAATGGTAGCTATAGACGAAACTACAAAGAGGAACTGCTTCGATTTATCATGATAATCAAAGGTCTCACATGTGATAACCGTCATAAGTATAAGTAGCATTATAGGTGCCTGACCAAACATCAGCACCACACTGGCTATATCAGAGAATATCAGCTTGAAGTATCTGCGTATCAGTATACCCAGCTGACGTGCTTCACCGACTGTCTTTTTCTTAGACAGTGTCGTAGTCTGCCCTGAATTTCCCAGAGCTTCTTTATCATACAGTGAATTACTCCTGTACTTGTTTTCAAAATACAATGCGTTGCTCTCCAATATCTTGTCACCGTCCTTGCCGGTAGATATGGAGAGTTTCTTGTAGATATCGGGGATATCCGCAACCTCAAAGTGGTTTGTAAGTCCACCCGGCTCACCAAAGTAACACAGTCTGCCACCTATACCCAAAAATACCACCTTGTCACAAAGGGTAATATTGGTAGTGGCATGAGTTATAAGAATAACCGTGGTACCCTTGCGTGCCAATGAGCTCAGAAGCTCCATCATACTCTTATCCAGACCCGGGTCGAGACCCGATGTAGGCTCGTCCAGATATAAAAGCTTGGGGTCTGCCAAAAGCTCTACCGCTATACTTACACGTTTTTTCTGACCACCGGACAATCTGGAAATCTTTAGGTTTTCCTTGCCCTCCAGACTTACATCCTTGATAACCTGAGCTATACGCTCTGCCCTCTCCTGCTTGGTGGTATCCTCCGGCATTCTGAGTTGAGCAGAGTAGCTGAGCATTTGATATACCGTGAGGTTTTTATAAACCACATCCTGCTGAGGCACATATCCTATGATGGATTTATATGAATCATAATTGGCATAGAAGTCCTCACCGTTTACAATTACATGACCCGACGTAGCCGGTCTGAAACCATTGAGGCAGTCCATAAGGGTACTCTTGCCGGCTCCACTGCCGCCTACCAATGCCACGAAGCTGCCGCTCTCTATATTGAATGAAACATTATTTAATATGGTTTTCTTGACACCGGAATTGGTGACCACCTTGCTTAAGTTAACGGCACTCACCGTGAGGCCGTCCCCGGCAACGGAATATGTAACAGCCGAGCCGTCAAAATACAGCTTGGCACCGGCTATGAATATCCTGTCACCGGCATTTAAGCGAGTCTTGCCCGATATACGCACACCGTTTACACATGTACCGTTAAGGCTCTTATTGTCCGAGATGAAATATCCGCCGTTCTCCATGGTAACCACTGCATGAACTCTGGATACAGATACATGATTTATGACGATATCATTGGTCTTGGCACGGCCTATGGTTATAGTCTTACCGTCGCCTGCCTGCTTGCCGTCCGATGTGGTATAACGCATGGAAACCACAAGCTTGCCACCCATATCCTTAAACATTACCACATCGCCGGAATTAAGACGATATTCTCCACTTATCATGGCACCGTTCACATAGGTCTTGTTTTTACTTCCGGCATCGGAAATATAACATACACCGTCATTAATCCTTATGATTGCATGCTCCCTTGAAATTATCTCATAGGGAAGATGGATGTGAGAGCCTTCCCTCCTGCCTACGGCGAGACGGGTATCGACATCATCAAATACCAGGGTCTTTTCAAATCCCATAATATGCGTAATCTGAAAATAATGCTTAGCCCTGCCGTTTATATCTGCACCGCTCACAGGTGCAAATCCAACACTTTTCATTAAGCAACATACCTCCGAATCATTTGTATAATTCAAGTATACAACAAATATTTATTTAGTCAAGAGTTTAGATTAATTTTTTTGTAATTTTCTGTATTCTCTGGGGCTTACGGCAAATCTTGACCTGAAATTCCTCTCAAAATTCGCGTAATCGTTAAATCCCGATTCATAGCATATATCCGTCACCGTCATATCAGAAAATTCAAGCATTTTCTTGGCATAATCGTAGCGGATAGAGCTTAAGTATTCTTTGAAATTGATGCCGCAGTCCTTTAAAAAAATACTGCTCATATACGAGGGGGTCACCCCTGCTGCATCTGCAATATCCCTAAGACTGATATCACTGCGAAAGTTATTTTGTATATAAAGCATGGCTGTCTGCACTTTGGACAGATGCCCTCTCTCATGCCTATCGGTAAGACGGCATATCTTACCGAGTATACTGTTTAGCAGATGGAAGCTGTATTCATCATCATTCTCCGCAGAAGCGACATTGAGCTCATGCATCACCGCTTCAAGATAGCGTGCATCCCTCTCTGCCAGGCACACCCCACCTGCTTCTGACACCGATGACAGCCTAAAGAGCATGTTTTTGTCACATACTTCGCCCATAAACATCAGAGTTATAACCTGAGAGTCATCGGTAACCACACGGTGAAAGTTTACCGGAGTCATAAAAAACAGCATATTTTTTGCTATAGGGTTTTCATTACCATCAATAATATAGCTGCCGCTGCCGGATATGATAAGCTCAATTTCATAAAACTCATGCCAATGTGTAGGATAAGCTACAATATTTTTCTCTTTTACCATTATCTTGCCGTTTTTTATTTTTTGAAGTCTGGTGTATCTGTCAATCATAATACCACCTCATGAAATATTTTATCACAAAATCGTAAAAAACGCAATGTTTTTTGTTAAAACAGCAATGCACAAATATCAAAACAGTGATATACTCTATATAATTAAGAAACGGAGGTAATTATATATGAAGCTTTTTATTGATACTGCAAACACAGATGAAATCAGAGAGGCAAATGACCTGGGAGTAATATGCGGTGTTACCACCAACCCCTCGCTTATTGCCAAGGAGGGCAGAGATTTCAAGACAGTTATAGACGAGATAACACAGATAGTTGACGGCCCCATATCTGCAGAGGTTATAAACCTTGAAGCAGACGGCATGGTAGAGGAAGCCATACCGCTTGCAAAGATGAACAAGAACATCGTTATAAAAATACCCATGACCACAGAAGGTCTTAAGGCTGAAAAGAGACTTTCCGCTATGGGCATAAAGACAAATGTAACACTTATATTCAGCGCGGCGCAGGCACTCTTGGCAGCAAGGGCAGGTGCTACATACGTAAGCCCCTTCCTGGGCAGACTTGATGACATAAACTGCGATGGTATGCAGCTTATATCCGATATCGTGATGATATTTGAAAATCACGGAATCGAAACAGAAATCATATCTGCAAGCATACGCAACCCCATGCACGTGACAGAAGCCGCAAAGCTTGGAGCACATATAGCTACTGTACCCTACAAGGTAATAATGCAGATGATAAAGCATCCCTTAACCGATGCAGGAATTGAGAAATTTCTTAAAGATTGGGAAGGACATACTAATAGATAAATATGAAATAATAAACACAGTCAACGCAGGGGCGATTCACGAATCGCCCCTGCGTTGACTGTGTTTATTGAACCTTTATTAGCCATGAATATAATCTAACTTGTAAGGATATCTGAATGTTTTTTGCTTCACCGGAGGATGAATTTTATTTTCAACTATATCCTTTGCGGTTAAAGTATTCGAAAACCGGCTTTGGTCAATCATTAGTATACTACAGTATTTTATATTTGTCAAGCAAAAGTTGTATTATAGTATATATATATTTGACTTTATGGAGGCGTTTAAGTTGTTAAATTTACAAATTAAAAAATTAAGATTGGCAAATGGTATAACGCAGGTAGAGCTTGCAAAGCATTTGGGAGTAACCAAACAATGTGTGTCCAATTGGGAGAATGATAATATTCAGCCGTCTGTTGATATGTTAATCAAGTTATCATCTTTTTTCAAAGTATCTACGGATTATATGCTGGGAATTGAAGAAAGAGAATTTATAGATGCGACAGGGCTTACCGAAGACCAAATTGCACATATAAGATATATTATTGAAGATATAGTAAATAAATAAAATCGGCAATAGAGATTCAAATATTTATTTTCATCAAAAAAGTAAAGACCTTACTTAATACTCCAATTTTATTAACAGTAGCTGATAATAATTTCGCCACAAAAATTGAAATTATTTCACCTTTTGTGGCAAACTGTTGATTTATTATAAATAATATAGTATAATAAAAATATAACTCTAATAATATCGGAGGTACTCCGCTATGAATTTTTATATAATGTCAAAAGATGTTACAGCTGCAAAATGGCAGGACAATAATCTTGAAGTTATAAACGAAAAGATGTTGCCTTTATATTTGAAAAATACAGGTAATGTGGAGAAATGGCTCGAAACAAGAGCCATTGATTGCCACCGAGCTAATTCCAGATTATTGAAGAAAGCGCTCCGTTTATCTGAAAAAGATGATGTTTCAACTGTTTTAGCTGTTAATGCAGCAACTATAACGGATAACTATTGGATAAAGCCCATAGATTCAGAATTAACATATGAAGATGTCAGATTTGATAATGACTATTTTGCGAATCTTGCTCTTACAGGAAATTATGACAGCTTTAACAGAGTTGCAAACAGCAAAAACTCCAAAACTCCGGAGCTTACTAACATCGGTAGTTTTGAAAAATGCTGGAAGCTGAGAAACGGTCAATGGTGGATGCATAAAAAAGCAAATCATGATGAAATGTTTTCAGAATTGTTTATATACAGACTCGGTGTTGAGCTTGGTTTCAAAATGGCAGAATACGAACGCGGCAATGGTGTTATTAAAACAAAAGATTTCACTGATAATGCTCATGTGAACTTTGAGCCTGCTTTCAACATCCTGGGAGATGATGAAGATTACATCAAATCGTTTGAAATGCTCAAATTGATTTGTCCGGATGCGGTTGGTGATTATGTGAAGATGTTATTCTTAGACACAATCTGTGCGAACCCTGACAGACACACTTTCAACTTTGGTGTTTTAAGAGATGCTGATACCGGTAAGATTTTAGGTTTAGCACCGAATTTTGATAATAATATGGCACTTATATCAAGAGGTTATCCAAAGAATATCACTCGCAAAAACGACTTACTCATCAAACTCTTTAATGAATTAATGGAGCATGATGAAAAACTGAAAAAGTATATTCCTGATCTCTCAGAAGATTTGATTAAAAAAGTAATTAAATCCGTGGGAATGCGTGTAAAATCAAAAGAAATAACAGAAATTATCATGAACGGATATAAATTAATAGAAAAATAATCGGAGGTCTAATATATAAACACTGAAAAAAGCAAGCATCATCAGATGCTTGCTTTTTTGTGGCGGAGAAGTTAAGACTTCTCTTAATATCCCAATCACCCATGCTTTGCAAAATATACGATTTTAATCCACATATGGCACCTTAAAATACTCCAAATACTTTTTGAATTTATCCTGTGCTGATAGGCAAGTGTCAGTCAAATAACCTTTTTCATTACACCATTCGGACAGACCTCTGTAATAGAACATTTTAATGCTGTCATCAATTATAAATGGTACAATATTATTTTTAAGACATTCCTTAAACATAATAAGTCTGCCCACACGACCATTGCCATCTTGAAATGCATGTATAGTTTCAAACTGATAATGGAAATCTATTATTTCTTTCAAAGTATGTTCGTTCTTTTGATTATAAGATTTCAAAAGTTCTTTAATTTTTTGTGCCACAGTTTCGGGACTTGCGGTTTCTTTTCCGCCGACTTCATTTGGAAGTTTTTTATATTCACCTACATTGAACCAATCTTTTCTTGAATCGGAAGTGCCGGACTTTAAAGTAAAGTGCAGTTCTTTTATAAACTTTTCTGTGAGCTTATATGTTGCGTTATCAATTATCATATCAATACACTTGAAATGATTTGCAGTTTCTATAATATCATCAACATTTAAAGCACTGTTATCCGCACCAATAGTATTAGTTTCAAAAATATATCTTGTCTGGTCGTGGGTTAATTTACTGCCCTCTATGTGATTTGAATTGTAGGTAAACTCTATTTGTATTTTATGATAAATACCTCCTTTAAGGGAAGACTTTTTCTCTGCTCTTAATCTTTCGAGAAGATTTTGCGGTTTATTGCTCTTTTTATTTATTCTTTCGGGTTTTTGTGCATTTTCGGGAATGTTCCAAGTCTTGCCCGTTAAGAAAGCCCCCGGTATTTTGTTTTGAGCACAGTAATTTCGTACTGTACGTTCTGACATATTCCATTTTTTTGCTATATCCGAAACTGATAAATACATCATCAACAATCCTCCTGCTATTTTTTGCCGATAACGGCAAAAAATAAATAAAAATACAATAATTGTGCCAAAAACTTGCCGATAAATGGTTTTAAAAAACGTAGTGGATTTCACTACGTTTTTTGTTCCGTATGATTGTGCATACGGATGGCGGAGAAGGAGAGATTTGAACTCTCGCGCCGGTTGCCCGACCTACACCCTTAGCAGGGGCGCCTCTTCGGCCTCTTGAGTACTTCTCCGTATATATCATCACCTGCCGAATAGGTGATAATCCCAATAAAATATGCTACTTTCAAAAAAAGAAGTGGCGGAGAGGCAGAGATTCGAACTCTGGGTGCTTTCGCATCACTAGTTTTCAAGACTAGCTCCTTAAACCACTCGGACACCTCTCCGTGTGACTTATCTATTTTAACACATTAAACGTTTATTGTCAATACATTTTTGGAATTTTTTTAAGATTTTTCAGAGTATCCATGTAACGAGGATACTCTGAAATTAATACGTCTATATAAGTTTCGCCAAAAAGCTTTTTAATCTGTCACTTTGAGGATTTTGGAATATTTCTTCCGGTGTTCCCTGCTCTATAAGTTGTCCACCATCCATAAATACCACACTGTCTGCTACCTCTCTGGCAAAGCCCATTTCATGCGTTACTACTATCATAGTCATTCCCTCGGCAGCCAGCTCTTTCATAACATCCAGAACCTCACCTACCATCTCCGGGTCAAGAGCAGATGTTGGCTCATCAAAAAGCATGACATCAGGATTCATCATAAGTGCCCTTACTATGGCAATTCTCTGCTTTTGACCGCCGGACAGCTGTGCCGGATATGCATCAGCTCTGTCTGCCAGTCCTACTCTCTCCAAAAGCAAACGTGCTTTTGCCTCTGCATCATCCTTAGTCATTTTCAGGAGTTTCATAGGTGCAATGGTGAGATTACGCATTATGGTAAGATGCGGAAACAAATTAAACTGTTGAAAAACCATACCCATCTTGCGTCTCATAAGGTTGATATCATTTTTGGAATCCATAATGTCTGTATCTTCAAGCAATATATGACCGTCTGTAGGCTCCTCCAAAAGATTTAACGAACGCAAAAGAGTAGATTTACCACTGCCGGAAGGTCCTATGATTACTACTACCTTTCCTTTTTCAAAATCAATGGAAACATCATCTAGTGCTTTGACAGTGCCGCCAAGATAGTACTTTTTCAAATTCTGTACACTGATAAGGCAATTATCTTTCATTATTTCTAAGCCTCCTCTCAAGTATACCCACAAGTCTGGAAAGTCCGAGAACCATTACCAGATATATAAGCGCTACCGCCACCAACGGCATAAACGGGCTATATGTAGCAGAACGTATAGCATTACCTGCATACATCAAATCACCGAGTCCTATATAGAATGCGACTGAAGTTTCTTTGAGCAACACAACAAATTCATTGGCAAGTGCAGGCAGCACCGCCTTGAACGCTTGTGGAAATACTATATAAAGCATGGTCTGCATATAATTAAATCCCAGACTTCTGCCAGCTTCTATCTGTCCATCATCCACGCTCATGATACCTCCGCGGACAATCTCGGCTACATATGCACCGGAATTAAATCCGAAGCATACCACAGCGGCAATAAATTTGTCCACTCCCAAAGGCATAAAGATAACAAAATAAATTATCATTATCTGCACTACAGCAGGAGTGCCTCTTATTATTGTAAGGTAAAACTGACATATGGCATTGAGTATTTTTAACACAAATCCATGCTTTGTGTTTTTAAGATATGTGCAACGCACGAAAGCCACTATAAAACCGAGTATTATACCTATAATAAGTGCACAAAACGTAAGCTTTATAGTAACCCAGAGTCCTTTAAAGATAGTTTTCCATCTGTCATGACGCAAAAAGTTAATTTCAAAATCCTTTTTAACACTGTTCCAGATTTTCACTATACCTTGCGCTGTCTCGGGTTTAGCGGAAGTAACTCTTGCTTCAAAGCACTCTATGAATCCCTTATTGACATTGGTAGACTGTATCTTCTTCTCTTCAGTACCACCATCCAAAGTCGGAACTTTCACAGTCTTGATTGTACTTACTTCATTCTTGATATCAATAGTACCGCCAAAGACTGTATTTATAGAAGCATCATCTGCATAAATTTTGAAGCCATCTTTGGTATCATAGAGTTTTAACTTTGCTTCCTTTGTAACTTTGGGTGATTTTTCAAGTGCTGCCAGGATGTCTTTCTCAAATTCCATCTTGAAATCAAGGGATGATTTAAACATAGTGCCGTTTTTCTTTTTCACTTCTGCATCAAGATAGGAATCATAATCATCTGCTACGCTCTCATGGACTGCCAAGGTTTTCACAGTACAGTCAAGTATAACATCCTTTTCATCGCCGTATGATATATTTTTAACTTTTATGTAGTTATTGTCTGCTATATATTTAAGTGACTTTGTAACAGCTGCCTTGTCAAACTGTTCATTCAATACCGTCTCGGCATCCTGCATGCTTATCTCGGTTGCTTTGGTAGCAGTGCGCACTTCAAAGAAGCACCACGATACCAGTAAACAAATCAAAACCGCTGCAGCAACACCTGAAATTACTCTCTTCTTAGTCATAAATTCACAATCCTTCATTACAATAAAATATACTGCAAGAACAGTAACGACCTATCCTTGCAGCATAATTTTATAATTCGTAAATATTATTCAGCCTTAATGTACTTAGCGATGATTTCATCTATAGTACCATCTTCTGTAAGCTTTTCGAGAGCGTCGTTGATATCATCGAGAAGCTCGGAATTATCTTTAGCTACAGCTATAGCATAATCTTCGATAGCGTATTCTGTTTCAAGAATCTTAAGACCTTCATTTTCTGCAACAAATGCCTTAGCGGGTTCATTGTCAATAATTACAGCCTGAACGTCACCGCCCTTTAATGCGATAACTGCATCTGCACCCTTTGAATAGCTTACTACATGATCTTCGCCGTAATCATCTTTGGCATAGATGTCACCTGTAGTACCCAGCTGTACACCAATCTTTTTGCCTTCGAGGTCATCAAGAGTAGCTATATCGGAACCCTCGGGAACTATAACCACCTGTACACCTGTAGCATAGCTGGAAGTAAAATCAACCTCTTCCTTACGCTCATCAGTAACAGTCATACCGGCTATACCGAAATCAACCTCACCCTTCTGAACAGAAGTAATGATTGAGTCAAATTCCATATCAACGATTTCAAGCTTGCCACCAAGTTCTTTAGCGATAGCTGTTGCGATTTCAACGTCTATTCCCTTGAACTCTTCACCCTCTTTGTACTCATAAGGAGGGAATGCAGCATTTGTGCCCATCTTGAACACAGCATTGTCTTTCTTCTCGGACTGTTCATTTTCAACAGCACCATTATCAGACTGTTCATTTTTAGCAACATCTTTGTCACCGCATGCGGTAAAAAGCACTGCACAAGACAATACAAGTGCAACTACTAAAACCAATGATAATAATCTTTTCATTTTAAAAATCTCCTTTATATTAATATAGATACAATTAGAATTATATCCCAAATAATCGTTTTTGTCAACTGTTTGGAATTTTAAGTACAAACTTTTCGGCATTTTTAAGATTTATGCAAAAAAGCAATGCATAAATCCATTTTTATGCATTGCTAATTGTAGCTTTTCACAATACTTATTACAAGCCCGATTCATAATCGCCGGGAGCCTTACCGGTAATTTTTTTAAAAGCCCGATAAAAATTAGCCGTATTATGGAACCCACAGTCAAAGGCAATGTTGAGTTTTTTGTCACCGGACATACCCAGAAGCATTATAGCCTTATCTATGCGCTTTATAGTTATATAATCCCAAGGCTTTATACCGTTGTACCGCTTAAACACAGTGCAGAAGTACGAACGGCTCATATTCGCCTCCTGTGCTATGACATCCAGGTCCAAATCCGTCTCCGGATGCGAATCTATGTACTCCATAGAATGCTTTAAGTTCTCAAGGTTATATAATCGACTTGACGACATTTTATGTTTTTTCACATATCCGCAATACCTTAGCAAGTATAATAATACATGCACAATATTTGCCTTTATGGCAGCTTCATAATCCTCATCAAGGTTAATTAGCTCCGTCTCACATGCCACAACACGAGGATAAACATAATCTGCATGCTTTTTATCAAGGCGATTTTGGAATTTATCGTTTCTGTTTAGAAATGTACTCAGCAGATTGGTGTCAGAAAATCCACTGTCTACAGACCATATATAATGGGGTTCAAAATGCAGACAAAGTATATCAATACTATCTGTATAATTTTTGACACGGTGCTTATCATTAGGTGAAAACATCATCACATCACCGGTTTCAAATTCAAATTCCCCTCGTGCAGACTCTACCACACCTTTGCCGGAGATAACGCATGATATCTCTATGGCGGTATGATGATGTACACTTGTGAGCATGTTCATATCATCAATTGACATATGAAACATTCTCAGCGGCTTAAACGGCTTTTTTTCAATTCTTTTCTTCATGGGTATTATCACCTCACACTATAGTAAAACTTTTCGTACATAAAACAGTTTTAGATGTTACAAAATAAATTAAATAATATTTTAAAACAGTTTGCTTTCATATATCCTTTTAATACCTTGTATTACCTCATCATAGGAAACCTTTTCAAACAACAACAATTCTGTAATCGATTCATAATCACTTTTATAAATTGATTTCTCTATTATTTCATTAAGTAAGTCATTGATATTTATATTATCCTGAGCAGAAAGACAGGTTTTATGGATTTTTCTTTCCTCACGAACAGATATAACAAGCTCTCTCAAATTGTCATCTATACAAACTACATCAAGTAATTTATACAAGTCATATAAATGTCTTGAATGTTCATTAATTCTCCCATCAAGGTAATAATCACAAATAGCAAAAACTTTATCTACAAATGTCCTTTCTGCAGACTGTACCATTAATTTAAAAGGCTCCAGGTTGTATTTTGATATTAAGTCATGAAAACCGTTTTCTGACAAAAATTCATAAATCATACTTGCAGCTTGCATAGTATTGTTAGGATATGCCTTTATATAAACTGCTGTTTCCACTATTAAATGTTGTTTTAGTGAAGATGCTCTAAACATAGCAGGAAAATCAATAATATACCTATTAAAATCTCTCCTGCTTCTGATATTGTCCGAATTATTTAATTGGAGTCCTAAATCCTCAATAATGGATATTATTGTCTTTTTTAATTTTTTTCTTTGCCCTTCTGTAGGCTTTGTCTCACACTCAATATTCAAGTCTATATCTTCTGAAAAGCGCTTAATTAGTTTGTGACATTTTGACAGAGATGTTCCACCCTTAAATATTATAGTAGGTAATTGAGAAGATATTTTTTGTAAAAACAGTGTTACAAAATAATCTTTCTCAACAATGCTTGTATCCACACCGAGAGTCTCTGATGTTTTTAGAACTACTTGTTCAAATATTTCTTTATCATTGTGTAACACTATATATCACTTCACTTTCTATCAAATTTCTCATCACTTTATCTGGGAATACAGGTGCATACCGTGTAATGTCTTCTCTTGTTATTTTGTTCTCATTTACATACCGTTTAAGTGCAGACTTCTGAAATTGATCCATATTGCCGGGTATAACGTAATTCATTAATTCCAGAAAACGTAATACAGCTTCATTCTCTTTGGTTACATCAATCTTGCTGCGACGCAGTCTCACCTTTACATGAGCAATATCCACATCCCGAATTTTTGATGATTCATTATTGGTGCATATTTCTATTATATTAGGCATTTGTGTAGACATACCAAACTGATTTAAAAGTGTCTGACCGCTATAAAATCCAAAAATTTCACTATCAGACCTTATATACTTTTTTTCTATAACCTTTTCAGGATTAAGAAGTGTCTTACCAAAAATTGTTTCTTTTGGAATGTAATATATACCCTTATCAAAACGAATAAGTTTCTTTTCTGCACATAGTTTATTCAATTCCTTATAAATCCATGGTCTGGAATAATCCTTGAATAATATCTCTGTAACAAAGATAGGTTCATTATATCCAAAATTCATTAACAAGCTTTCATATAATGTCATATAAACACCTCCTATATAGGCTCCTGTCATATTTTATATCCTATTTTAATATTATTATACGACTTTCAACCCAAAAAGTCAAATGTTTTATAATTTTTCTTTAAAAAACCTCGCTCCCACCAAATTAGGGAGCGAGGAAAAAGAAAGGGGATAAAGTCTATGTTCAGGCATTGAACACCGTGCTCATGTCTCTCATAACCACAGTGCTCAATGCCCGACAAGACTATTGGGAATAAGCTGTTTTATTCTGCGCTCGGTATCTCTTCACCGAGTACGAGAGTTATATCTCTGTATTTGCCCTGACGGTAAACCTTGATTTTCATTTCATCGCCGGGCTGCATTTTATTTTTTATCTCGTTGATTTCCTCAACAGTTGTTACCTTCTTGCCGTCACATTCAACGATGATATCACCTATTTTGACACCCGCCATATATGCCGGTGAATCGGGAGTCATACTGGACACATACACACCCACCTTGAGGTTATATGCCTCGGCATCCTCCTCTGTAACCGCTCTGCCGCCTATACCTATGATAGGTCTGCCGGTTACGTATCCGCTGTCTATTAGGTCACTGATAATCGGCTTGGCTTCATCTATCGGTATAGCAAATCCTAAGCCTTCAAGAGTATCCGAGGATATCTTGGCTGTATTGATACCTATCAGATGACCGTATGCATTTACAAGTGCACCGCCCGAGTTACCTGGATTAATTGCAGCGTCTGTCTGTATAAGATTAAGTGTCTTATTATCTATAGTCACACTTCTGTTGAGACCGCTTATGATACCCTGTGTGGTAGTTCCGGCAAATTCCTGACCCAGGGGGTTACCGATTGCAATAGCTGTATCACCTACTCTCAAATCCGAGCTCTTGCCAAACTGAGCAAAGGTGAGGTTCTCAGCATCTACCTTGAGCACTGCCAAATCTGTCCTGGAGTCTCTGCCTATGAGCTTGGCGCTGTATTCATCACCGGTATTTAATATAACCGTAAGGGAGTTAGCACCCTCTATAACGTGATTGTTGGTCACTATATAACCGTCCTCACTTATGATAACACCCGAACCGCTGCTCTGCTGTTCTGTGGTGCCGCCATTACCGTAAAAGCCAAATCCGAAGCCGTATGAAGGCACATCAGCTGTGTTTATGATACCCACAACGGCAGGACCCACCTTATCTACTATCTCCGGGGTAGTCAGGGCTTTATTGCCCTCGCTGTCTGCCACCGCCTGAGCCACTATAGCAGAGCCCTTGGTGGGCTTTTTGCTGTCAGTGGTCTGCTTCTGCTCTCCGAAGGAAACACTATCCTGAAGTTTTGCCACAAGCTTAGGACCGTATACCGCACCGGAGACCGATATCGCAGCCGTAAGCACTACAGCAATAGCCGCAGCATACAGGGGTACGCGTCTTTTTTTTTTCTTTTTGATATTGGTATTATAGAAAGTGGCGTCTGTGTCTGCGGTGTAGGTATTATATGCGGACGCACTCTGATAATCTGCACCCGAAGTGTTGAAGTCTGCACCTTGAGACTGACTGTAAGTATAGTTACCGCTGTCTTGTGTGTTGTATGAATTGTACGTATATGAAGAAGATGCACTTTCGCCGGACGAAGCATTTGACTGAGATTTCGCAGAGTCTATATTATTCTCAAAATCGTCCTTGAACCATTTGTAATCATCCATCTTTAACACTCCTTTTCTCGCTTTCTGTAATTATATAATATCACATGTTTTTGAATAAACTATGAATTAGATATGAAAAAATTTTAAATTCCTGAATTCTTTGATTTTGCCAGTGTAAACGTAAATTTGGTGAACTCATCTACCCTGCTCTGAACCTGTATATTTTCATTGTGCATATCGAGAATTCTTTTTACTATATAAAGTCCCAGTCCCATACCCGTGCGGTCTTCACTGCGGGATTTGTCCGTTTTATAAAATCTGTCCCATATGAACTGCAGTTTATCCGACTCTATACCATGACCTGTATTGATTATATTTATCACGGCTTTGTCTCTTTTTTCTTCAATTTCTATAGATATACTGCCGCCTTCGGGAGTGAATTTCACCGCATTGTTTATGAGGTTTATGAATACCTGTGTTATATTGTCTTTGTCGGCATTCACCATTAGTCTGCCCTCACCTATGTTAAGAGATACATCTATATTTTTACTTGTTATCATCATCTCAAACTTAAGCAGGGAAACCCTGGCAAGCTCATTTAAGTCAAAATCCGACCTATCAAGCTTGGCTTCTCCGCTCTCCATACGTGATACCTGCAAAAGGCTGGTGATAAGCCTTGACAGCCTCTTGGATTCGGAGAGGACTACCTCCAGATATTCATCTCTGGTCTCCTCCGGTATGGTGCCGTCCAGTATACCCTCTACGAATCCGGAAATTGTGGTAAGAGGTGTACGAAGCTCATGGGATACGTCTGAGATAAAGCCTTTTCTCAAATTCTCCAGATTGTCTAAAGATGCCGCCATCATATTTATATTTTTGGCAAGCTCACCGAACTCATTGTCGGCAGTGTAGTGTACCTTGTTGGCAAAGTTACCCTTGGAGAACTCTATAACAGCCGCATTCATCTTACTGATAGGGCTTGTAATCCTAAGTGACAGCACATAAAATAATATTCCCGCCATCACCATGGCTATTATTATCATCACTATCATGCGGTGAGATACAAAATCATACATGCTCATCACGTCCGGTACCAGCTGATTAAACATCACTCCGCCGTATATTTCGTTATCATGAATGAGCGGTGCACCTACGGTAAGTATCTTCTCACCGCTTTTATCACGGTATACATCCATAGTGACTATGGATTCGCCCTTAAGCACGGGCTTGCTCACCACGTCACTCACTTTTTCAAAAGAAGTTCTGTTGAGCTTCTTGCCGGAGGTGGCAAGCATGAATCCATTGTTGTCAAACACCGTGACAGAGGACTGGGTATTGGAGCTTACGGTGTCTATAATATTCTGAAACATTATATCCATCACTTCGCTCTGATTGGTAAGTGCGAAGTACGTAGCATCCTCTATATCATCAACATTGCTCTCCAGCAGTCTCGCCTTTTCGCGTATAGCAAAGCTCTCCATGTACGTAGTAAAATACACGGTTATGGTTACGAGTATGATACCTATCACCAGAAAGCTGCCTATGATGAGATTGCCGAATAAACTTTTCCTCAAACTACTTCACCTCAAATTTGTAGCCTACACCCCATACAGTTTTAAGCGACCACTTATCGCTCACACCTTCTACCTTTTCTCTGAGACGTTTCACATGTACATCTACAGTTCTGGAATCTCCGAAATATTCGTAACCCCACACCTCGTCCAAAAGCTGGTCACGAGTAAACACCTTATTGGGGTGCTTGCACAGATAATTCAAAAGTTCAAGCTCCTTTGGAGGGATTTCCATCACTGTACCGTCGATTTTAAGCTCGTATGTACTCATGTTGATACTGAGCTTGTCAAAGGTGATTTCACCGTCGTCCTCAAGTGCAGATTCGCTCCTCCTGAGCACCGCCTTCAGTCTGGCGATGAGCTCCTTGGGCTCAAATGGCTTTACCACATAGTCATCTGCACCCAGCTCAAGGCCGAGCACCTTGTCTATGGTCTCACCCTTTGCAGTGAGCATTATCACAGGGATTTTGCTTGTCTGACGTATCTGCTTCAACACCTCTATGCCGTCAATTTCCGGCAGCATCACATCCAGTATGACTGCCGCGGGCTTCTCCGCTTCTATAAGCTTTAAAGCCTGCCTGCCGGCATACGCACACTTAACCTCAAAACCTTCCTTGGTAAGATACAGTCTTACAAGCTCGCAGATATTCTTGTCATCATCTACAATTACTATGGTATTATTTACTGTCATTTTCATTTACCTCCGTAAATTCAATGTTTTGATTTGATTCTTTATTTATTTTAATCACATTGATTACTATAATGGCTACAAGCGGCCCCATAATCATGCCTATCACACCTATGAGCTTGAGTCCTGCATACATGGATATAAGTGTGATAAGAGGATGAGTACCCAATTGACCGCTGAGCACTCTGGGCTCTATAAACTGCCTGGTAAGCAGTACTATGAGATACATACATACCAGCCCCACAGCCTGTGTGAAATTGCCTTGTATCAGGCAAAATACCGCCCAGGGATTGAGGATAATGCCCGTACCCAAAATCGGTATGGCATCTATTATACTTATAAGCAATGCCAGCAGCACGGAGAGCTTGATATCGAGTATCAAAAATCCCGTAAGCAATTCGCAGAAAACCACACCCATTATAATGAGCTGTGCCTTCACATATCCCCCGAATGCCTTTGAAAAGCTGTCTCGTATATGTCTGAGATATGTAATCTTATCCTCGGAAATAAACTTCTTAAGCTCCCCGGTAAATCCCGAAAAATCATAACTGAAAAAATACAGTGCCATGAGAAATACTATGGTGAAAACCAATGCACCGGGAATTTTGCCTGCGGCTCCGCCGAGCTTCGGTAATGCAGTTTTAATGGCAGGCATCAGCAGCCCTTGGGCATCGGAACGGATGTACTCCACAAGCTTGACAGCGCCGGACTGCAGCCCTCCCGGCAATACCTCTATAAACTCCCATACAAAGACAGGTAAGCCGTCCCTGGTGTCCTTAAACATATTTACCACTGTTTTGATTTCATTAACGAGCACCCCGGATATGCCATAAATAACACCACACAAAATCCCCACTACCACAAGCATAGAGATTATAACCGCCAGCCTTCCGGGGATATGAAGCTTCCTAAGGAGACTTGCTACGGGCTTTATTATGAGGCTTATAACCCATGCAAAAAAGAATGGTAATATGCACGAAACTGCCTTGGGCAGTACAAATAAAACCACCATTATCACAAGTATGGTATATGCCAGAGTTATGAGACTTTTTGCAGGGTCTTTGCCTATAATATTCATAAGTTTCCCTCGCTTTTTTATTATTTGATAAAGCGCTCCATGAGCTTATGACCTTCCTCTATAAGGATACCGCTCTTTTTGGCTTCATCTTCGCTGTACATGGTTACATCATTTGTCTTTTCATCGGTGCTGTCGTAGATTATATAGGGTACACTGTCTCTGGTGTGAGTGCGAAGCTTAAGGGGAGTGGGATGATCGGGCAGGATTAACATGCGATAATCCACACCGTCTCTGTCCAGTGCTTCCTTAATATAAGCTACAACCTTCTCATCTATTAATTCTATGGATTTTACCTTGTTTTCTATCTCGTGCCTGTGACCGCATTCATCGGGAGCTTCCATGTGAATATAAACATAATCACTGCCGTCTGCTATCGCCTTTAATGCTGCGTCGGCTTTGCCCTTGAAGTTAGTGTGTACATTGCCTGTAGCTCCCTCTACTTCAACTACATCCATAGCGGCACACATACCTATACCCTTTATAAGGTCCACCGCACTTATGACCGTACCCTTAAGACCGTATTGCTCCTTAAAGTCCGAGAGAAGCGGTTTCTTACCCTCACCCCATATCCATATGGAGTTTGCCTTTCTTAAGCCCCTTTCGGCTCTGGCAATATTAACAGGGTGGTTGTTTAAAATATCGTAGCTCTTTACCATCATATCATATATAAGCTCACTGCCCTCACCCTTGGGTATGTAATCCTTTACCTTCTGCTCCAATATATCATGAGGTGGTGTAAGGGTAAAGTCATAGGGACCATTATCCCACACCATAATATGGCGGTAACTTACACCCGGATAGAATGAAAACTTATCATCTGCAAATGCTTCATTAACAGCCGCTATAAGCTCCCTTGCCTCCTCGGTGGTTATCTCATCCGAGCTGTGGTCTACTACCGTCTTTTCTGCGTAATCCTCTTCATCGGAAACCGTAACAAGATTGCAGCGGAAGATTATGTCTGTATCCTTCATATCTACGCCGACGCTGACTGCTTCCAGCGGTGAACGGCCGGAATAATACTTCACCGGGTCGTATCCCATAGCCGCCAAATTGGCAACATCACTTCCGGGAGAAAGCGTTGAGGGTACATTTTTTACATGACCGGTCTCACCGTGCTTTGCCATATAGTCTATACAAGGCTTATGAGCACACTCAAGCGGAGTTTTGCCGCCGAGCTCGTCTACCTTGTAATCTGCCATACCATCGCCTAAAATAACTAAATACTTCATATTCAAAACCTCCGAAGTGTATAAAATGTCTTTTGATATAAATCCTCATATTATATTATGCAACAAAATGCCGCAAAAATCTACCCTTAAATTAAAAAATTAATAATTTTTTTACACATTGTAAAATAAAATATATTTCTACTTGAAATTATTGAGGTTTTGATGTATACTTAGGGTGTATGACAAATTATATACAGAAAGGAAGTAATTACATGATTTTAGTTACAGGCGGTGCAGGATTTATAGGAAGTCACACCTGCGTTGAGCTCCTCGATGCAGGATACGAAGTTGCAATAATCGATAACCTTTGCAACTCACAGAGAGACAGCATAGACAAAATCAAGCAGATTACGGGCAAAGACGTTAAATTCTATGAGGAGGATCTGGTAAACAAAGAAGCAGTGGAAAAAATCTTTGAAGAAAATAAGATTGACGCTGTAATTCACTTTGCAGGTCTCAAGGCTGTAGGTGAATCGGTACAAATTCCGTTAAGATATTATCACAACAATATACTAAGCACTCTGGTACTGTGCGAAACTATGGCAAAATACGGCTGCAAAAAGCTGGTATTCAGCTCTTCTGCTACAGTATACGGCAATCCCCACACAGTTCCGATTAAGGAGGATTTCCCCCGTTCTACTACCAACCCCTACGGAAGCACCAAGCTCATGATAGAAGATATACTCACAGACTTACACGTATCAGACAATGAGTGGTCCATAGTACTGCTCAGATACTTTAACCCCATCGGTGCACACGCAAGCGGTCTCATAGGCGAAAACCCCAACGGTATACCAAACAACCTGGTACCATATATAGCTCAGGTTGCCATAGGTAAGCTGGATCACCTCAATGTATTCGGTGACGATTACCCCACCAAGGACGGTACCGGTGTAAGAGACTACATACACGTAGTAGACCTCAGCAAGGGTCACGTAAAAGCCCTGGAGAAAGCTAACTCATGCACAGGTGTGAATACATATAACCTGGGTACAGGCACAGGCTACAGCGTGCTGGAGATACTCCACGCTTACGAAAAAGCCTGCGGTAAGACCTTAAAATATGAGATAGCTCCCAGAAGAGCCGGAGATATCCCGGAATGCTACGCAGACACAGAAAAATCCTTCACAGAGCTCGGCTGGAAGGCAGAGCTGGATATAGCACAGATGTGTGCAGACTCATGGAGATTTACACAGAATAATCTTTAATTTTGAAAACCCCTGTATCAGCTTTAACACTGATGCAGGGGTTTTGTAATATGATATAACTGACTTTCCTATAAAAATATCTATAATTATTTATAATATTTGTCGAGCTCCCACTTCGCAGGATTATCATCAATGTATTTCCAAATGCTGTTATAATGTTGTTGATTTCGTATAATCTCTTCAAAATATGAATCCTGCCATAAAGAGTGCTCACCATTAAAATGCTTCTTATATATTCTGGTTGTAACCGATTTAAAATCTTTCATCAACCCTTGTAGGGAGCGACGCCCTCGTCGCTCCGCAATTTCGAATCCATATATCTTTCGAATATTTTCTGCAGACTCATTATTTTTTATTATAATTATCCCATGTATGTGATTAGGCATAATTACAAATTTGTCAATTTCAATATTATCATTTAATCTTGCAATATTGTGCCAACAGTCGGATACTTTCGAACCTAATTCCGTTAGTAACGGAGCGACGCCCTCGTCGCTCCCTACGGTATCCGATGATATTATGGTTGATAAAAGGTTATCTCTGTTTTTGGTGCAAAGCGTAACATAATAATACCCTGCTGAACCGTAGTCATATTCTTTTAATCTATGATTTTTTCGACTTGGTAATTTTGGGGTTAATACCATATATTCAATCTCCTTTTATAGACTGTAAATATGGTATCACGTTTTATAAAAAAAGACAATATGCAAATGGATATTTTTTATTGATTTGATAGACGGAAATCTTCTTATAAGCCCGCGCAAGTGTTTATAAAACCTCGCGAAAATGGCTTAAAATCAAGGTTTTCTGCATATCGTCATTTATCTTGCCATATCTCCGTATAAGATGATTTTGTAA